>CAZSPU010000001.1:0-76202 GCA_964608555.1 uncultured Candidatus Saccharibacteria bacterium
ATTTTAGGTTTTAATAGTACTTAATCTCTCCCCTACACGAAAATATGCTACAATAACTATATGAAAATTGCGATTTTGGGGTACGGTCAAGAAGGTAAAAGTGCAGAAACATATTTTCGCGCCTTACATCCCGGCGCAGAAATAGCTATTATTGATAATTTTGAACCACAACATCTTCCCGCAATGAAATTAGACGATTATGATGTCGTGGTTCGCAGTCCGTCAGTGCCTCCGCTGAGTCCATCCTGGACTAGTGTCACCAAACTCTTCTTCAACCATTGCCCTTGTCCGATTATTGGCGTGACTGGCACCAAAGGTAAGGGCACTACTAGCTCACTCGTTGTTGCCATGTCAGAAGCTCTACAAAAAAAGGTCTGGTTACTTGGCAATATCGGCAAACCAGCGCTCGACGTTCTCAACCAAATCAAACCTGACGATATTGTTGTCTATGAAATGAGCAGCTTTCAACTTTGGGATTTAGAAAAATCACCTCACATCGCCGTCGTTCTGAAAATTGAACCAGATCATTTGAATGTACATCGTGATTTTGAAGATTACGTCCAAGCCAAAGCTAATATCACAAAGCATCAGACCGCTGATGATATTTGCATTTATTACGCCCCCGACTCCGAAAGTATCCAAGTCGCCAGACAAAGCCCCGGCCACAAAATCCCTTATCCAATTCCGACTTCGCAATTCACTAGCAATCTCCAGCTGCTTACTTTATTCCAAAATCTCCGCATCATCGGTCAACACAATCAAGAAAACGCCCAGGCTGCTCTTCTAACTGTCGCCGCATATCTACAGCTAAGTATTAATGATTTAGTCGAACAGCATTACGATACTTTACTAAAAACTTTCCAAACCTTCCAAGGATTACCGCATCGTCTACAATTTCTTCGCGAGCTCAATCATGTTCGTTATTACGATGATAATTTCTCGACTAATCCCGCCTCTACTCAAGTCGCACTCGCCGCCTTTCCGCAAAACCCGATCATCTTGATTGCTGGCGGACGCGACAAGACCAATTATGCCGACTTACCAGAACTGATTCAACTTTTTCGTAATACCCCTACCTTAGAAAAAGTCATTTTAATGGGCGAATCCGGTCAAGAGCTTTATCAACGCGCCGCTAATCAAAAATGGCTTCTTGCCAAAACCTTAAACGAAGCTGTCAATCTCGCCAAAGTTGAAGCCGAAAAGCTCAGCAATACACCCAATTCACCTATCGTTTTAATGTCGCCAGCGGCCGCTAGTTTTGATATGTTCAAAAACGTTTATGATCGCGGCGAACAATTCCAAAAATTAGTTCAGGAACTTTCATAATGGCCGATAAGCTCGACAAACAACTGCAAGATTTACAGGCGGACCTCCAAAAAACTTGGCAACAACTCCAAATCGACCAAAAACTGCAAGAAATTAAACAACTAGAAGAAATTATTTCCGATCCCGAACTCTGGCGCAATCCCGAAAACGCCCGCCAACAAAACGAAAAGCTCGCTCAACTGACTGATTTAGTGCAACCATGGCAATTACTGCAAGTACAACTTCACGATCTCAGCGAATTACTTGTTTTGCAAGACCCAGAGTTATTATCGGAACTAGAATCCCAAATTCAACAACTCCACGACAATTTGTCTGAACTCAAAAAATCCCTTCGCTTTAAGGATCCACTCGATAGCCGTAACGCCATTTTACGCATCACCGCTGGAGTAGGCGGAGTCGAGGCTATGGACTGGGCTGCCATGCTCGAAAGAATGTACTTACGCTGGGCAGCATCCAAAAAGTTCAAAACTAGTTGCCTAGAGCGCAGCGCTGGCGAAGAAGCTGGCATTAAAACCGCCGTCTATGAAATCATCGGGCCCAACGCATACGGTTTTCTAAAAAGCGAACACGGCGTCCATCGTCTGGTTCGGCTTTCTCCGTTTAATGCCAATAATTTACGTCAGACCAGTTTTGCGCTCGTCGAAATTTTACCAATTATCACGGCCGACGACGACATCCAAATCAACGACAAAGATCTTCGCATCGACGTATACCATTCTGGCGGCCATGGCGGCCAATCCGTCAACACCACCAATTCAGCCGTACGCATTACCCACTTACCCACTAATACCGTCGTCGCCATTCAAAACGAACGTTCGCAATTACAAAACAAAGAAAAAGCAATGGAAATTCTCCGCGGCAAACTATTACAACTACAAAGGGAACAGCACGCCGAGAGCATCGACAAATTGCGCGCCGGCGAATCCGCCAAATGGGGTCAACAAATCCGCAATTATGTTTTGCAACCCTACAAACTCGTTAAAGACACACGCACTAAACATGAAAGCAACGATCCAGACAAAATTCTCAATGGCGAAATTGATGACTTTATTGATGCATATCTAGATGCAATCATCAAAGGAGCATTATGAATAAACAGAAACAAACTTCGTCTAAAGCAACAAAAAAGCTAGCACTCGCCAAAATCACACAGTCCTGCAAAATCAAGCAATACTGTGGTCTGGCCTTACTTGTCGTACAACAGATTCTTTTCTTCACCTTATTATATATAGGGGATGTTTTATCCTACCATGAGAATATGCATAATATTATTATGTTTATTCTCTTTATTTCGTATTTCATGATAATACCAGTTATCTGTATATTCCTCGCTCTTAGCGCACTTATCGAACAGCGTAATTTTAAACAAGTTTATCGCGAACCATTACCGGACCCTATTCAAACTCGCGCAATAATAGTTATAGTTATCAATCTCATACCGATAATCTTAGTCTTGCTATTGTTTCCGTTCGACATGTTATTATAGAATTAACTCAAATCATTGTTAGCATCAACCGTTTTTCATTGTACAATTAATCTCGCTTGTGGTATGATAATAGTATGATTCTCTTAGATCGAGTCACCAAAACCTATCCCGGCGACGAAGAGCCTGCATTAGATAATGTTTCTCTACATATCGAGTCGCACGAGTTTGTTTTTTTGGTGGGTAAATCTGGCGCTGGCAAATCTACTTTAATCAAAATGATGACCAGGGAAGAACAGCCCGATTCTGGCAAAATTATCATTGGCGGTATTGACCTCGATTATGTCAAGCGACGCCATGTTCCGCACTATCGTCGTCGGCTCGGAATAGTTTTTCAGGACTTTAAACTTCTTCCGATGCGCACTGTCTACGAAAACGTCGCCTTCGCGCTCGAAATCGCCGGCATAAGCAACCGCGAAATCACCAAAACCGTTCCCAAAGTCCTGGATCTAGTCGGCCTCTCTCACAAAGCAAAGAATTTCCCAAATCAACTTTCTGGTGGTGAACGCCAACGCGTTAGTATTGCTCGCTCTGTCGCCCGCCAGCCCAAAATCCTCATCGCCGACGAGCCTACTGGCAGTCTCGATCCTGTTACTAGCCACGAAATTATCGAATTACTCCAAAAAATCAACGATTTTGGTACCACTATTCTCGTCACCACCCACAACGAAAACATCGTCAACAGCCTCAGCAAACGCGTCATCACGCTCGAAGACGGTCGCATTATTGATGATCAAAAACTTCGCGGCGTTTATCGTCTCGGCAACGAACCAGAATTACCTTTTGATCTTCCCGAACCAAAACTCATTATTCAATCCCAATTCGCTACGCCTAAGGCGCCTATTAAACGTTCCCAAACTTCCAAAGATCGTCTTGCCTCATCTATGCAGACGAATGTTCGCATTCAGCACGACAATAAGCCTTTGCGCAAAGCGGCCACTTCTAGCAAAGCCAAGCCTACCAATGGCAAAACCAAACCAACCGCGCCACCTAAGCCTGCCAAAAAATACGATCGCGATTCTGCTAACCAATGGTATGCCGCCAGCAAACCGCTTAGAGCTGCCCCCAAGCTTAGCAATCTCAGCCCTGGTCAAACTGTCAAATTAAAACCAGCACCTAGCCTTCGTCAAGCGATCCGACCCGTCGCCAAACCGCCAAAATCCAAACAAGTTATCTAAGCCAAAAGGACTTTTATAAAAATGCCAACAAACACTAATTCTAAGCCAGCACGATCGCGCAAAGTTGTTCGCCAAAAACAAAAAGAACACCTAAAGACGCTCGTCGAAAACAGCAATGTTAGTCACATTCGCAGCGCCGGACGTATCGTCAAATACGGCGTAGCTAGTTTTCGTCGTAATATTTGGCTATCCGTTGCCGCTACACTCGTGATGACAATTACACTTATTATTCTGCTTGTGACTGTTGGCGCCAGCATGATTTTAAGTGCCACTGCAGATGCTATGCGTCAAAAAATCGATATTACCGTCTTTTTTCAACCTGGCACAAGTGAAGAAAACCTCGAAATTATGGCTAACGAAATGCGCTCTGAAGAAAATGTCAGTCAAGTTGAAGTATCTAGTTCTGAAGCCGAATACCAAAACTTCATTGCTGAAAACGCCAACGAAGAACAACTTATGGCCGTCCTGAATGATCCCGACATGTACCAAGCCATGCTTAATAGTATGCAAGCCGTAATGCGCATTAAAGTTCATGATCCGGACAACCTCAATGGCATTCGCTACATCGTTGATAATAGTGAAATGTTTCAAACTTATCTTGATCCCACCAAAGATCCTACTTACGACGTTAATCAAGCCGAAATCGCCACCATCAACTCTTGGGCAAATATCGCCAAAAACGGCGGGCTTATTCTCGGAGCAGTTTTCTTGGTAATTTCCGTACTGGTGATTTTCAATACCATACGCATGGCCATTTTCTCTCGTCGCGAAGAAATCTACATGATGAAATTAGTTGGCGCTGACAGTAGTTTTATTCGCGGACCGTTTTTGATTGAAGCTCAAATTTGTGGCATTATTTCTGGAATTCTTGCAAGCACTGCCGCCTACTTTGGATTTTGCCTTATCGCACCGAAACTTTCCGCCTACGGTATCGACGTTTCTCTGGTCTCAGAATTTATGGGCACCAATAGACTAGTTTTGGTTTATTTCTTAGTGATTGGCGTCGGTATCGTTATTGGTACCATTTCTGCACGCCTAGCTATGCAAAAGCATATGCACTAGACAAAATAGCATAAGCGTGATATATAATAGGTATGACTAGACAAAAGCACAAAACAATTGGTTTGCGAAATATTATCCTAGTTTTTGTGTTAGCATTTATTACGACAATTAGTAGCTTGCATATTGTCATCCCGGAAGACACTGCCAAAGCTTATCCAGCCGGCTGCGTTAGTCAAGCTTGTCGCGAAGCCGCCGACCGTGCCGAAGCTTCCGAAGCTAACGCTCGCCAAGCCGCCGAAAACGCCCAAACCCTAGAAGGCGAAGTTCAGCGCCTTAATTCTGAAATCGCTGCACTTGAAGACGAAATCGCCATGAATCAAGCTATCGCCGAAGATTTAGCGGCTCAAATTGAAGTTAATGAGAATAAACTCAGTCTCCAGCAAGCCGCTCTCGCCAAATTATTAGTCGATATGCATTTCGAAGAATCTACTGATGCCATTTCTTTACTTGCAAGTAGCAGCTCATTAGGCGATCTCGCCGAAAAACAAACTCGCCAAACTAACGTCAAAAATCAAGTTACATCTTCCGCCGACACTATCAAAAAACTCAAAGAAGAGCTCGAATCTCAAAAAGCCAGCATTGATGCATTAATTGCTAGTGCCGAAACCACTCGTGGCGTCATTGCCAACCGTCGCGCCGAACAACAAGCACTAATCGAACGTTACCAAAACGATTCAGCAGCATACGAACAAGACGCGGCCGCCGCACGCGAAACCATGCAGCGTGAAATCGCCGAAGAAATTGCACGCTACAATAGTGGCGGTGTAGTCGGCGAAGGGTACAACTCTTATCCTTGGGCCGATCGTTGCCCACAAGACAACGTTGGCTATATCGTCGTTGGCGGATATGTCTGTCAGTGTACCAGCTACGCCGGTTGGAAAGCGCAAGAATTTTGGGGAATTTATATTTCCGCATGGGGTAACGCCAAAGATTGGGGGAATACAGCCACACGCCTCGGTTACGTCGTCGATGATCAACCGGCCCCGCATAGCATCGCTTTTAGCACTGCTGGCATCTACGGACACGTCATGTGGGTCGAAAGCATCAACGCTAACGGCACCATCAATCTCACCGAATACAACAACTCCACTAGCGCCAAAAGCGGTTTACCCGGAGACTTCGGCGCTCGTTATAATGTTAATCCTTATATGTATAATTACATCCATCTCGATCAGCGCCGTTGGTAAACTTTCACTTTTTAAGTTTAATTTTGAGAATCGTGATATAATATTCCCATATGACACAAAAGTGGGAAGAAAAAAAGGTTAGCTTAGGAGGCGCGATTATCGCTGCCGTAGTTACGCTGATTTTAGGCGGTATTATCGGTCTTAACTGGAAAGATTTTTCCAATAATTTTCTGCCTTATCTCGGCTTCGCCAAGCAAAACACCAACGATTGGTCTTCATTAGACGAAGTATATTCGACTTTAGTCAACAACTACGACGGCGACATCGACAAAGAAGTTTTAGTTGAAGGCGCCAAAAAAGGCCTCACCGAAGCCATCGGCGACATCTACACTACCTATATGACCGCCAGCGAAGCCGACGAGTATCAAGATATGCTTCACGGAGAAGCCGGAGTTGGCATCGGCGTCGAAATGGCTTTACGCGATGGTTATGTCAAGGTCTTACGTACTTTACCAGACAATCCCGCCCAAAAGGTCGGTATCAAAGCTGGCGATATTCTTTACAAAGTCAACGGCGAGGAAATCTACGCCGCCAGCACCGACGAAATCGCGTCCAAATTACGCGGCGAAGCCGGCACGGAAGTCGAAGTCACCGTCGTTCGTAACGGCAAAGAACACACTTTCAAAATGACCCGCGAAGCAATTAACAATGTTTCAGCTTATGTCGACTATGATGACAAAACTGCTATTATCACCGTGACACGCTTCGACGACGACACCGGCACTCTCGTCCGCAAGATCGTTAACGAAGAGTTCGACAAGCGTGGCATCAACAAAGTCATTCTTGACTTGCGCAATAACGGCGGCGGTTACGTCTCCGCAGCTAAGGATCTCCTATCGCTCTGGGTCGACAGTCAACCAATCTTAATTCAAAAGAGCAAAAATAGTCGCGACGAGACTACCTACTCCAACCGCGGTCAAGCTAAACTTGCCGATATTCCTACCGTCGTACTGGTTAATGGCGCCACCGCTTCGGCTTCAGAAATTGTCGCTGGGGCCCTCAAAGATTACGACAAAGCCACTCTGATCGGAGAAACCACCTTCGGCAAAGGCGTCGTCCAGACTTTATTAGACCTGTCCAAAGGTGCCATGCTTAAAGTCACTACGGCACGTTGGTATACGCCGCACGGCTCTAGTATTAACGGAGAGGGAATCAAGCCCGACGTCGAAGTCGAACGCACTTACGACGATATTAATCACGAACGCGATCCTCAACTCGACGCCGCCAAGAAATACAATCACAAGTCCTAGGGTACACATTTTATATAACATCTGTTATAATAGCACCATGATTAAAGTTTACACTACTCAAACCTGTCCATATTGTCATGCACTAATGGATTGGCTCGAAAAACAAAATATTGAATACGAAGAAGTCGATGCCACCTCGATGCCCGATATCACTTCTGTACCTGTCACCGAAATCAACGGGCAACGCATTATTGGGTTTGATCGCCCTGCCATTAAAAAAGCTCTGAAAGATGTCAAAAACGAATAGCCCCACTTCTAATCACAAACCTGCTCTCATTTTAATCCACGGTTTCCGCGGATCGCCACTTGGTCTCCAAAACATCGCGCATGCGCTCGAGAACGCCGGATATCCTGTCCACACTCCACCCATTCCGCCTTTCGCTGGCGTCACTATGCACGATTACAATCAGTACACCTATGCCGATTATATCGCAGACTATATTATCAATCACCGACTCGATCGCCCCGTTCTTATCGGTCATTCCATGGGTTCACTAGTTGCTACTGCCACTGCTAGCTTACGGCCCAATATCGTCAATCAGAAGTTAGTTTTACTATCACCGATTTCTTCAAAAACCGCACGTCCTTTTGCCGTAATTTCGCCACTTTCGGCCTATCTGCCCCGACGCAGTATTGATTTTAT
Organism: uncultured Candidatus Saccharibacteria bacterium; assembly: GCA_964608555.1. Classification (GTDB taxonomy): domain Bacteria; phylum Patescibacteriota; class Saccharimonadia; order Saccharimonadales; family Saccharimonadaceae; genus Nanosyncoccus. Next base: position 8,130 of record CAZSPU010000001.1, read on the forward strand.
TACAACCGCTTATCTTCATGTTCCTCATGGCCTGCAGGAATTTCAAAACATCATGCAGACCACTCACGCCTGTAGTAACGACCATCCGCCCAAACGCGCCGACGTACTCCAGTCTGCCAAATTTTCGACGCGCTATGCCGTAGGTGATTTTCGGCTCGACAAAGAAGTCTTACTAATTGCCGGCGAGCACGATCATCTCATCCGCAAAAAATCAACCATCAAACTAGCCGAAAAGCTTTCCGCTCAAACCAACTTCTTACCAGAAACTGGGCATCTCCATAATTATGAAAAACCGCAAGAAACCGTCCAAGCTATTCTAGATTTCTTAAACCCAGATTCTAACTTTTCGTCATAATTTCTCTATTTTAGCGTTTACGAAACGGTTTACGCGTTAGTTTTACTTTGTGCGAAACTTTCTTGCCTTTCAAAGTAATTGCTTCCAGATAAATTTCACCAAACCGGTCTAGTGTACGATTCAAATCATGCTGCTTAGCAATCTCTAGGCTTTGTTTGCCATACTTCTTACGTAAATCTTCATCCCGCAAAAGCTTAGTCAAGGCTCGGCCCATTTCTACCGTATCGCCCGGTTTACAAAGTAAGCCATTTTTCTTGTTTTGGCAAAGTTCGCGCACCGCTCCCGCATCCACGGCCACCAAAGGCAAACCCGTCGCCGCCGCTTCAATCAGCACAATCCCTTGCGTCTCCGTTTCACTGGCCGTCGCAAAAATTGACGAAGCTCGATAAATATCCACGACATCTGGTAACATAATCCTGCCCAAAAACCGCACGGACTTTTCGATTCCCAAAGATTTTACTAGATCAGTCAAATGACTACGATCAATTCCATCGCCCACAATTACCAGTTCTGCCTCCAGAACTTGCTCTAGTACTTCCGCAAATGCCAAAATGACATTACTAATACTTTTCTCCGGGTCAACGCGTCCAACGTACAAAACTCGCGGCTTATCAGGATCAAGATGAAAACGCCGCAACACTTTCGACGCGGGCTTACCCGGCGTAAAACTCGTTAAGTCCACCCCATTCGACAAAGGCTCAACTGTTACTTTAAAACGCTTCCGATTTTTTGGCACTAAATCTTCGATCGCCATTTCCGTAGGCATCGTAGCATATTCGGAATGCTTCAAAAAACTCGCCATATAAGAACGCAGGATCGCATCAACTGGACGCTTAATCGGCTTCAACAGCTTCACCTGGCTCGTAATATTATCCGGATAAGCGTGTCCGGTACTCACCATCGGGATATCGCGTTTCTTGGCATAACGTCGCGCCGCAAACGCAATCATTTCTGCAGTCTGATTGTGAATTACGTCCGGCCGAAATCGATCCAACGCCTTTTTCATCTCCGGATACGGATCAACCGTAATCCACAACCCATGACGATAAGCTAGCCGCGGCAACGATAATCCTAAAATCTCTTTATTATCAGGAACTTCATTAATTTGATCAGGATAAAACGGAAAACGAATTGAACGCAAATACACCGTCGTCACACCATCACGCTTCGTCCGATGCTTCTTGCCAATAAAACTCGGGCACAAAACCATCACTTCATGCCCCTGCTTAGCCAAACCCTTTGCCAAATTATGCGCAAAAACAGCCACGCCATTAGTCATTGGATAATATAAATCTGAAGTAATTGCAATACGCATATTTCATTATATATTATAACACAAAAGTCAAAACTCTAGCCGTTTCGATATATATCGATACTATTCACATACCCTGTCTATGCCGTATATATAAACTCCTAACAATATTATAGATCACTATAATTATCACAATCCCAACATTAAACAAAAACGCGACATCTAGTATATCGCCAAACAGTAAACAGTTGTATGCTTCTTTCGCCCGAGGATTACAAGCAGGTTCCAGCATCGAACAGCCACATGTAGGACAACCACCATGATCATAATCAAGCCTATAATTCGGATCGAGTATCCGAAACTCACCGCTACAAGGCAGAAAAACCAACTCTGCTAGTAAACTAACTAAAACAATGATGAAAAAACAACGGCTCAATCGGCCAAATAATTTCGTGTTAGTGGTAGTTTTTGTGTCACTCTTAACCTTCGCCATAGTCCTATTATATCATTTCCAACTACAGCCAAAATCAATTTGCTATCTATTTGATATTCTCTCCATCAGGTATCATAAATTCCTAGAAAACTCTACCATCATTCAGCTAAACTCTACAACTCATGCTATAATAAAGAGGAACTATGAAAAAACCCAAGAAAACGCCTACTTCCGTCACCGTCAATCGTCGCGCCCATTACGTTATGCGGGATTTATTTAGGAGAGAGAAAATCACATTTTCTCTCGTCGGGACTGGAATTGTTTTAGAAAAGTGTTTACAATTTGAGAAAACAATCTCTAGTTCCGACTTTGAGAAACGTCAGTTTCTCTGGAAAATAAGACCAGCATGTCGAGTAATTATGTAAAAGGATGGTTATGAAAAAATCCAAGAAAACGCCCACTTCCGTCACCGTCAATCGTCGCGCCCATTACGATTACCAGCTCGACGAAGAACTATCTTGCGGCATGGTACTCTCTGGGCACGAAGTACGCTCAATTCGCGATCATCACGTCCAGCTGAAAGGCAGCTTCGTTACTCTACGCAACCACGAACTTTGGCTCAATAACCTCACTCTCGGCGCCGAAACTACCAAAAACATCAAACTACTTGCTACCAAAAAACAAATCGCCATGCTCGAACACGCCCGCCAGACCGGCATGCAATTAGTACCCGTACGTTTAATCGGCAACGGCCGCTATATTAAACTCGTTATTGCTACCGGAAAAAGCAAGAAAAAATACGACAAGCGTGAAGCCATCAAAAAACGTGACCTTTCGCGACACGAATATTAACGTTGTAATTTTTACAACATTTAGGAGATCAAATGCGAATTTATTCATGGAATGTCAATGGATTACGAGCCGGATTAAAACGCGGCACTTTTCAAGATTTTATTAGTGCCGAACAGCCCGACATCCTTTGCCTACAAGAAACCAAAGCCAAACCTGGGCAAGCCGAAGTAGACCTGCCAGATTATCTCGAAATCTGGAATAGTGCCGAGCGCGCTGGTTATTCTGGCACCGCCATTTTTACTAAATTTCAACCTCTCAATACTTACGATCAATTTGCCGGAGACTTAAATAGCAAATATCCCTGGGCCGAAGATAAACACGGCAACGCGCTTACGGAAGGACGTATTCAAACCGTCGAATTCGAACCCTTCTACCTCGTCAACGTTTATGTACCTAATAGTAAACCTAATCTCGCCCGACTGTCGCTACGTGAGCAAATTTGGGATCCAGCCCTACTCCAGCATATCAAAATCCTTGAACAAACCAAACCAGTAATCATCTGCGGCGATTTCAACGCCGCACATACACCACTCGATCTTGCTCGACCCAAAGAAAACGAAAAAAATGCCGGCTACACCGAAGAAGAACGCCAGGGCATCAAAAATTATCTCGATTCCGGCCTGATCGATACTTTTCGCTACTTTTATCCTAGCCAACAAAAATACAGCTGGTGGTCACATTGGGGTCATGCCCGCGAACGCAACGTCGGTTGGCGCATTGATTATTTCTTCATCTCCGCACAACTCACATCACATCTCAAATCCGCAGAGATTCACGATCACATTATGGGTTCCGATCATTGCCCAATCTCAATCGAACTGGAGTTTTAATGGCCTTCGCACCGATTAATTCTGATTTTTCCTATTGGCAAAAACAGACCAAACCTCTCTTCGCTGACCTACTCTGGAACATTCCCGAGCAAAAAACCGGCAAAATTAATATCATCGGCGGCAACAGTCAAAATTTCCATAGCGTAGTCCGAATCGCCGAATTCATTAATCAAAATTTTCCGATTCGAGAAATTCAACTTTTTCTTCCCGACGCCTTACGTAGCCAACTGCCGCCTTTACCTTTTCTAAATTTTCTACCGTCCACTAATAGCGGCTCTTTTGCCAAAACTTTCGAAGTTCAACATGCTTTTAAGAATACTGATTTCACTTTACTTGTAGGCGATTTATCCAAAAATTCCGCCACCGCCATCGCCATCAGCGATGCAATTGTTCAATCCATCGGCGACACACCAAACCCCCTCTTGATTACACGCGATGCCATCGATTTACTGGCTCCAAGTTTTACGCAAATTCTCGAACACCCCAGCCTCTATCTCGTCACCACCATGATGCAACTGCAAAAAATCTTCCGCAACATCTTCTATCCTAAAATGATCATGCTATCGCAACCATTAATTCCTATTCTCGAAACTCTACATAAATTTACTTTGAGTTATCCCCATGTTACCTTTGTCACTCTCCACGAAAATAACATTATCGTCGCACATAATGGTCAAATTACTACTACCAATCTCGTCGATACTAGCTATTCCGCTTTTTCGCTTTGGTCAGGGCAACTTGCAGCCAAAATCGCTGTCCTTAATTTATATAATCCCAATAAATCTCTCGAGGCCACCACTTCCGCAATTTTATTTAATTAAGTTTTCTGCTTTTATGGATTTGTTTTGCTAGCGCATAGACTTTTAATAGTTGTTTAATTTGTTTGGATTGCAAAACGTCTTGACGATTTTTCAGCATCACGGCGCTCATTTTCTCAATCTGCTCCGGCTGCAAACTGTCTAATGCCAACGCCATCGAAGTCGCATCAATCCCTCCCGCCAAAACATACCCACCTTCTGGCACGGCTTCGATTAATGTCGGGTCGCAGAAAAACACCGGCAGACCCGTCGCTTCCGATTCCAACAAAACCATACCTTGCGTATCAAAATTATACGACGCCAACACGCCTAGATGCGCTTCCTGCATTTTTTGCAAAATTTTCTGACGCAGTTGGCAACCATAAAATTTCACTTTCAGCCGATGCTCACGCGCAAACTTTTGCGCCTTTTTTAGAGCATTGCCATCGCCATAAATATACAGCATGTATGGGCGCTTCAGCTGTGCTACTGCGCGCAAAAACGGCATAATACGCTTCTCGTTCGAAACACGCGAGCTCCACACCATTTTCAGCACGTCACCATCAGTCATGCGGCGCGTCTGAAAATCTTGACTCAAAAGCGACTCCGATATACCGTTCGAAACCGGTACAATTGGACGCGTCACGCCATAATGTTCTAATTTCCAGGCAAAATGTTTGGACGGAGTCACCACTACGTCAGCCTGCTCGGCTTGATTAATCATCAGCTCCCACATCAATGCTCTGGTTCGGTTGGGCGCCTGGAACTTATCGCGTTGCACTTTCAGATCATGCGCCAAATATCTACCATGCGCCGTACTGAGAATGCGCGCCGTCGCATGCTTAAACGGATAGGGAACATTGATCGCAATCGCCATATCTTCTCGACCATGCATCGTCTGCACCAACGGCAAATCGTAAGCCTTAGCAAGTTGTACGCCAGCAATACTACACGATGCTTCGTAATGCACATGTACGATATCAAAATCTTTCAATTCTGGAAATTGATCGCGAATATAGGCTTCGATAATCTGCGGACGTTTCGCTAATACCGCTCCATTAACTTGAATCTTTTCATGGCTAGGCACAGTTATCACATTTTTTTCGCGCGCATTGAATCCCGGACAAAAAACCACTACCTCGTGCCCGAGTTTTTCCAGCTCATCTTTCTGCGCTTTCACCGACGAAGCAATTCCGCCCGTACTCCACGGCGCGTAGATATCCGTAAAAATCGCAATTTTCATAAGTTATTTCAATTATAACACAGCCCTTCTCAAACTTTATTTCACTTTTGTAATTGACAAACCAGTTTCATCAGCGTATTATTGTACTAATACAATAATACAGTATCTATGGAATTTAATTTTAATAACGACCGCTCAATATATATTCAACTCGTCGAACAACTCGAGTTATATATTATTGCCGGGCAATTTTCACCTGGTTCTAAGCTTCCGTCGGTGCGCCAGCTCGCGACCATGGCCAAAGTCAATCCCAATACTGCTCAAAAAGCCCTGCAAGAATTAGAAGATCGCAAATTAATTATCACGATCAGCACGAACGGCAAATTTGTCACCGACGACCAAAACTTACTGCAAGCCAAACGCTCCCAGCTCGCTACCACTAAAGTTCGGGATTTTCTCCAAACGATGTCCGAGCTTGGTTTTTCACACGCCGAAATTTCCGCTCTTTTAAATCAAGACTCAACTTCATCGATCTCCTGATTTCTCCAACTTCTGCTTAAGAACACTATATTTTCATCCAGTTTACCATTCCAAGCTAATAATCCGCCTCGAAATAAAGCCAAGGAAAAATCCTAGCAAACCAAAAGGAGTCGCATCAAGACAGAACCTGATATAACAACTTTTTATCATTATTAACTAATTCAAACTTATTATGTCACTATTAGAATATCATCACGTCACCAAAAAATACGGTCCACACACCGTCTTAGACGACATTAATTTAACAATTCCTAATAACAAAATTATCGGCCTTCTCGGCAAAAACGGCGCCGGCAAAACCACGATTATTAAACTTGCCAACGATTTGATTACGCCTACCAGCGGTGAAGTTTTATTCGAAGGCCAACCCATTGGCGTCAACAGTAAACGCAAAATTTCTTATTTACCGGAACGCACTTATCTTGATCGCTCCATGCGCGTCGAACAAACAATTAAGTTCTTTAGCGAATTCTACGATAATTTCGACACCGACAAAGCACTGCAGCTCATTGCCGATTTAGACCTTAGTCCAGAAACCGTCATTGCTAAAATGAGCAAAGGTATGCAAGAAAAACTCCAGCTCGTTCTCGTTATGAGTCGCGACGCCGACCTATATATTCTCGACGAACCGCTCGGCGGCGTCGACCCTGCCACTCGCGATTACATCCTGAATACCATTCTCAGCAATTTCAAAGAAGGCTCAAGCGTTCTCATCTCCACCCACCTCATCGCCGACATCGAGCGGATTTTGGATGAAGTAATTTTCATTGATCGAGGCAAAATTATTCTACAAGCCGACGCAGACAAACTACGCGCAAAGCATCGCACTTCAATTGACGCCATCTTCCGCCAAAAGTTTAAAAATTCAAAACAAAATTAAATATCCAATATGCAAAAATTTAAAAAACTTAAAACCAAATTTTAAAAATCAATTTACAAAATCTATATTAAAAAATAATCCTAAAATAATTCATCTACGATTTTTCGTAAATTACATATTAAAAAATTGTCCTAAAAATAATCAAGAGGAAAATTATGTTTATCAAACTTATTAAATACGATTTAAAGTATCTTTTCAAATCTATTCGTATTTTTATCGTTCTATTTTTGGCTAGTATTATTTTATTTAATCTCACATCGTATACAGTCGAATTAATTCTCGATCCAATTACGCATGACGTCATCGACGAAATTGCGCCGCCGTCTATTATTATGTTTTTACATAGTGCAGCTTATCTCGCCATTTTTACTTTTATCTTCGGACTAATCTTTATGACTTTAATGTCAATTTGGCGACGTTTCAAAACTAATTTTTATAGTGACGAAGGTTATCTTACGCATACTTTACCTATCACTCGTTCAACACTCTGGAACGCTAAAGTCTGTGGTACCCTTTTAATAATCTTTTGCCTCGTGATTGTCTTCGGCCTAGGCGCCGGACTGCTCGCATTCACCAAAAACGGTCTAGAACTGCTCCAATCCATCGGTCTCGTTAATGGCTGTACGGGTTGTGTTGGTCAATATTATTTTGTTGAACCATGCAGTCTTTCATATTATCTGAGCCTCATTTTCGCACTTTATACTCAACTCTCATTTATTGCCTTTTGTGGTCTCACCGGAATTATCATTGGACATCGTTTCACCAGTCACCGCAACACTCACGCCGTCCTCGCCGGTTTTGCAATCTACCTAATCTGCGCACTTATTTTGGTTGGACTTATTTTCCTATATAGTCAGATTAACCCAGAACTCGCTTTCATTTTTGAAAGTACCGAAAGTAGCTCAATCAATCCTACTGACGCACCCAACCTCGCAGTGCACTCATTAGTTGGCGCTAGCTTAGTTTACAGTATCTATATTGTTGGAGCATATTTCCTAAACCGCCAGTTGCTCAAACGCGGTATTAATTTAGATTAATTTAACTCTTTTAATGTGCACCCCCCCCCCCCCGTGGTATAATAGAGATAGTCTAACCAAAGGAAACCATGTTATATATTACTAACTTTAAGAACCTCAGTTCACGCAGTATTTCAATGCACACCGGAAGGATTACCGCATGTCTGAACTAATTTTAAAAAACGTTTCTAAAACTTTCGGCGGGAAAAAGGTAGTCGATAATATTTCACTCAGTCTCACCCAGCCAGGAGTTTACGGTCTGCTCGGTACTAATGGCGCCGGCAAGACTACGACCATCCGCATGCTACTTGGTATTATCTCCAAAGATATTGGTGAAATTACTTGGAACGGTCACTCTGTCGACCGCAAGAGTGTCAACTTTGGTTATTTACCAGAAGAGCGGGGAATCTATCCCAAGGTCAAAATCATCGACCAACTAATGTATTTTGCCGAACTCAAAGGCATGGACAAAGATACCGCCCTCAACGCCATTAACAAATGGGCCAAAAAATTAAAAGTCGAAGAATATTTACCGCAACCCGCCGAAAGATTATCGAAAGGGAATCAACAAAAAATCCAATTTATCACTGCTATTATTCATGACCCTGATCTAGTCGTATTAGACGAACCTTTTAGTGGTCTCGATCCCGTTAATACTGAGCTGCTCAAAAATATCATTATCGACTTAGTGCGCCATCAAAAATTGGTCATTATGTCGGCGCATCAAATGGCTACTATTGAAGAATTCTGCAGCGAGATCCTCATCCTCGACAAAGGCAAAACCATTCTCCAAGGCAATCTCAAAACTATCAAAAATTCTTATCCTGCCAATCGCGTTGAAGTAGATGTCGATCAAGATATTTCCAGCTACATCAAAAATATTAATCTTGAACTAATCAACGAGAAAAATCATCAATACGTCTTAAAACTCGATCAAGAAGCCAAAGCTCATCGCCTACTCAAAGACCTAGTGAAAGATAATATTACGATTAATCGTTTTGAAATTCTCAAACCAACTCTCAATGATATCTTTATCGAAAAAGTAGGAGCTCACCATGCAAACTCATAATCTACGCGACTTTTGGACAGTCGCCAAATTCACAATGCGCGACATGATTAGTCGCAAATCATTTCGGATTTCCACCATTATTATTTTGATTACTATTGTTCTCGGTTTTAATATTCCGGGTATCATTAATAATTTAACTGGCGGAGATTTTAGCGACACCATCCTCATTTCTGATCCCCAAAATATTTACGACGGTCAGCTTAATCAACTTTCTAATCTCGATCTCGACTACAAATTTGATTTCCAGAATGCTAATTTTGAAGAAATTAAAACTAAAATTAACAACAGTGACATCAGTAGTGCAATCATCATCGACAAACAAGACAATACCGTCAAATATAATTACATCGTTGATAATGTCGCCACAACTACCAAGACTCCGACAGTGTTAGTTGATGCTCTTAGTTCATTATATACAAATCTGCAAATTCACAAACTTAATCTTTCTGACAAACAATTAGCTAGCGTCACGCCGAATTTTAATTTGGAAATTCAACAAACCGACGAACAAGAAATCGGCGGCAATCCATTAGTAATTATGATGATGTCGGTATTGTTGTTTTTCGCGATCTATTTCTGCGCTTATCAGGTTTCCAGTTCCATCACCATCGAAAAAACTTCCAAAATTATGGAAACACTCATTACCTCAACCAGTCCGCGCTCGATTATCTTAGGCAAAACCGTCGGTATTGGTATCGTAGGATTATTACAAATTTCACTATACGTTATCACCGCAATCATCAGCGCCAAAGTTTTCTTAGATCCCGCTATTCTCAATGCCATACTAGATCTATCTAATTTTACGCCTTACCTAGCTATCATTACCATACTCTACTTTATTCTAGGATATTTTGCCTACGCTCTATTGTATGCTGTCACTGGCTCCACCGTCGCCAAACCCGAAGACATTCAGTCCGCCAACATGCCCGTTGCAATTGTCACTATGATCGGTTTTTATCTGGCCTACTTTACCTTAACAGATCCGACAAGCAATCTTAATGTCTTCGCGGCACTTTTACCGATTTCGTCACCATTCTGTATGCCGCTACGTATCATGATGGGCTTAGCAAGCGACTGGGAAGTTCTCATTTCGATCGCCATTTTAGTCGCCTTCTGCGCCATCGTCGCCAAAATCGCCATCAAAATTTACAGCGACGCCATTCTTAACTACGGTACCCGCATGACCATTAGCGACATCATCAAAACTTACCAGAAAAAATAATTATGCAAGATCTCATCATACACGGAATCTATCGACACTATAAAGGCGATTACTATATCGTGGAAGATATCGCTATTCACAGTGAAACCGATGAAGAACTAGTTATCTATCGCGCATTATATGGTAACAACACTCTCTATGCTCGGCCCAAAAAGATGTTTCTCGAAGAAATCCCCGCCTCAAAAATCCCTAAAAATCAGCCTATTCAAAAGCACCGCTTCGAGCTCCAACATATCAAAAGCCACAAAGATTCAATATGAGTCCTGCTGAATTACGCGAACAATTGTTAGACCTTGCAGATACTACCTATCGCGAATTTCACCTCCGCACTTGCCCTTTTGCTGAGCATCTCATCGGCGTGCGCATGCCAGCACAACGTAGACTTGCCAAAACAATTATCAAATCTGGCAACTACTGGACTTTTCTTGATGAAATTGATCCATATTATTACGAAGAATTACTTATCACCGGTATCGTGATTGCTTCTGCGCCGATGAGCCCAGACGAACGGTTCGGGTATATTCAGCGGTTTTTACCGAAAATTAATAACTGGGCGATTTGCGATAGTTTCTGCTCCAGCTTCAAAATCAAACCACCCGAACAGTCAGCCTATTGGAATTTTCTAATGCAATTTCAAAACAGTGATCAAGAATTTACTTTGCGTTTTCTATTCGTAATGATTCTTGACCACTTCCTGCTAACAGAATATTTACCGCAAATTTTCCAGCTGCTCGATAATATTAAATCTGATCAATATTACGTCCACATGGCTAAGGCTTGGCTGATCGCCGAACTTTGCATCAAGTTTCGCGACAAAACTTTCGATTATCTTCAACACGACCTTATTCCGCCCGTCACGCACAACAAAGCGATCCAAAAAGCTTGCGAATCCTATCGAATCAGCGACGAAGATAAAGCTCATTTACGCAGTCTTAAACTTTAGCTGCATAAATAATACCTTGTATTAGATTATCTCTTATGCTAAATCATGTTCTTCTGGATTGATAACTTCAACTTTGGAATTTGCTGGTTTTGTAAAATAATCTTTTGATCTAGCAATCTCCATCGCTCGGTCCACTAGTTTGTCGGTATCCCCAAAGGGAGCCTTACCGACCAACTCTGCCTTTGCAATATCGACAGGCACCAAAGTCCGCCCATAAATCCATTTTTCTACTCGATCGGGGTCAGGCTGCGCTATACCAATCCGGCTTAACCTAGCTACGAATCGCGCCCAATTTTCTACGCGCCCATCTTCAAACCGTACCTGCAAATAGCCGACGTAATCACATTTATCAATCTCACAATTAATCTCTTCTACAAGCTCGCGCCGCAACGCCGCTTCCATATTCTCATCTTCTGGATCAATATGCCCGCCCGTAATTCTACCATCACCATTTTTATAACGCACCAAAATCCGTTCATCATCCATCACTAATACCGCATGCACCCGATCAAACTTATTATTTTCTGGCTTACAATCAAGATACAACTTACAAACTACATTTTCCATACCTATGATTGTAACACAATATCCGCATACTATAATCAAACTATGATTATCATATGATTTACAAGACTAATCAATAACTTCTCTATCTCAAGACTAATCTTATAGTATAATAAACTCATGGGAAGAGTTTATGCGGCCATTGATTTAAAATCCTTTTTTGCTTCCGTCGAGTGCCATGAACGCGGATTAGACCCACTAACTACTAATCTTGTCGTGGCCGATACTTCACGTACCGAAAAAACAATTTGTCTTGCCATTTCTCCTTCGCTAAAATCTTACGGTCTGCCTGGTCGCGCTCGACTTTTTGAAGTTATCGCCAAAGTACAACAAATTAATCGCGAGCGCAAGACTAAAGCGCCGTTGCAAGTTTTCTTAGGCAAGACTTCCGATAACACCAAGTTACAAACCAACCCTAGTCTCGCACTTGATTATATCGTCGCTAGGCCGCGCATGCGTTATTATCTAGATTACAGCTCGCAAATTTATAATATCTATCTCCGCCACGTTGCTTCAGAAGATATTTTTGCATACTCGATAGACGAAGTCTTTTGTGATATTACTGATTATATTAAATTACACAAAGTTACGGCCGCTGAATTCATTAGTCAAATCGTTCAAGAAATCTATCAAGAGACGGGTATTACCGCAACTGCCGGCATTGGCACTAATCTATATCTTGCCAAAGTCGCGATGGATATTCTAGCCAAGCATGCCGAACCTAATCATTTCGGCGCGCGTATTGCCGAGCTTGACGAAATGAGCTACCGACAACAACTCTGGCATCATCAGCCGATTACCGACTTTTGGCGCGTCGGTCGCGGCTACGCCAAGCGTTTAGCTCGTTATGGCCTTCATACCATGGGCGATGTCGCCCGTTGCTCGCTAACACACGAAGATCTACTGTATCAACTTTTTGGCGTCAACGCCGAGCTACTTATTGATCATAGTTGGGGCTGGGAACCAACTCTAATTTCCGAAGTCAAATCTCACCAACCAGCCACCAAAAGCATTAGTTCAGGTCAAGTCTTGCACTCGCCATATAATTTTCACCAAGCCGAAATTATTGTCAAAGAAATGGCCGAGGCACTCTCTCTAGATTTGGTACGCAAACAATTACTGACCGACCATCTTGTACTACATATTAATTACGACAAGACCAACCGTTCACCCGACGCCATCACTGATCATTACGGCCGACAAGTTCCTAAACCCGCTCACGGCACTTTACGTCTTGATTTTCCAACTTCCTCCACGCGCCTACTTATTGATGGCTTCACAAAACTTTATCATGAATATGTTGATCCACATTTCACCATACGCAAAGTCACTCTCGTTTTGAACGACGTTGTTTCCGAGACCTATCTTAATCACGCTCCTAAGTCGCTTCTCGACGACAATCACCTTACGCAGACCGATTTCTTTACTAATTATGCCGCACTCGAGCGACAACAACAAAGAGAGACTGCCCGACTTAAATCCGAACGACAAATCCAAAAGGCAATTCTCAAAATTCGTCAACGTTACGGCAATAACGCAATTTTGCGTGGCATCAATTTTGAAAATGGCGCCACCATGATGGAGCGCCATCACCAAATCGGAGGACACCGTGCCTAATCAAGATTATAGCGATATTATCAATCTACCGCATCACACTTCCGCAACTCATCCACCGCTCAGTCGTGAAGCGCGCGCCGCCCAATTCGCTCCTTACGCCGCGCTCACCGGGCATCGCGATCTCATCCAGCACAATGAAAACCTTGCCGACACTAAAATCGATCTTGACCACGATTTCATTATCGAATTTGATCCAGCAGAAGAGGATGAATGATGTCTAAGCCCCAAAATGATTAAGCCTCAAAATATCTAAGCGCCACGGAGGCAAAACTAAACTCACCAATCAGTTAACCAACCGAGGCAAACAAGTCGTATGATGGAATCACAATAACAAAACTAGACTCCCTAATCCACTGAATCAAAAACTTTCAACCTACCCATAATCACATGGCTATATACTTAATAATCTAAACTATTTCAGACAACAGCATTTTGCTGCTACTTCATTTTCTTCGCCAGCTCTTTACTAGTAAAGTTCCCATTACCTAGAACGACTGCTATAACCGCGGTGAGCAATATTACTCCTGTGATCCACCAAATCAAATTATTCCAGCCAATCAGCCAAATCGCTTCTGCTTCCACTCCAAAGGCTAGTGACCAGACTTGGCTTAATGCTTCCATATTCACCATACTTAACACCGCCGCTAGCCCTAATCCTAGCAGAATCGCAAATCCCACTGCCATTAAACTCAACATCAGCAAGTATACGATATAGACTACACGAATCTGCCCCTTAGTCGCTCCCAGTGCATGATATAACGAGATGATCTTCAGATCTTTACTAATCAACCTTGCGTAAGTACTGAGCGCAATAATCACCGCGATTATTATCAGTACCAGAATGACAATTTTGAATATTAACCAGATATTTTGTAAATTATCGTAAGTCGTGAGCGGATCAGACACTGCACTCATTACCTGATACTTATAATCCTTGCCGCACATGCTAAATATTCGATCGGTTTCCGAACAATAGTTTACCTTATCTTGATAATATTTATAGGCCGCTTCTATATTCTCAAACTGCGCGAACACTATACCTATTTCTTCCGCGTCCATATCTTCCATCGCGATAAAATCCGAGTGCTGCTCCTCGTTACTATTATTTACTTCTGGCTTCGCTTTAGCAGATTTTATAATGAAGCTTTGACTCATGCCCGTATTTATCTGCCCAAGAATTAGATTTAGAGAATTATTGTCTTGTCCAATATTCATAAATGACAAGTTGCTCGCATACACTCCGCTAGGCAAGATCTCGGCAATATAATATTTGCTTCCAGTTTTACTCGTTACGATTTGATGTAAAGTTTTACTTCGCACTTTCTCAATCGCTGCTAATTTATCGATAACTTTCGCGTCGCGCTCTGGCATTTCTATATTGGCAAGTTTCGCTGCCACCTCGAGTGGCACGATTACTTCCGCTACATCGCTCTCGTTCTTACTCTGCGCACTCGCAAACACATCTTCTTTCAGCTTATAGAACATGCCGTCTGTCGTTTGACTGACTTCTGCTTCGATAACCTCCCCACTGTACCGCTCAATATTTTTCTTAATCTCTGCTACTGCCGCCGCAATATCGCAATCTTCTTCGCAAACTTTCATATCGACACTGCTCATGACTAACACTTTACCACCGGTTGGCGCCAGCATTTCCGCCAGTGTTGCACTCTCTAATCCTTGAAGGATAAACGTGCCAGCCGCAATTACACTAAAGAGCAACCCCACTATAACTACGATTGTAAACGCGCGTTTCTTATGAGCTTTGACTCCGACAAAGCCCAGTCGCAGATAATCAGTAATTCTCATTTAATCCTCTTTTAATTTCTTGGCAACATGCTTCGCAGAAAAACGGCGCATCGTTAAAAGTAGCGAAATCGGCGCAATAACCATAATTGACCCAATAATCCAGAAAAACATACCGTTAAATCCGAATAGATTTATTTTTGGCAAATCTTTGAGAATATAATATCCCTTGAGCCTTTCGGCTAGCGCTCCAGCATTAAATAGCCACACCACCCCAACGATCGCAAACGCAATCGCAGCACAAGATAGAACTGCCAACAGACAAAGTTCTAATAAATACAAGAAATAAATCAGGTAAATATTGCCAGTACTTGCCCCAAGCGAACGATAAAGTGCTACCGTTGCCGCATCTTGGTCGATCAAATGCGCAAAAGTAAAAGTCGCAATTAGTATGGCAATTATGATAAATAATATCTCAATCGCTGTCAGCATAAATTGCAAATTGTCAAAATCAAGTTGAAGATAAATTACGCGCCCAAAAATATCCATATTTAATATGGCATACTTATTCCCATTAATCTGTACATACTCGGGAACATTATCACCATACGCATCATAATAATAGGCAACGGCATCATCATAATTATCAAAAACCGCAATATAACGCTTTTCCGGTGGCCAAGCCTCAAACACTTGCGCAATATTTTCATAGCCATACTCTTCGACTTGTGCCTGTGCCATAGAGTTGATATATTCAGTAACCTTACCGGAGCCATCATCTATAATGAGTGGCAATGCAGAAGAACTAGAACCATAAACCATATTAAGAAGCAAATTAAGCGGATTAAAGCCTGGCAAGGCGGGATTACCAGCCTCCGTAGAAGGATATGTGCCAACTTTAATCAAACGCTCATCCTTCTTACCATCATCCGTAAAATACCCCTGAAAATACACATCCTCAAACTCTGGCGCAAGAAAAGGAATCTGATCTGTCCTCAGCTCGTCAAGCTTCACATCCAACTTCCCAACAGCATCCGCCACCGCCCGATCGATGACCCATCGCGTGCCTCCTACCTGATATGTCACCATCTCACCGATAATCTCGCCATGATATTTTGCAACGGTATCACGCACTAGCTTCTGCGCCGCTTCCAAATCTGTCAGTTGCGTAAAATCACCTTCATTGATTGAACTTATATTCTGATACCCAGTTTCCAAATAAACCCTACCATCATTTGTTTGTAAGGCGGCGTTAAGAATCGTTTCGCGTAGCCCTTGCAGCATAAAATTGAAAGCCATAATCACACCAAAAAGTATCGAAATCGTGAGAATAATAATCGCACTACGTTTTTTATGCTCAGCAATATTACTCCAGCTAAGCCTTAGCGCGTCAGAAAACTTTAGTCCCATGTCTACCTCTCCTCGCTCGCTCTACCGTTTTTAATTCCAATCACCTGCGTCGCATACCTCTCCACTAACGGATCATGGCTCGCCACAATCATGGTTGCTCCAGATTCCTGCTGAATCTTCTTCAACATTTCGATCACGTTTTTAGCATTTTCTGGATCGAGATTATTCGTCGGCTCGTCTGCCAAAATAATCTCCGGATTCATGAACATCGCCCTGGCCGCACAAGCTCTTTCCGCCTGCCCGCCCGATACTTCTGCCGGCAGATTATTTAATACCGCAGTAATACCCAACATCTCGGCAAGCTCTTTTGCCCTCGCTTCGCGTTCGCGTTTCGTCATCCCAGCAAAAGTCCCCATCAGCCCAATATTCTCAGATATCGTAAGTTGTGGCTGAAGATAAAACCCTTGAAAGATAAACCCGATTTTGTGACGATAAAAATCCGCTCGCTCTTTGCCTTTGAGTTTACTTACATTCCGCTCGTCGATTAAGACTTTGCCGCTTGTCATCGGCTCAATACCACCAATAATACTAAGTAAAGTCGACTTTCCAGAACCACTCACTCCTCGCAGCATAGTGAAACTACCTGTTGGGATTTCTAGGTTAATGTCAAATAGTACTGGCTTTTTGCCGTAACTCTTATTAAGATTTTCTAGTTTGATTGTCATACCACCATTGTATCACATCACTAATACAATATGTGAAAAATATCCCCGTTGCAGCAACTATTATTACCATTATCCCTACCGTACTAGGCAGCGGAGGGGAAGACCACTATTTCGGCCAAAATCTCGATTAGAGTACACTTGAGTATTGGAAAAACTAATAATAAAATCTTTTGTTTGCATTTTCGTATATGCTTGCCGTGAAGACAGATGGCCCCATCCGCCTGCAACACTAAGCATTCCGTGGGTGTTCAAATCTCCACTACGCACGAAGAATAAGCCGAACGCTAATCATTTACCATTGTTCTATATCCATTACCATTATCCTTACCGTACTAGGCAGCGGAGAGGATAACCAAAATGACGAGCATTAATGCTAGACGGATAAGTGTCGACACTAGAAAACTGAGTGTAGAAGCTACCCCAGCCTGCAGCCTTTGATGACCAAAGATATCCGCCAGCGCTAATATCAGTGAATCGACCGCCTTCATAAGTATGTCCACTACGCACGAACAGTAAAATATGGTAAAATAATTCTAGTGAAAAATAAAAGTTTGATCCTTGGATGTCTATTATATGTTTGCGCCATTGTCATACTTTTCGCTTATGCCATTCTCGAATGCCGAGCCGACTTACACTTTCTGCCCAGTTTTAATCTGCGTCCCCTCGATCGAGTACTTTTCTTGCTACTAGCCGTAATCTTCATGTACTTTGGCGCTCTCGCACTCAGCAAAAACAGCGATGCTAAAACTCGCCGTACGATTTTCCGGATCAACTTAATCGCTTGGTTGCTACTTTATGGCATTTTACTCATCACTTTGACGCTATACGACGATTATTCTTATCGCGATAATCTCGGTAAACTTGAATATTACGCCGTTCAACGCTACAACTTCACTCCTTTCCGCATGATTAATAATTACATTTCAAAGTTTCATCATCATTCCATTTCTTTTGAAATTTTTTCTTACAATATCATCGGTAACATTATCGCATTAATGCCACTATCATTTCTGCTGCCGCTACTTTTTCAGTCTCAACGCCATTTTCTCATTTTTCTAACCACTATTCTCGCTATTACAATTGCCATTGAAGCCATACAGTATATCACCGCTGCTGGCACCTGCGACGTCGACGATATAATTCTAAATACATTTGGCGCTTGTTTAGCCTATTTCATTTTCCGTCTTCCATTCATTGAAACCAAACTCCAACAACTTTTCTTTCAGGCCCCGTCCGACAAAAATACATAACTTAAAGAACCGCTTTATAACTAAACATATATAATATATGCCACATATTCAAGGCATTAACTTTACAATTTATATATGCTGCATCATCAAGAATCAGTCTTATGATTCATAAAACTCTTCTATAACTATAGTTCCAAGCCACCAAAAAATATCTCTAACTAACCACACGCCAAACACTCGAACTTGCGTATTAGCGCTCAATCGATTCACCAAAACTCAATGCTGCAAATTCCGCCCCAACTTCTTCCACCGCAACACGCAACAAATTATCATAAATATTTTTGCCCATTGGCGACAAAAGTGCATCATGCACCGGAATCACAACTTTCGGCTGCGCAGTCCGAATAAACTCCATACACTCCGACATCTTGCACCACGGCGCAACTTCTGGCACAAACAATACTTCGTTTTGCTGATTCAAATCTAGCAAGTCAAACGAATCACCCGGATTCACGATTTTCTCGTCAATCATCACGCCCAAATTGACGCAGGGAACTTTACCAGGGATAATCTCCGCATGGCTGCCACCAAAAATTTGCAACATAAATCCAACTACTTCCAAATTATCACCCGGGCGCACCACTTTCGCATCTGCAATTTCACCATCCATATCTTCTGGCACCAAAATTTGCGCCGTCGGATTAATCGCTCTAATCTCCGCGATCCGTTCTGATTGATAATGATCCGGATGACGATGCGTAATCATAATCGCCGCTACATTTTGCAACTCCGGTAACGTCATTTCATAACTCACCGGATCAAAAACTAATTTCTGACCATCTTTTTCTAACACTAATCCCGAATGCTCTAATTTTGTGATTTTCATCTTCCTCCTTTCTCTCATTCTAACATAAAACTTCCTCAAATATCTCGGCCGGAAACTAGTTTTCTGCAACTTGCCTTCTTAATCAACATCTACATAACTAAATATACCTCACTTATCCAGACAATCATGCAATCACTTACATATTAATGCAACAATTTATGTTCTACTCATCATATATATTTTGCACTATCTTCAATACAGTAATACCGCTAAGAAGTTAATCTCAGACATTCACTAAAACTCAGCACAAAGTCAATCTATCCAAAACAAACATTTTAATTTTCTACAAAAGCATGTATAATAAACATAAGCATTTTTACACATAATAAGGAGGATTCGTGGCAGAAACACGCAAAACCACTAAAGCCAAAACCACAACAAAAACTAAACCAGCGGTTAAGCCCGCCAAAAAACCATCCACCAAAGTCGCTCCCAAATCTACCGTCAAAAAGACTACCAAAAGTACTTCAACTTCTCGCGCCACCAGCAACCGCAGTAATACCGTCACAACCACTCACCACGACAATAAAGCCGGCAAAATTATCCTTACTATCCTTATTAGCGTTGCACTTATCGCAGTGGTAGCCGGCATCGTCACAGCTGTAGTTTGCCACAATCGCAAAAATGACAACACTGTCATGATCGAAAATGGCAAGAATGAAAAAATCGAAGCTCGCTACGTCAGCCTCGGTAATTATAATTACAGCATTGCCGTACCGACCAGCTTCAAAACTCTTTCCGCCGACGAAATCAAAACCGAATACGGCGAACAAGATGCTCCAATCGCATCCTTCAAAAACGAAAGTGGCACCATCAATATCTCAGTCACCAAACCACAAAACAAACTTGCCAACGACCAAATCAAAGAATATCTTGAAGCTACCAAAACCATTCTCTCTACTAGCGCCAACGTCATCGACACCGATTACTATACCGTTGACGGCCACAATATCGGCACCATCCGCGCCAGTAGCACCGATGAAGGCAAAAAATATTACAGCCAAATGGCCGTCTTCTCCTACGAAGATAAGCTAGCCATCATCACTTTCAGCTGCGAAGACAAAGAACGCGCCGAATGGGAAAAAGTTGGCCAAGCCGTCATTAAATCGCTTCGCTTCAACAAATAGCCTGCGTGCCCATAAAATCCACCAGTACATCTGGTGGATTTTTGCTATCAAAAAATGACACATCTTAAGTGTCATCACTATATTGGTGGGCGAAGAGGGAATCGAACCCTCACTCCCTTGCGAGAACCAGATTTTGAGTCTAGCGCGTCTACCAATTCCGCCACTCGCCCATAGCAACATTGTAGCACATCTCAACCCCAAAAGAAAGTAGATTTTCTTATTTTCACAACCCAAAAATATGATAAAATAATAAATATGGACTCAAACGAAGGTGGGAATTCTCCGTATCAACAACGGTCTCGTCAATCCGCAGCCGAAGCTGCGCGACAAAAAGTGCTCGCCGTCTATTCTTCTGCTACCCAAAGCCTCCAAAATCATCCCGAACAATTAGATGATGACTACCCAGAAGATTCATATTATCAAAATCAAGAATCAGAAACTACTGGCGACGTTCAAAACTATCATCAAGATTACAGTCAAACTTCTTACCAAAATCAACAATATTACCCAGAATATTCCACCGATTCTACCTATGATACAAGTCCTTACGATCACACTGATTATCGTTCATCCTCCTATGCCACGAATTCTACATCTTCCTATACAAATACTGATTCCAATTATAATTATAGTAATCAAAATTATCCGCCAACCTCAACTTACTCCGGTAATTCCAATTACCAATCTGAGGATAACGCAGGCAGTTTCGGCCAAGATCACCTAGCAGAATTTAGCGAAACTTACATTCCGGATGATAGTATTCCTTGGGCCGCCGATTCAACTATCTATACTCAAGATCACACCACGCATTCTAACTACAATCAAACTCAGCCTAATCAGACCAAGGATATCTCCGATACTTACGCGCAATCTGACTCCGCATCCAACAATTACTCCGAGTTAAAACACAACGAAACTTCATTCAACGATCTAGCTATTAGTCAAGACGCCATCGACAAAGAGTGGAAGCAATATCACTCGGCCTGGCAAGATTATTACCGTCAATACTACGAAAATTATTATTCTAACGCTGCTCAAACCTACATCCAAACCGAAAAGCTCAAAGATCAACGCATCGCTAGCGGCAAACAGCGTCGCAAACGTCACACCAAACGCCTCATCCCGATTTTTATCTTAATTGGCTTAGTGATTTCGGTATTATTCCTGCAATATAATCGACTAATTTTTGCACCAATTATGGCTTACATTTCGCCAGATACCGATTCCGTTGCTAGCAGCATCGAAGCTGTCGACCCAAATATTACACAAGCCGTTTCAGCAGACCCGCGTCTTATTATTCCGAAGCTCAATATTGACGTCCCGGTTGCTTTTGGCATCAATTATAATGATGTTATGGAAGCCATGAACCACGGCGTCGCACAGTTCATGATTCCAGGCGCCAGCGCTATGCCTGGACAAATTGGCAATTTAGTCATTTCTGGACATTCCGCCGGCGATATTTATAGTAGTAATCCTTACAAGTTCATCTTTTCTGGCCTAGAACGTCTGCAAGAAGGCGATCTTATCTACGTCAATTACGAAAGCGTCCGTTATACTTATCAAATGACACGCCGCGAAGTGGTCGAGCCCGACAACGTCCAAGCGCTAGTTTATGCCACGGACAAGCCTATGCTCACCTTAATCACTTGTACGCCACTAGGTACTTCTCGCTACCGTCTGCTGATTACCGCCGAACAAATCAGCCCATCTTATAATGGCGACCAAACCGAGCCAGAAATCCCCAGCACGCCCGACCAAGATTACTCCATGCCGTCCAATTCACCGTCTCTCTTCGAAAATGTCTGGAACGGATTATTCGGCAGTTAACCACTCTGATTCCTAGGTAATCTCTGTTAATATGTTATAATACTAGAAATATGGATTACGAAGAACGCAAACGCAAACAAAGAATTCGAGTCTTAATTGCCGAGTTCGGCATGGTCGTTTCTGCGTTACTTTTGGTCGTAGTCGCTACTTTATCGGCCATGGGCTTCTTTATTTCTAGCAACGGCCAGATCGAACAGTCCGGCCTTGCGCAAATCCACTCTATTCCTACTGGAGCTAGCGTTACGCTCGATGGTTCTACGCTTTTTTCTCGTACCAATCTTAGCCGCACTATGCCTGCCGGCAAACACTACCTTAAACTATCACGCACCGGCTACGATACTTGGGAAAAAGACATCACCATGCGCTCTGGAGTCCTGATGCGCATTTATTATCCACGCCTTTTTTTGCAAGACCGCACCATCGACGAAGTCCTACAGCTCACAAAACCAAGTGACTCGCCGCAAACTCTCGAGTTTTACTCACCATCCACTAGTCGCAATTATATCTTATACGCCCAGCAAGATTCGACTTCCTGGCAACTAATCGATATCCGTAACGACGAAATCCGTCGCACTGAGCTAGATTTATCCGACATACTACCCCAAGTTACAAAATACACACCCAATGCCAATCACCAGGTCACACCAGTCCCCACCTTTGATGGCGAAATCCTCGACCTCAGATGGAGCGCAAACGACGAATATATTTTAGCCAAAATTAAAACTTCCGAACAAGTTCAATGGCTACTAATTAATTTGCGTAACATCAATAACAGCCTCAATCTCACAAAAGTCTTCAGCTTAAATTTTGATCAGATTGAATATATTGACGACACCGCCAATCAACTTTTTGTACTCGAAAACCATCATTTACGCAAAATCAATACTTCCAATCAATCCGTTTCAAAAGTGTTACTTGATCACATTGAAACTTTCGAAAATTACCAAAATAATCTCATTTATCTCACTACTAGTTCTGACGATTTGGCACATACACGCTCAGTCGGTATTTACAAAGACGGCGAAGCAGGCACTACTACCCTCGCTACCTTCAACAATAACGCCAAAATCTACATCAGCCTGGGCAATTATTATGGTGATGATTATATCTGTTACGTCGTCGATAATAAACCAACTATCTTGTATGGCACACTTCCATCCTATAGCGAAAAGGGAGCCGATCTTTCTCAGCTCAAACAATTAGCGTCCGAACTCACATATTCGACCATTCCTAGTCATGTTGAAATCAGCCAAAATAATGAATTTCTCTTGGCTTACAAGGATTCTCAAATTATGGTCATCGACTTAGACGCCGGAGAACTCTATGAATATAACTCTATTGGACAACCATTTTATTGGCTAGATAGTAGTATGTTTTACGCTTTTAAGGACTCGCAATTATATGTTTGGGACTACGACGGCACTAATCAACGCAATCTCAGTCAAAGCCTCCAATCAATCGCCGTCCAACAAACCATCCTCAAAAGTGCAAAATTATTTAGACTTGACTCGATTAATCAATATCATAGTATCTACAATACGCACGCGTCAATTATTCAGCAATATCAATTCGTCATCACACCAAATGATCGCTGGCTCTACTATCTATCTCAAGATGATAACTCTGTTCAACTTACACGCGAAAAGTTACGAGATTAGACTGGTATCTATATCATTCTTAGATTACGCTTAAGTCTCTGCATCATCTAAAGAGTCCAGCCCAACTCAGAAGTTGGCTAGCTAGCACAAATAGCTCTTGTGTGGGGCCGCTCCTGGGCGCTTGCCCAAGTCTCATTCCCCACACAAGAGCTATTTGTGCTACCTTATCCATTACCATTATCCCTACCGTACTAGGCAGCGGAGAGGAAACGACCAATCTCGATTCGTACTATGCATCGTTTCAATATCTAAATTATTAAAGTGTAAGCAAAAACTACCATAAAAATAATCATCAGCACGAGCCTTTGAAGACCAAAGATTAACATTTTGGCCTGCATTCCAAACATATCCTGCGCCAACGGCGTTACTACGCACGAAATGGCAAATATCTGGAAGAAAAGAGAATGTGCAGATGTTTCTGGAATGCAACGGCAGAAGTAACAGAAATAACAGAAGTTACGATTTTCAAACAAGATTTCGGTCTTGCTTTTTTATAGTACTTAAAGTTATAATAGTAATAAGCAAAATCACGATGAGGAGTTTTAGGTAAGCGATGAAAATACAACTTGAGTCTGGACCGTCCAGTTCGGCTACTCATAGCCTGACGCGTCCTTCTACTACGCTCAATCGTCGTTATGTCAGTCGCCCTACTACTTTAGCTATCGAAGAAGCAGCGCGTTCTGCTCAAAGTTCTTACGATCATGAAGCAGATTTACTAGCGCGGCCATCTAGACTAGTAAACATGCATGTCCATAATTCCGACCTGGCTACAATGTACCCAGCTGAGCCGCAAGCTCCGTCCACGCCTCCTGCTCCAGTCAACGATACACCTAGTTTCACACAAACTATGCCAGCCCTACCCGCTCAAACTTATTCTACTAACGAACCGGATACTTGTGACTATTCGGAGCCGACTTATCCGGCTTATCCTACTTATCCCACAGAAGATAACAATTCTGCTTATTACCCCGCGCCGGTTTCAAATCCAGTCAATTATTATGGATATAGCGAAGATTATGTCGTCTCAGAGCCAGAAACTCCAGCCGTTCCTGAGGCTACAGCCACACCAGACATCGACACCAAAGCTCTCGCTATGAACATTGCAGCCGACTATACCGCTGCAACGCTTGGCGCCACCATGTCGAATATCACCGAATATGCCGACCAAGCCCCCGACAAATTATCCGCCGCCATCAATGAACAACGTGCTACGGATTCGGTTGACGAAATCGCCCGTACCGCTTCCGAAGCCATCGCTTCCATCCGCAGCGCTACCGATCCAGCCGACATTGCCACACAAATTGATTCACTACAAGAATTCGCCGAAAACATCAAAAGCAATAATAATCTGCCAGAAATCGCCGAATTAGGCGCTACGATCGACAAATTTATTAGCATCGCTCGCAAATCTACTGGCATCAAAGAAGAAACCGCCAAGAAAAAAGCCACCCTTAGCTCAAAGGCTAACCGAGCGGCCGACAAAGTCGCTCGTTCATCTGCCAAAATCAGCACCAGCCAAGCCAAAGCGCGTCCACTCACCGCTAGAAAACCCGCCTCCACGACTTCTCGGTCACCGCAGACCAGCATGCGACCGACTATGGCGCGCACCGTACGCCCGGCGAACAGCATCAATCAAACCACTCAGCGCCGAACAACTAAACCCAAAACCACCGCATCATATAGCCATGATGATTTAGCCTTGCGCCGCGCACTAAGTTCTGTTGCCAAAATGGACGACGAACCAGCCGCGACCAAGACCGCTCGCCGCCCCATTAAACGCAAGACTAACAAAGTCAAGCATTTCTTCATCGCTTTCGGATGTGCAGCTTTATGCGTAGCCGCTATTATCTATTTTGTGGGCGCCAATATCCCCGATATCTCCGTACGCGTTGCCGCTATGCAGACCGGCGTCGAAGCATCATATCCTTCCTACGTACCACGCGGATACTCTCTCAAAGACATTAGCTCCGAAGATTCCAAAATTGCCTTAACCTTCAGTAATCCCGAAAGCGACTCGTTCACGCTGATTGAAGAAAGATCATCTTGGGATAGTACAGCACTTTTGCGCAATTACGTCGAGCCAACTTGGCAAGACAGCTATTCTACGACCCACGAACAGGGAATTACTATCTATATCTACGGCTCCAATGCTGCCTGGGTCAACGGTGGCGTGCTCTACAAAATCAACTGCCAATCTAACTCTCTATCCAAAAAGCAGCTCCGCAACATCGTCACGTCCATGCAATAATGTGATATAATATGTCTTATGACAAGAACACGTTTTGCGCCCAGCCCCACTGGTTATATTCATATCGGCAATGTTCGTAGTGCGATTTACCCATATTTAGTCGCTCGACAAGACAATGGTACTTACATTCTACGCATCGAAGATACCGACCGTGCTCGCTACGTAGAGGGCGCGACCGAACTCATCGAAGATACTCTGACCTGGCTTGGCCTCGAATGGGATGAAGGTCCTATCGTCGGCGGTGCTTATGGCCCCTATTTCCAGACCGAACGTCAATCCCATTACCTTGAATGGGCCCAAAAACTTATTCAAGCCGGCCGCGCTTACGCTGACGACACCAGCACCGCACAAATTCAGTCCTACCGCGACGAATGCACCAAGAACAAAACACCTTATCTTTACCGCAACTTTCGTCCAGAAAATCCACCCACTTGGCACGAAGGTCTACCGATTCGTTTCAAATCCGATCCCAAACACCGCCAGTGGCACGATGAAGTTATGGGCGATCTAGAAGCTGGCCCAGAGACTCAAGATGACATCATTTTAATCAAAGCCGATGGTTTACCGACTTACAATTTCGGCCATATTGTTGATGACGCCGAAATGAAAGTTACCCACGTGATGCGTGGCGTCGAGTATTTACCAAGTACGCCTAATTATCTAGCCTTGTATGAAGCTGTCGACCTCGAAGTTCCGAAGCTCATCTCGCTCCCACATATTCTCGGCCCGACCGGCGGCAAAAAACTCGGCAAACGCGATGGCGCTAAATCCGTCACCGAATACCGCAAAGAAGGCATTCTCGCCGAAGCTATGCTCAATTATCTCGCTTGTCTCGGCTGGAACGACGGCAGCGAACAAGAAATTTATTCAAAAGCCGAATTAATCCAAAAATTCTCCATTCACAAAATCCAAAACTCCGGCGCTCGTTACGACGAGACAAAACTCTACTGGATGAATGGCCAATGGATTCGCAAAATC
This sequence comes from uncultured Candidatus Saccharibacteria bacterium, assembly GCA_964608555.1. Lineage (GTDB taxonomy): Bacteria > Patescibacteriota > Saccharimonadia > Saccharimonadales > Saccharimonadaceae > Nanosyncoccus. Next base: position 35,415 of record CAZSPU010000001.1, read on the forward strand.
GTCGACGAGCAGGGAATTGACACCCTCTACGAACGCACAGTTGATTTCTGGCCTGCCGCCGCCGCGGATTATGACGATACCTACCGCAAACAAGTTCTTAGCATTATCTACGATCGCCTCAAAACTTTAGCCGACCTCCGCGAAATGACCACTTATTTCTTCACCGACCCCGACATCGACTTAAGTTTAATTACCGGCAATAAATTTCTCAAAAAATTCTCCGAAGACGAACTTTCGCAAATGCTTCAGACTAGTATTCAAGCTTTAAATGACACAGCTTGGGACGAACAATCACTTCAAACTACGCTTAATGATTTATTAATTAAAACTAACAAGAAGCCGGCCGAACTTTTCTCGATTATTCGTATTGCTTTGTCTTATGCGCCATTTAGTCCTGCCCTACATCTTACTATGAACGTTTTGGGCAAAAACACCAGTCTTGCTCGTCTCCAAAATACCGTTACTGCCCTGGAGAATGATTAAGCGTGGCTAAAAAACCTGCCTCAAAAGCCGCCCTTATCGTTTTTTCTGTCATTATTGTGGCGCTTTTAGCAGGAATCGGTGTCGTTTTGTTTCTTGCCTACCGGGACCCAGATTTTATCAAAATTAATCGCCCCGACTTTCCCGAAGAAACTCCTACTCCTATTTATAGCAAACTCACCGGCCTAGAAATCGCTAATCAAGATCTCAATCAAAGTCCTACTTTTTGCGTTCAAATTCCTAACGGCAGTAGCGACGGCGCTCGCCCTCAAGCCGGTCTCAATGACGCTGCCGTAGTTTTCGAAGCCATCGCCGAGACTGGTATCACCCGTCTTGCTGCCATTTTCCAAAACCCAAGCGTTAGCGTTATCGGCCCCATCCGCTCTTTGCGTCCCTATTATCTCGATTGGGATACACCTTTCGACTGCACTGTTGTACACGCCGGCGGATCCGACGAAGCTCTCTCCGCGATCACCTGGGGCGGACAGCGCAACCTCGACGAAGATTATACTTATATGTGGCGCGAACAGGGCACTGACCGTCTCTGGAACAATCTTTTCACATCTCCCGCATTACTTTTACAATTTAATCGCGACCATAACTATCTCACCTCAAACCCAAAAACTTTCTCCCGCCTCACACCCGAAAAGACCCAAGAAACTCTCACGCACAACCAAGCTTGTATCGAAAGTTCCGCTTGCGAACTCGACTCCGCAAATCAAATTAATGTAAATTTTAGCCAAAATTACCCGCACAATAGCACCTACACTTACGACTCCGCCCGCAATGTCTATCTCCGTAGCCACCAAGATGGCGAGCCTCACCTCACCTACATGTGTCCTAGCGAACTTTCCAGCCCTAATACCAAAACCGATTGCGGCGATCCCGTGCAAGTTACCCCTAGCACCCTAGCTATTATGCGCGTACAGGAATCAACCATGGCCGACAATTATCACGAATCTATCCAAACCACGGGTAGCGGAGAAGCTTTCATTTTTCAAAATGGCGAAGTTATTATCGGCACATGGTCGAAGCCCAGCCAAGACACCCAAATCAGTTTTCGCGACTTTTCCGGCCACGAAATCGCCTTCACGCCCGGTCAACTCTGGATTTCAGCAGTGCCACAATTTGGCAGTATTTCTTGGGAATAAATCCCAAATATAGTATAATTAGAAAATATCATTTTTGAATACAAGACTTTATAAGGAGGTTTATGTTAAAAGATAAAATCGTAGTCATTACTGGCGGCACCCGCGGCATCGGTTTCGAAACCGCTCGGACTTTTCTTAAAAACGGTGCCAAAGTGATTATTTTTGGTTCCCGCCAAGAAAGTGTCGACAAAGCTTTAGCACAATTATCCGCGGAAAATCTCTCTGCCGAAGGCTATGCACCCAATCTCGGCGATTTTACCAGCATTGATCGCGCTATTCAAGACATTCTCAATAATCACAGCCGAATCGACGTACTTATCAATAACGCTGGAATCTCTGCCGACAAAATTATCGACGATACTACTGTCGAAGATTTTGAAGCTATTATGGACTTAAATGTCAATGCCGTCTTTCGCACCATCAAGGCCGTCGTTCCTTCCATGAAATCCCGCAAAAGTGGCGTCATTCTTAATACGTCCTCGATGGTTAGTATTTATGGCCAACCAGCCGGCGTCGGATATCCTACTAGTAAATTCGCCGTTAATGGACTAACGAAATCTCTCGCCAGGGAACTAGCTCCATATAATATCCGCGTCAACGCTGTTGCCCCTGGTGTCACTAATACCGATATGGTTGCTAAGCTTCCTCCAGAAATGATCGAGCCATTAACCAAAACTATCCCGCTTGGACGCATCGGCGAACCCAGCGATATCGCCAACGCCTTTCTCTATTTGGCTAGCGACATGGCCAGTTACGTTACCGGAGAAATCCTTTCTGTTGACGGCGCCGCTCGCAGCTAACTCAGACGCAGAGACTGCAAAGCATAACGTAATGAAACCCCGGGCCATCCGGGGGTTTCTGATCACAAACAGCCACAACGACCAGCCCCTCCGCTTCGCGCAGGGGTTCTCAAACTCTGTAATAATTATAACTCCTTAACATAAAAATAAGCCCAAGGGCTTCTTTTTATTCTAAAATGGTGATTCCGGCGGGAGTCGAACCCGCGATTTTCTGGATGAGAACCAGACGTCCTAGACCACTAGACGACGGAACCATGCTTAGATTATAGCACAGTTCCGTCTATCTGAAAAGCCTAATTGAACAATATATCACCGCCCTAAACGTTATTATTCTATTGAGATTCGCCGCCTTCCGGGTTTTCTTCTTCTCCACCCTCATCACCACCATCACCCGGATCAACAGGATCTACCACCTCTTGCTTCTTATTGACGGTAATCCGCACAGACTGATACTTACCACCAGCAATCGCCGTAATTACTGCCGTACCTTCGTTCTTGGCCACGATCGTACCATCCTGTCTCACCTCGATTACACTAGAATTATCGCTAGTCCAAGACACAGTCCGATCTGCAGCACTATCTGGCGTTACCACGGCAGTCAGAGTCGCGCCATCTCCCACTGTCATCGTTTCCGGGGCCCCAGAAATACTAATCGACTCAACCGGCACAATATCTGGCTCTGAAGGCTGCTCCGGCTCGGTCGTCTGTACCGGCTCCACTGTAATCTCAAACGAAGCCGAACGATTGCTATTATTATCACGCACTGTAATCGTAGCCTTACCTTCACCGACCGCCGAACATTCCAACTGGTTGCCGCTACTAACAGCACAAGTTGCAACTGCATTATTCGTACTCACAACTGTCAACTTATATTTTGCGGTATTTGGAGAAATCGAAACTTCCACGCGCGACACATCTCCTCGCTTCATCTTCTGCGACGCCACGAAAATTCCTGTCACCGTCGTACTTGGCTTCTTATCGCTACTATTATTATTTGTGGAGTTATTAGAATTATTGTTTGAATTATTCGGCCGCGAAGTATTGGAATTATTTTGATTATTCGATTGTTCTTTTTTGCGTTCCCATTTGGCTTTGAGAGTAATATTCTGTTCAACAGCCGTTTTCGCAAAATCAAACTTCGTGTCACCCAGATACCAACCCACCAAATCATAATCTTTGCGCGTCACCCCAACCGGCGCACTCGCTTTTTTACCCTTCGCAATCTTTTGCTCATGCACTTCTGACCCGCCATCCGAATCAAATTTCACTGTTACCGTCTCTACACCCTCTTGCACCTGCCACTTTGCTACCAAAATAATATCTTCATTAATAGCTCGACTCGTAAAATCAAATGGCTCATTCGCATAGACCCAACCCTGAAAATCAAAGCCATCTTTGCTCGGATTATTCGGCTGATCTACCAACTCACCACAAACTACTTCATCGCTCTCGACTTCCGACCCACCGTTCGACTCAAATTGCACCAAACAATACTGTGTTTCTGGACGATTCGTCAGCCAGACAATCAACCCACCAACAATTCCGACGATCAACGCCACCGCCACCGCAATCAAGGTCGCCTTCGGCTTGGAGAAACGTGGCTCACTAGCCGCAGTCGGCTCTTTGGTCTCATCCTGCGCCTCTTCACTTTGCCCGACCGCAAAATGGTTATGCTTATGCAACATCGCCGACGATTTCACATCCATCGCCAACCCAGCAATCGGTCGACGGCGCATTGGTCGATTCGCAAAATTATCCGCAGTTTTTGCGCTCGCAGCGTGATCATCAGGATCTTTTGCACTTTCAAAAGCGTCCGCATCCTCAGAAATCAATTCCGACTCCACACTACGCTCTGCCCCCAACACCAGCGGCGCCGCCTTCACAGGTAATTTTTCTAGTTTCGACGGTTGTTTTGCTGATTGCTGCGTCGAATTTTTCTCTGCAACTTTTTTGTCATCACCGAGCTTCTGATCTCTCGAGTCATCCGTATGCTCCGTCACATTAATCAAACGCGAGGTCTTGTTATCGCTCTGACCCGACTGTACCAACTTAGAAACCGCCGTCCCGGCCACACCACGCCCAAGCGTCACATTCACCGCATCATCTGACTTCTTCTGCTCATGCGCACCCGATGCCTTTTCTTCTACACTCTTGTCTGGAGCCGGACCGCCTACCGCTTGACCGCCCTTCGCGCCGTTATCTATCGTAATATTTTTTGCCGCCTGATCGCTTTTCGCATCATGCGCATCTGACTTCTGGCGATCTGATCGCTTTTCATTTTCCCGCTGCGGCTGCAATTTTTGCTCTTTTTGGGAATTCGGAGATTTTTGATCCGCTCGCTGCTGATTCACTTTTGCCGCAGACTCCACATTTTTTTGCAACTTCACATCAACAGTTTCAATCTTTTTCTCGTTATTATCATTATTTTTTTTCATAATATTTTCCATCTGATTCTTCGCACCAAAATCCGAAGAATCACTCGCAGTTTTATTGACTAGGATCTTGCCCATTACAACCACTATATCACACTTCTCATCTAAATAAAAGTTCTTATGCTAAAATTTAGCCTTGTTACTTGCTATTAAACACCCCGCCGCAAGTCATTAATAATTCCAACGCGGCTCAATCCACCCCTTGTTGTCACCATTAAACACCCCGCCGCAGTATCCTTAGCGAAAAATTAGCCCCGCAAGCCGTAATGCAAATTGAAAGCTCAAAGTATACCAACATAACCCGAAAGCACCCCTAAACATATCACAGTACATATCAGTATTTCTCTTATCGCATCCCACCAAAATCGGATTACACGTAAAAAACTACGTTTTACACCCTATCGACTTTTACTCCAGGCCTACATTTACTATCCAAACACCACACAGAGGAAGGAGATCGAGGAGGAACATCACAAAACCCTAATTTGTGGGTAAATTTTACAACATCTAGACAAAATCACAAAAGTGTGCTATAATAGAAGGATAAGTCTTGTTTAGGGCTTTGTATCTTGAGAAAGGAAGAATCGATATGATATCAGCCATCAAAACCCTCATTTCCCGCTATATTAACCCCTGTCCAGTCGACCGCCCCACCTCTGCCACCTACCATCCTGACATGCCCTATCAGGCCGTCTGTCTCTTTATGCTACTTAGCATTACCACTAGCATTATCCTGATTTCCGCCAATATCGCCGCTACCAAAATCTGGAATTTCTGCGGCATTCCCGTAGACGCCGGAGTCCTCATTTTCCCAATTATCTACGTCGTTGGCGATCTCACCGTCGAAATTTACGGCCAAAAACTCGCCAATCTCACCACGCTCTGCAGCACCTGCGTAGGACTAATTATCATGGTAATTTTCACCCTGGCCCGCATCCTGCCCGATTATCCCGAAGCCAACAATACCGCCTTCTACATCTTGACCGATGAATTGGGCAGACTGTTCTTTGCCAGCATTAGCTCCTTTGCCGCCAGCGGCATCGTCAATAATTACGTCGCCGCCACGATTCGTCATCACTATACCAAAAGCGACAGTTTTTACCTCCGCGCCCTCGCCTCTTCGGCCGTAGCTCGCATTATCGACGGCATCGTCTTTGAAACGATCGCCTTTTACGGTAAACTCCCATTCTGGGATTTTTTCACGCAACTCAGTTTTGCCTTCATTATCGGCATGCTGATTGAAACCGCCGTCAGTCCGGTGACGAACTTTCTCGCCCAGACTTTTACACGCGCACTCCGCTATACCGACGGACGCATCATATCCTAGATCCTAGCCTTTGCCCACCGCCCCTTTTAACGCGGTGGGTTTTCTTATAATTCTAGGTATTTTATGTTATAATTAGCAAATGAAGAAACTTCCCACGGTAGCACTCATTGGCCAAACCAACGCCGGCAAATCCAGCCTGCTCAATCGTTTTGCACGCAAAAACATTGCCATCGTCGCCCGCGAAGAAGGCACTACTCGCGACAACGTCATCGCCCGCATCGACGATCGCTTCTTGTTAATTGACACGGCCGGCCTCAAAGATCCCGCCGACGATTTCGAAGCCGGCATCCAAGACCAAATCGCCGATGCCATTGATGCCGCCGATCTTATTTTGTTAACTCTCGATAGCTCCAAATACCCTAATCACGACGACACCGACATCGCCCGCTCCGCCCTCAGATCACGCAAGCCCGTGCTCCTACTTTTAAACAAATCCGACCTTGGCGATAGCCTACCCGACAGCGAATTTTTGCATCTTGGTATCAAAGCCGACCACACTTTTCGCATTTCCGCCACCACCGGCCAAGGAATCAAAGACCTAAAATCCGCCATCCTATCAAACTTGCCTACTAATTCTACTAACCAAGCTAGCGTAGATCGGAAAATGATTCCGAAAGCATCCGCGACCAACAGGGAGCGAAACGAGCAAGGAGACCCCATAACGACAGGCAACGACACAGCGTCTTCCGAAAAGAATCATTCCTGTTCTTCTAATACTCTCAAAATAGCCCTCATCGGTCGCCCCAACGTCGGCAAATCCTCCCTCTTTAATTCACTCGGTCAAAAACAACAAGCTCTCGTCAGCTCACGCCAAGGCACGACCCGCGATGTCAACCGAGTCGAAATTCGTTACCATCAGCGCACGCTCGAGATTCTCGACACCGCCGGTATTCGCAAGCCTGGCAAACGCGAAGTTGGCATCGAAAAATTCTCCGTCCTCCGCACCCTCGCCGCCATCGAAGAAGCCGATATTTGCGCTCTACTCATTGACGCCACTGAGCCGCATTCTAAGCTCGACCAGTCCCTCACCGGCCAAATCATCGAAGCCGGCAAAGGCATTATCATTGTCCTCACCAAAGCCGATCTCGTCGACGACACCGACCACATTCTCGATGAGCTCGAGCGCGATTTCAATTTCTTACCTTATGCTCCCGTCCTCATTACCAGTAGTCAAACCGGCCAAAATGTCACCCGTCTCTTCGAACTCGCTACCGAAATCGACGCCACCCGGCACATCGAAATCAAGACCTCCGAGCTCAACCGCATCCTCAACGACGCTATTATTAGTCATCCGCCCGCCGGCCTCAAAAACACTCGCCCCAAGCCCAAATACATCGTCCAGACCGACACCTGCCCGCCTTGGTTCGTCGTGCATGGCCGCGACCTCGGCCTTTTACACTGGTCCTGGAAACGTTTCCTCGAGCGCAAAATCCGCGAAAAATACCCTTTCGTCGGCACGCCAATTATGTTTAGCTTCCGCAGCGACCAATCCGATCGCAAACGCTCAGATTCTACTTCATCTAATGAAGCGTTCTAGACACTCTTCACTCTCATACTAGCTTTTAGCTGGCTGGTTTAGATCCAACTTTCCATCCTAGTCAGGTTGCGCTTGAAGATTGCACCAGGAAAAAAACGCTTGCTTTTTTAGCAAAAGTGTGCTATAATAGAAGAATAAGTCTTGTTTAGGGCTTCGTATCTTGAGAAAGGAATGATTTTTATGAAAGCTCTTCGTAACGTTATCCGCTACCGTCCGTTTTACCAGCCATTTCTGAGTAATTGCATAGATATACTGTTATGCATAGGTACAGAAATTTTCTTCACTACCTTCAGCGCCTTCTTCTACCTGTCGTACCCGGAAAGGCCCATACCAATCGTAGTCCTAATCTTTTTGCATCTTGCCTTGATTGGGACAATCTTGAGGCTTAATTTCAGTATCATTATAACATATCACGAATGCACCACGTTCATCAAAAGCAATGACAAACTAAGTCGGATCAGCAATCTGCCCGCATCAGAATTGGAAGAGGAAATACGAGTGCTTCAGAATGATCTTGACGTCATTGATGACATTATCGCAACGAGCAAACACCGCACCGAAGAAATGCGCGCCAAGGCTCAGGATCTACACTTACACGAATACCTGGCATATTGCCAGCTTCTACAAAAGCGCCAATCCCGTCAGCCCAAATAACCGCCGTCATGCCGCATCACATCAAAGGGGGATTCATTATGTATAATCCGTTTCGCTACCGCGCGTTTTTTGTCCACTTTATGAACCACTTCAAAGCGCTCTGCTGGCACCTTGTTATTACAGCGCTTTTCGCTCTGATCGCTGTCAGCATTCATTACTCTGAAGCGCTATGGCTCGAGCATATGAGCCAGTCGGTGTTCGTGTTTGGTGAAGCTGTGCTATTTACTCTGCTCGGCCTCTTCTTTCTGCTGCTCATTTTGTTTGATCTTGGACACCTTTTCCTCAGCTATCTCCGAGACAATCACCGCTTGCGCCAATATCCCCGCGCCATTAAAGTGCCTGATATTACCAGTCCCGAGTTCGAATTGCAGCTACAAACCCTCCAAGAACGCAAAGAATTTTTGCAACTCCGCATTGTCCAGTATGAGCATCTCGCAGACAAAGCACGCCATGAGTTACAGTCGACTCTGTTGCGCGAAAGCGTTAAATATCGCACGCAACTGCTCGCAAAATCACGCAAAAAGCATCATTAATCATTCCGCCCCCGGCTTCGACCGGGGATTTTTATTTGGCAAACCACTCCGCTACTACAGCGCGCACTTCATCCGTACTTTTACATTCCATCATTTTTGTTCTCAACTCCGAAGCGCCCGCAAAAGATTTCACATAAATCTTAAAATAATGTTTCAAAGGTTCAAACGGCAGACTGCGCACTTGACCATCCATTTTTAACGCAAAAGCCGGATCGGTCCGCATTAAATCAGCCTGCATCGCACAATGTTTAATATCCTGCGCATCAAATAAATCTAAATGCAAATTCAGCAAACCAATCAAGTCGGCCTGAGTTGCCACATGCTCCATAAAACAATACGGATTCTCAAACACGCCGCGGCCAATCATCCAACCATCCACCTCCGGATATTCTTGCGACAATTGCTGAATCTGCTGCAAATCCTTAATATCACCATTAATCACTAGCTTCGTCTGCGGAGCAATTTCCGCCCGCAGATTGCAAATCTCCGGAATCAACTCATAATGCGCCGACACCTTCGACATCTCCTTGCGCGTCCGCAAATGCACCGTTAAAGCCGCTAGATTTTGCCGCAGCAAGCATGGCAGCCACTCTCTAAATTCATCAAGATAAGTATAGCCCAAACGCGTCTTCACAGAGACCGGCAAATTAGTCCTTGCCTGCGCCTGTTGAATGCAGCTCACCGCCAATTCCGGCGTCCGAATCATCGCCGCGCCACCACCAGCGTTATTCACATGTCGATCCGGACAACCCATATTAATATCCAGCCCTGCAAACCCCAGCTCTTCCAATTGCTCTGCCAAAATCCCAAAATGCTCCGGGTTCTTTCCCCAAATCTGAGCAATAATCGGCGCATCCGTCGGCGCAACCTCCAATCGTTCTAGAGCGTTAAAACGCCCCTTCTCCGACGCAAAACTCGACACATTCGTAAACTCCGTAAAAAACAGATCCGGACGCCCCGCCCGCGCAATCACTTGCCGAAACACAATATCCGTCACGCCTTCCATCGGCGCTAACACAGTAAAATTATGCGGTAATCGCTCCCAAATATTCTCCATTGCTCATATTATTACAAAATTCACCCTCATTGTCAATTATAGCTAAATCGCCCCAAAGGGTAAGTACACTTTTTACAACTCCTTCTTCGTGGATTGGATTGACTGCTAGGTCGTTAGCACAAATAGTCTCTTGTGTGGGGCCGCTCCTGGGCGCTTGCCCAAGTCTTATTCCCCACACAAGAGCTATTTATGCTAACACATCCATTACCATTATCCCTACCGCACTAGGCAGCGGAGAGGATAAGCAATGTAACGCCACGCATCGTTCGATGAAAGAATGTGAGATTTTGTATCGGAGAGCACGAAGCTAAAACTGATTTGAAATTCAGCATTAGTGAAGGCACGAGATGACCAATTGCAACCATAAAAACCAGCGCCTTTAAGATGGTTATCAACGACAATGTCTCCACTACGCACGAAATACCAAACATCCGAGTGAAGTGAAAGTTTTACTTTCATTTCTGAGGATGAGCAGGTATTTCTAGAACGAAGTGACAGAAATAGCAAACATTTGAGCGAAAAGAGAATCTTGTTCTCTTTTCCGAGAATATGCAGTCATTTCTGACGCAAAGCCGCAGAAGAACAAAGGATTCTGCACAATATCGTACTTCTTGCCATCAAACGATGATGCAAAAATCTATTCTCTCGATAAGAGATATCTCATTGCAGTATACTAAGTGAGCGAAAAAACCGAATTACAAAGCAAAGTCAAAACCCATATCAAACTATTGACAAAATCAACAATCTGTGCTATAATGGAAGAATAGACCTATCCTAAAAAGTTCGAATTTTATCGAATGGATAGATTCTCAAGGCCGCCGGGCCAATAATACGACAGAAGGGAATCGTCCCTAATCCAGAGCGCGAATCAAACGAATGCGCGCCTTCACGATTATCACCTGCGACAAAGATCTCGCCCTCTGGTACCACGGTATCCACTTCACCAGAAGAATACTTCTTTGGACCATTATTGTCGTCAACATAAGTATCTTCATCAGGTGAAAAACCGTTTGGATGCTCATCATTATAAACCTTCAAAACACCGTCCTTCACCGTCACACGCTCACCCGGAAACGCAATCACGCGCTTGATCAAATATTGATCGGTCTGCCCGGTCGGAGCTTCGCAAGTCAACGGACCAGACGCCGCTCCATTAACAAACACAATCACATCTCCCCGCTTCGGCACGTATTCTTGCCCCAAAAAGTGCGACCAAGTTACCGGCAAACGATTCACAATCACCCGATCATTATTATGTAAGGTATTTTCCATACTTTGACCAACCACATTATAAGAACGAAAAACGTAAGCATTCAACAAAATCGTACCGATAATTACGATTACGACAAACAAAATTAGACTTAACAAATCCTTAACTAACGGATATTTTTTGAAAAAACTAGGTTGCGGTTGTGGTTCCATTACTCTAGTATAGCACAATTTCAATACGCGAAATAATTTTCTATTTTTATTTTTCTTTGTTATAATAATCAATATGGCTGATTATATTTTCATTCGCAAAAGTCGCAATGCGATTAGCTCACTTTTGCATGTTATCTTGAATCTTTTGTTGGCTGTGGTTTCTATCGGCGCCACAGTTATCACTGGCAATTGCATTATCGGCCTCACTCTGATTTTAGTTTCAAAATGGCGTATTTTTGCCGTTAATCATCGTTATTGGCTACTCAATATTCGTTCCAGCCTCGTTGATTTCATCGTTGGTATTAGTTTTGTTCTCTTGGCTTATGCCGCTGGTACGACTTTTTTACCCGTCCACATTGTCCTGATGGTCGCTTATGCGGTCTGGCTCATCGTCATCAAGCCGCGCTCGTCTTTTCGCTTTGCTATTATTCAAGCTCTGATTGCCGTATTGGTCGGCAGCACGACGGCTACGGTTTACGCGGCCATTAGTGACTCCATTGTCTTAATTATTTCCGAATTTATTATTGGCTATGCCGCCTCCCATCACGTCCTCATCCAGAGCAATTCGGAAGAGCCCGCTTATATTTCCTTAATTTGGGGACTATTTTTTTCCGAAATCTCTTGGCTGTCTTATTCTTGGCTAATTATTTATACTTTAGGCAGTACTGAAATTTGTTTCTCCCAGCTCGCGATTATCCTGACTTTACTTACTTTTACCTATTTCCAAATTTACAGCGACATGTCCAAACACAACAGCAAACTCAAATTCCGCAATGTCGCACTGCCGGTAGTTTTTAGTCTCGTTGTTATCGCCGTGTTGCTGGTCGGTTTTAGTGATCCAAGTTTCAGTTTTAATGTTCATTAAAACTTCATTATTTATAATTATTACGAAACATCATAAAATTTAAAGGATAAATTATGACAAAAGAAAATGAATCGACCGACGATATCAAATCAACCTTCATTCCCGACCAGCCAGCCGAGCCCTTATCGACCGCCGAACACCATAATAATAGCAATCTAGAATCCCAATCCCCGTATCACGAAGACACCGCTCCTAACACCAATAACGATCATCACCCTATTGCTTCTGCTGAAACAAATACAGATACTAATCGCCACTTTACTGATCCTACTAACTCTGATATCAGCGCCAATCATCATTCTGGCAATGTCGACAATTCTACCCATTCGGAAGCAAAAACTGATTCCACTACCACTCCTAGCAATTCTTCGCATACAAATCAACCTTCAAATCCAAAATCATCAGCGCATCACTCTGTTTTTGCTACCGGCCAATCTCCTCGCCACGCGCTACCTCGTCATGCACGCAAAGCCAAAAAACCTCACAAGCCTGATGCTGGTTTCAAGACTACTGTTGTAGTTTTGCTACTGCTCGCTTTGACTACGGCCGGCGCCGGCTTAGCCTTATCAATTATTAATTGGTTTGCCGACGACGCGCCAGTTACTTTTAATTATGGCAACAACGGCAACTCAATTTCGTTTGTCGAAGGTTCAATCGCGGATGTTGCTGCCAAAGTTTCTCCCGGAGTAGTTTCCATTATTACTGAAACTCGTACTACTGGATGGTTTGGCCAAGCTTCTACTCAAACTTCCGCCGGCACCGGTATGATCGTCACCAAAGACGGCTACGTCATCACCAACAAACACGTGATCGAAGGCGCTCGCAATATTAGTATCGTCTTAGACGACGGCACCACTTACGACGACGTCAAACTTATTGGCACCGATCCGCTCAACGACGTCGCTTATCTCAAAATTAATAACGCTTCCAACTTACCTACCGTCGCCTTAGGCGATTCCAAGACTATCTCCGTCGGCCAACAAGTCATTGCTATTGGCAACGCCCTCGGTCAATATCAAAATTCCATTACCGCCGGCATCATCTCCGGTACTGGGCGCGCACTCACCGCCTATAGTAGCGACCTTAGTTCAAGCGAAAACCTCACCGATATGATTCAGACCGACGCCGCCATCAACGCCGGCAATTCAGGCGGGCCACTCGTCAACGCCGCCGGCGAAGTCATCGGTATTAATACCGCTACCAGTTCCGAAGCGGATGGAATTGGTTTTGCCATCCCAATTTCTAGTACCAAAGGCATGCTCAAAAACATCATCGACAATGGCAACGCCGAACGTTCTTATGCAGGCGTCTATTACGTCAACATTACTCCAGATATCGCCAAAAATTACAAACTCCCCGTCTCGACCGGCGCCTATCTTTCCACCAACGACAGCAGTAGCGCCATTATCAAAGACGGCCCCGCCGACAAAGCCGGTCTCAAAGATGGCGACATCATCACCAAAGTCAACGGTATTTCGGTCGGCAATGCCGGCTCCGTCTCCACGCTGATGGGCGAATACGCGCCTGGCGACACCGTACAGCTTGTCGTCCTCCGCGATGACCAAGAGCGCAATATTAATCTAACCCTCGGTAGCTACAAAAACCCTAAATAGCGTAATCTTCCGCCGATTCACTGATTGAGCCTGTCATTTTCTCAACTTCAATGATATCGGCGGGTTTATGAATATATTTATTTTCCCGCCAATCCCACCAATAGCGCCAATCATCTTCAAACAATAAGCAATAACCTTCGGTGCGTAAATACTGAAAGCCCGCCTTATCCGCAAAATGTTTGAGCTCTTCGTGCTGACAAGGATCAGCCTCAATCGCCAAATAGTCCATCCGCAAAAGCCCTTGCGATCTTTGATAATCCAATTCTTTGAAAAACCGTTTATAAATTGATAAACCATTACTGCTGCGCGCAAACAAGGCATTTGCTGGCTCGTAGCTCAACGATTTCTCATCCACCCAATCCCATTCTTTATTTACGTAAGGTAAATTCGCCACTACTACATCAAAATGCTGCCTCAGCAAATATTCAACTTCCAAATCACGCAGCAGATTCGCCTGCACAAAATCCACTCTGCCTTCGAGCAGGGAATCATTCAAAGTTGCCGTATTCAGCGCCCGCACACTAATATCAGTCGCCGTCACATTACCTTGCGGAAATTCTAGCGCTAATGTAATCGCAATACATCCACTTCCCGTCCCAATCTCCAAAAACTGCGGTCGATTTTGCAAATTCAGATCTTTGATCACATTGATAATGCTTTCGGTCTCGGGGCGGGGAATCAAAACTGACGGATTCACACAAAACATCCGCCCATAAAACTCTTTTTCTCCCAAAACATACGCCAACGGCATACCTTCACTGCGTCGTCGTAACATTTTCTCGGCACTTACTAAACTTGACGGCTCAATTTCTTCAAACTCATGCGCCACCAACCAGCTCCGATCCGCACGCAACGGTGCAAAATTCCACACTGCAATCAACTCAGCATCAAGCGTATCTACTACTTGTTTTGCCTGCTTTAGCCAATCATCAATTTTCATTATATTATGCTACAACTATCACTTGGTCGTGTCGCCCAGTTCGCGCTCTGCCTGCGATAGTTCTTTTACTAAATCATCAATATCACCATCCATCGCAGCGGCAACATTAGAACGAGAATAATGCACTCGGTGATCCGTAATACGGTCTTGCGGAAAATTATAAGTCCGAATCTTTTCGCTACGATCGCCCGAACCAATTAAACTCTTGCGAGCGTCGCTAGCCGCCTTCATCTCTTCTTGCTTCTGCCTCTCTACTAAACGACTACGCAAAACCGCCATCGCTTTGACACGATTCTGCTGCTGGGAGCGTTCATCCTGCATCGCCACGACAATACCCGTCGGCAAGTGCGTAATGCGTACTGCTGAATCCGTCGTATTAACACCCTGACCACCATGGCCACCCGAACGATAAATATCAATGCGCAAATCATCTGGCTTAATCTCAATGTCTGACTCCGCCGCTTCCGGCAAAACCGCTACCGTCGCCGTCGAAGTATGAATCCGGCCCTGCGATTCCGTCACTGGTACTCGCTGCACCCGGTGCACGCCGCCTTCAAACTTCAACTGACCATAAGGACGTTCACCAGTCACACGAATCACAACTTCCTTCATGCCGCCAGCTTCGTTTTCGTTTTGCGACAACAACTCAACCTTGAGATGATGCTTCTCAGCATAGCGCACATACATCCGATAAAGCTCGCCCGCAAACAACGACGCTTCATCTCCGCCAGCGCCCGCTCGAATTTCCATAATTGCCGGCTTGTCATCCGCCGGATCATGCGGCAAGATCTTCTCTTCAAGCTCTGCCGTCCAATTTTCAATCTTCAATCCCAAAAGCCGCACGTCCTCCTGCGCCATCTCGCCCAATTCTGGATCATGAATCAGCTCAGTCGCTTCATCAAGATTCTGTTTTGCCTGCTCAATTTTGTTTACTAAGTCCAAAATATCATTAATTTCTGCCAATCTTCGCGACTTTTCCGCAAAATCTGGCGCCGCATAAGCCTCCGGCTGCGCCAAAAACTGCTCAATTTCAGATTTTTCTTCATCGAACTTCTGGTAATTCATATTCATTTGTGCTATTATAACATACATAGGGCCGAAAAAGTAGTTTTGTGATCTCTACTTTTCTTAGCCCTATTTAAGATTATAAAGGTTGATCACTCGACTTAATTAGCCAAAACTTCAAAACAAGCAAACTTCGAGCGTAATCAATTGTCTAATCTCCCGCCTCAACAACTAAAATAACGAAGACCCATGACGGCATAACCTCTTGCCTCAGTCGCTAGAGTCCTCACAAAAGTCAGAAGGCGAGAGAAGAAAATTAATAAATAGACTCAAAAAGCAGCAGCCGGTTCTTTAGCTCAGTTGGCTAGAGCGTACGAAAAGACCAGTTTTCGAGCATAAGTAGAATTCTTAAAAATTTATGGCCTCTTGGCTCAGTGGCTAGAGCACTCGATTCACATTCGAGGGGTCGCTGGTTCAAATCCAGCAGAGGCCACCATAAATTTAAGAATTATACTTTTGAGAAAACGCCGGCTTTTCTGATTTTACATTGTAAAATCAGATTCACATTCGTAAGGTCATTGGTTCGCAATATCAAGTTTTTGAGTAAAGGAAAAGTTTACTTTTCCTTTCGAAAAAACGCAGATATTTCTTAAGCGACCAATAAGAACCACCATTGAGTCTATTTATTAAGTTTTTCTTCCGAGATAACGCCGCTTTTTGAATCCGTTAAATAAATCTGGAATTTTACAATTACATTTCATAATTATTATACTCCTACACCTAGAACAACTTCTAATTCATCCAGTTTATGCAATATAGGATACAGAATTACGGGTTTTGTCATCTTGGTACTAATTAATAAAAGCCGCTAAACATTATGGGATCCTATATCTCATTACCATTACCATTACCATTATCCCTACCGTACTAGGCAGCGGAGAGGGAAGCCCCAGAGAGACCAGTGACTGCTGGCAGTTTCCACATCTTGCATATGTACGCCAACTGCTAATGCCGAGCTTTCTATGAGACTCGTAGACGCGCTAGCCCAATAAAAGATGTTTGCCGCAGCATTATTAATGTATGCGTCAAAGTGGGCATTTCCACTACGCACGAAGATATACAGGCATTCCTGGCACGAAGTGACAGAAACCCATCCATTACCATTATCCCTACCGTACTAGGCAGCGGAGAGGAAAGCCCCAGAATCGATAGCCGTTATTAGATGGGCCAACGCCTATAGCATTAAAGTCAAGGTTGAAGCCGTATTGAAAGCTGGCGTTAGCGTCAGCACGAGATGATCGCCCATAACCGTTCAAGCCGGACCAGAAGGCATAACCGTAATAATAAATAAGTCCACTACGCACAAAAAGCCCCTGCAAGCAGGGGCTAGTTTTATCAGGACGTCAGTTCAGAATGCCGCTCCACTTCATTAGTGTCGCGCTCCAAGAATTTTTCCAACACCGCAAGCTCACCCGGCACAATCTTGAAATAATATTCCTTTCGGCATTGCTGCCATTTTCGCATCAACTTCCTGCGCCCAAGCCACATCACAAACTTCTGACCTAGACTGCACTTCGATCGCTTTACGCAAAGTTTCGACATCGAGCGACGCATCAACTTTCGCCAAGCTTCCAATCAACTCCTGGCTCAAACGTTCCGCCTCCAAGCGCTTCAATTCATTACGCACCAGCGTCAACAGCACAACCGTACTGCGTGTGACCTTGATATCAGAAACCGTCGCGCCTGTCAAATTCGCGCGCACCGAAATCGTCGGAAACATCACGTCATCGCTGCTTCCTACAACCTCCACGCCTAAATCAGCCAATACCGCCTGCACATCGTCCAATAACATAACTTTTCCTCCTTATAGATAGATTAAAGCCACCGCACCATCGATAGCCTTCACTCTATCTATAAAAAGAATCTCTAACGTACCTGGGGAATATCCCTATCTTCTTATTATATCACACTTTATCATAAAAATCAATACTATCAAACCACTTTTTCCTCACTATTTCAATCAATACTACAACATAACTCAACCTTTTGTAAAATTGCACCCATTTAAACTCTGTTCTGCATAAAAATCCTTCAGCATTTTTATTTATAGCTCCATCAAACCATATCCATTACCATTATCCCTACCGTACTAGGCAGCGGAGAGGAAAACCAAAGTAGCGTGGATTGACGGCAAAGGGAAGCACTGCTGAATCATTAAGGTCTAAATAAAAACTGTCTTGCCAATCAATATTAGGGCGCGACAAAAGCGACCAATAGTAGCCACTAATACCAAGTAGCTCAATATACCCTTCATGGTGAGTGAATCCACTACGCACGAAATACCAATCTGTTATAATATGAGCATGCAATTAATTATTGGTCTGGGAAATCCTGGCAACGAATACAATTTCACTCGTCACAATTTCGGATTTTTGGCCTTGGATTTTTACGCTACGATTCACAATCTCACCTGGCAAAAACCAAAATTCAACTCAATTTGGCTCAAAGACGCCGACCGCATCTTCATTAAACCACAGACATTCTACAACGATTCCGGCATCGCCGTTTCTAAATTTCTGAACTTTTATAAGCTCACACCGCAAGATATCTTCGTCATTTGCGACGATTTCAATTTACCGTTTTCGAACCTGCGTTTTCGCGCCAAAGGCTCCAGCGGCGGCAACAACGGCTTAAAATCCATCTCCGAGCACCTACATACCACAGATTTTCCGCGCCTACGGCTCGGCACCGGCAACGATGAACTACGTCAAAAACTTGGCGACACGAAATTCGTCCTCGGACGCTTCACCGAAACCGAAAAAGCCCAACTTCCCCAACTACTCCGCCAAATCTGCACCGAAATCGATCAAACCCGCTAAATTTCCATTACCATTACCCCTACCGTACTAGGCAGCGGAGAGGAAAGCCGTCATAACGATAGTTATAATTATACGATTCAGTTATGCCACTACTCCATCCAAAGCCTAAAGAATAGGCCGTAGAATCACTTTTTTGCCCTGATCTGGACCAAGCAGCGCCCCATAGTCCAGTATTCTGAGTCATGCCGCTCTCGGACATACCGTCACTACGCACGAAGATAGTAAATGTTCGGGGATGAGTAGCTATTTCCAATGCAAAGCGGCAGATCACCATTACCATCATCTCTACTGTACTAGGCAGCGAAGAGGAAAGCCCCAGTAACGGCGGTTGAGGCCGTTGTTGGACGGGCTGACACCAGAAGCATGGAAGCTGAGGTAGAAACTGGCCAGAAATCCGGCGCCAGTATAGGCGCGAGATGACCAGTAAGGTCCCCATTCTCCTGCATTTGCAATATTGCCTCCGGTATGCATTGAATCACTACGCACGAAGATGATAAATATCCGAGGATGAGCAGACATTTCTGACGCGTAGTGGCAGAAACGGCAGAAAAAGCAGAAAAATGCCCCAAAAATCCATCCAAATTATATTCTGCTAATCGCTATATAGAATACTTATGTTTTATATATTGACAAAAATAAAAATCTGTGATACAATGGAAGGGTAAGTTACTCAAACTTATGGACATTAGGAGGTTTCTTATGAAGCAAAACAAGCAGCAGCCCGATCCTGGCAACGATCAGAACCAGCAAAATCAACAGAACCAGCAGTCAAACGACAATCAGGACCAACAGTATCAGCAATCCTCAGCTATCATCGAAGGTAGCTCCACCAGCAGCATTATGTTGACAACCCACCTGAGAGGTATGGAATTGTCTCAAGTATTGCGCGAAGCCTGCTACATCCCCGAAAAGAATGTGGACGGAGCTATTCGAATGCTGGCGATGCTCTGGAAGCAGCAAAAGTCCGACCCCATCCCCGAAATCATTCCGGCAAGCGAAGAAAGCGTAGAGCTGGTATTGTTGCCGCAGCTCATCAGCTACCTCGGAAACGGGACGCTCGGTGTCGCCGGCATCGTCGCCGTGAAAGCAAAATTCGATGCGCCCATTTGGTACGTACCTCAAAACAACTCCAAGCCCGTTATGGATCAGGAGGGT
The DNA here is from genome assembly GCA_964608555.1 of uncultured Candidatus Saccharibacteria bacterium. Taxonomy (GTDB): domain Bacteria; phylum Patescibacteriota; class Saccharimonadia; order Saccharimonadales; family Saccharimonadaceae; genus Nanosyncoccus. The sequence goes on from CAZSPU010000001.1 coordinate 55,265, forward strand.
ATCATCAAGGGTAGCGCCATTGAATTGCGGTTAGCGCCCGATCGAGGCATTGGCTTCATTGACTGGTATCAGAACAAAACCTGCTCCATCAGGTTACGTGCCATGGAGAAATTTTTCCCGACTTTGGTTAATAGCCGAGACGAATTCCTGCAGCAAAAGCTGGCTATGTGGCCGTAATCCTCCATCCCCCGCCTTTTTCGGTCGGGGGATTTTTCTTGCCTTATTGCTCATCAAAACGCCTCAAATTCTAATTTCTATCAGCGCAACGTCTCAACAACCCAAAAAACTACAAATCACCACAATTCTATACCTCCAACATTATACCTCCAACGCCCAGCGATTCATCCCCAGCGCTTTCACCCGACCTTTCAGCTCCAACATCGTTAAATTCCGGCTCAAATCCGCCGCCGACAACCCCGTCATCTGCAGAATCTGCTCACCATCATCCACTCCTTGTCTAATCGCTTGCAAAATCGCCGTTTCTACTTCGGAATCGCCAAACAGCTGCATCTGTGCCAGATTTCGCTTCCGCTTCACCAGCGGAAACAGTACTTCTAACACATCATTCGGCTCCAGATACGGCATCGCCCCTTGCCGAATCAACCGATTACAACCCCTCGACATCGGATGAGTAATATCTCCCGGCGCCGCAAACACATCTCGCCCCTGTTCTAAAGCGTGCGCCGCCGTATTCAGCGACCCACTGCGTTCGGCCGCTTCCGGAATCACCACCACGTCCGCCAACCCCGAAATTAGCCGATTACGCTCCAAAAAACTTGTTTTCGGGAAAAATTCTGCCCCCGGCGCCATCTCGCTCATAATACAGCCCCCAGATTGCACAATTTGTTCCGCCAAACTCCAATGCGTTCGCGGATAAATTTGATCAATTGGCGTACCCAGCACCGCAACCGTCAAACCACCCGCCTCCAAGGCTGCGCGATGCGCAATACTATCAATACCATAAGCTAAACCAGAAATCACTACCGCTCCTCGCTGCGCCGCCGCATAAGCTAATTCATAAGCAATTTTTTCGCCATATTTTGTGGGTTTACGCGTACCCACAATTGCCACAGTTTTTAACCGTTTTTGCGGAATTTTGCCATAGAAATACAACAATTTAGGCGTTAGCGCAATGGTACTTAACACCTCTGTAAAATCGGCCTCTTGGGGTCGAATTACATTGTGATTTGAAAGAAAATGTGAAAAAAGTATTGACATTTATTACTCCGTGTGCTATAATGCTTATTAGTTAGAGTTAATTACATCGTGTAGCTCCAACTGTACCTAAATAAATCATAATTTAACTGTTCTAAAGTTTACTTTGGAATAGCTAAATTGCGTGCTTTTGAAACCCCTAGGGTTTGCGATTTCTCTTTTTATGGTCGCAGACTGCAAGTATTACCTCCACTTTTAGGGTCTCTTTCGAAGGCATAGCAATCCCTATAACCGGCGGGCCCCGTGTTGTGTGAGGTGGGTCGCGCTTCCGGATCTCTCCGGAGTCGAACGACGATGCGTTATAGGGCCAAAAAGCCTCTAGGTGATGCCCACCCTTACCTAGGGGCTTTTTGGTGTCCATAATTTACAATTCTTAATCCTCATAAAGGCTCTACGCATCCAAAATCAGACGCGTACAGTACGGCGACAAAACATTACAAAACTCTCCTAGATTCATGTCCGGCGCTCTTTGTAAGTTAAAGCGCCAAAAATACACCCAAACAGCAACGAAGCTACATCATATTTTTAAGAAACTTTAAGCTTGACAGGCATAGTGTTTTCGCTTAAATTAAAAATTGTTAGGCTCTTTAATATAGAGTAAAAAGGACTTGACCTCGCTATAAAAGCTTGGTAAGCTGGGATTAGGTAAAATTGTTTACTATCGCTTTACGGCGATAGTAATTTTTATTATGCCGTTATGGCATAATAAAAAGACAAGAACATGTTTAGTTTTTAGACATATTATCATACACCAATTCTCCTTTTCCCGCTCCCACCCAGCATTAATGTTAATATGCAAGGCCTCTAGTATCTTAGTATTGATACAAACGCCCATTTTTACTCTATACTATAGAGACTAACACCATTTCTTTCAAAAACACAAGCATAAGCATGCAAAAAAGTCGAAAGCCTTACTCGGCCATATCCATTACCATTATCCCTACCGTACTAGGCAGCGGAGAGAAAAGCCATTAAAACGCCAGTGCAATCCGACTCCAAGCGAAGTATCAGGATACGAAAAAGATAGGCCTGCAGCACCGGTATTATAATTGCCTAAAACACTTATGTCGGTCCAAATATATCCCCACGCACCAGTTGATTGCCCTAGGACACCATCAACAGGGAAGTATCCACTACGCACGATATACAGACATTTCTAGCACGAAGTAATAGAAGATGATAGACATCCAAAAATAAGCAGACATTTTTACGCAAGCCAAGCCAAACTATCGTAGACTATAATATATATTATTACCTATTTAGCCATATTTTCCGTTTATGTCTAAACTAGCAACATAATTTCGCTTTCTATCACAAAAAGGTGCTATAATAAATTACAAGAAGTCGACGAAACGATTGTAAAATTGACTTTTTCCGTTGACATTAACATGAAATTATGCTATCATTAAAATAATTGTTTAAATATTAAATTTTATGTTCGGGTGGGGAAACGAAGGGAACCTAATGGACCAGAACGCCAGCACAATCGAAAATGCCATTCTAGGTAGTTTAAATATAATCGAACAAGAGCGGGAACGTGAGATTATTTCTCGTCGCTTTGGCCTGAACGGCCACAAAGAAACTTTAGAGCAAATTGGCGAGTTGCTTAATATTACACGCGAGCGCGTTCGTCAGCTCGAGAAGGCCATTCTTGTGCGCCTCCGTATCGGCGCCGAAGAAGGTCATATCGCTGAACTTGCTGCCGCCGAAAAATTAATCATCCGCAATCTTACTGAACTTGGTCGGGTTGCGCGCACTCCAGATCTCGCGGATCGTATTCATGGTCGCGAAGCTACCCCCGAAGAGCGTGCGCAGCTCATTTTTATTAGCGCCATCTCCAAAAACCTCACTTCTATCGACGAAAACGACCGTTATTACTCTGGTATCGGTATTGCCACTTACGGCGACGCCAAGACTATCGAAGAACACGTCGATCAAGTCGTCTCCACCATCAAGAAAAACGGCAAACAAATGACCCTGGAAGAATTAGACAACGTTCTCGATTACGAACACCCAGATAACATTCGCGCTATCGCCTCACTTTCCAAACAACTAGCCACCTTAAACGGTGTCTGGGGTCTCGCAAAATGGCCGACCGTCAACCCTCGCAACATTCGCGACAAAATCTTCGTCGTTCTCGAAGCCAAAAAAGAACCGATGCATTTCTCCGACATTGCTAAGGCAATTTCTGCCTCTGATTTCCGCCGCAAGAATGTCACTACTCAAGCCATCCATAACGAATTAATCAAAGATTCTCGTTTCATCTTGATTGGCCGCGGTATTTATGCACTTAATTCTTGGGGTTACGCCAAAGGTACCGTCGCCGATATCATTACCAACATTCTCAAAGAAGCCGGCGAGCCGCTGACGCGCGAAGAAATCGTCAAACGCGTCCTGCATGCGCGCAAAGTCAAAGAGACTACGGTCCTTCTCAATCTCCAAAACAAAGAGCTCTTCGACAAAGTCGATCGCGACTCTTACAAACTCGCCGAATCCAATCAATAATCTCAACAATTGTTATAAACATCAAAACATAGTAAAATAATCACAATGGCACAAATTATTCAGTTCATTTTACAGCCTTTCGTCTGGATTCCAATTGTCGGAATTCTGGCTTTTCTGAGTTACCGAAACTACAAAAAACTCAACCAACTCAAAATCCTTAATGTTGATTCGGTCCTCTTGATGCTAGAAATCCCCCGCACTAACGACAAAAAGGAGCTAGCGGCCGAGCAGCTTTTTGCCAGCCTTCATGGCATTTTACGCGACAAAGACGAGCTCAAAAATTCCGGCGGCGTCCAGGAGCATCTCAGTTTTGAAATCGTCTCGACGAGCGGACAAATCCGATTCTACGTTTGGGTGCCCAAAATTCTCCAAAGTTTTGTTGAAGGACAAATTTACGCCCAATATCCCAGCGTGCAAATTTATCGTATGGACGAAGATTATGTCGATGATCGCGACAAATACCCCGTGCAGTATTCTGCCGAGCTTACTTTGACCGAAAATGACGCCCTGCCTATCAAGACATTCGACAATTTCGAAGTTGACCCGCTCGCTGGTATTACCGGCACACTCGCCAAGCTCAATCCCGACGCTTCCGAAGAACTCTGGATTCAGATTTTGACACGTCCGATACCCGACGATTGGCACAAACAAACTACCGACAAATGGATTAAGCGCGTCAAATCCGGGCGCAAATTCCTTGGCGGCTCTAGCAATATCGACTGGACCTGGATTATCGAAGCTTTAGGCGCCTTTTTCCGTCCACCTGCTGGCGGTACTAATGGTGAACCTGTCAAAATCGAACTATCCGAACGCGACAAAACCCGTATCGCTAAAGCTGAAGAAAAAGCCACCAAGCTCGGCTACGAAGTCAAAATCCGCTTAGCCTATCTCGGTCAAGATCAGATTAACGCCAAACTCAACATGCAAGCCCTAGTCGGCACCTTCAAACAGTATAATTCCACTAACCTCAATGGTTTTCATCTCACCGGCGGCAGCTTCAAAACCGAAGATCTCGATGCCTATCGCATGCGCCGTTTTGCCGATCATGGTTTTATTCTCAATATTTCTGAGCTAGCATCCGTTTATCATCTACCGCACACGTCCGTCGAAACCCCTAATATCGTCTGGGCTACCTCTAAAACCGCCGAGCCGCCCGCTAAGCTTCCGCTGATTACCGGTAATCCTGCTCACGACGAAAACATCTCGCCCTTCGGCCTCACTAATTTCCGCGGTATTAATCATCAGTTCGGCATGCTACGTCGCGACCGCTCTCGCCATGTTTATATTATTGGTCAGACTGGCGCCGGTAAATCCGGTATGCTTGAGCTTTTTGCAATTTCCGATGTCTTCTATAATCAAGGATATTGTATTATTGATCCGCACGGTGATTTCGCCATCAATAATCTCCGTTTTGTTCCTGAGAATCGCATCAAGGATGTTATTTACTTCAATCCAGCTGATACACAATATCCTGTCGCTTTCAACCCGCTCGAAATTAGTGACCCTAGTCGCAAACCCAACATCTGCTCTGAGGTCATTGGCGTTCTCAAGCGGATGTTTGGCGATTCTTGGGGCCCGCGTCTCGAACATATCTTACGCCATACTATTTTAGCTCTTCTCGATCGCCCGGAGGCTACTCTACTCGACATTTCTCGCCTCCTGACTGATAAAGATTACCGCAAAGAAACCCTCGATTACTGCCAAGATGTCACCGTTTTGCAATTCTGGAAACACGAGTTCGGCCAATGGAACGAAAAACAAGTCAACGAAAGCATCGCTCCAGTTCTCAACAAAGTCGGCGCCTTCACCGCTAACCCAATCATTCGTAATATTATTGGTCAACCCAAATCTAGCTTCGACGTCCGCAAAATCATGGACGAAGGCAAAATCCTAGTCGTCAATCTTTCCAAAGGTCTCATCGGCGAAGACAACGCTGGCATTCTCGGCGCCTTCCTCGTTACTAAAGTCCAGCTAGCCGCCATGAGCCGCTCAGACATCCCCGACGTAGCCGATCGTCGACCTTTCTACCTCTATGTCGATGAATTCCAAAATTTTGCCACCGATTCTTTCGCTGTCATTCTTTCCGAAGCTCGCAAATACGGCCTTAACCTTACCGTAGCCAACCAATACACTTCTCAGATGACAGATTCAGTGCGCGACGCAGTTTTTGGTAACGTTGGTACCACGATTAGTTTCCGCGTCTCCGCCGATGATGCTCCAGTCCTCGCTAAGCAGTTTGAGCCCACGTTCGAAGCCACAGATTTACTTCAACTCAACAACCGCCATTTCGTTATTTCCATGATTATTAACGGGGAAAAGGCTCCAGCTTTCTCGGCCACCACCCTTTCGCTTCCGACCACCCCGCAAGACAATTTTGACAAAATCGTCGAAAGCTCGCGGCGTCTTTACTCTCGTCCACGCGACGAAGTTGAAGCCGAAATCCGTGCCAATATCGAGCAAGCCAACAAATATAAGCAAGAACTTTCTGATAGTGGACGCGCCGCCAACGAACAATCAGCCATTAACGCTCAAATCAGCAATAGTTACACTGTCCGCGACAAAAACGCTGGCTTTATGGCCAAAAATAACCAAAATAGCCGTTTCGCTAAAAACGACAAAAAACCGGCTTTCCAATATAATCCCACGCCCCAAGCGGATTTTCGTAAATTAAAGCTCTCTCCTAATGCCGCCGAGGGCAAAGAGCGCAATAGTCTCAAAGATCTTGGCAACCTTTTTGCCGAGAAGCAAGCCGAGCAACGGAATAATCAGCAAACCGGGCGACAAAACAATGAACAACCTGAGCAACAAAACCGCAGACAAGCAGAAAAACATGCATCTCAAGCTAAAACCACCCTTTCTAGCTCACCAGAAGGCTCCAGAAGCCATTCTCAGCCTCAACCGCCCAAACACCAAGATACCGCTAGCAACGGCCCTAGAGAGCCTAAAAATAGCCACAAGCGCGATTTTGACCACGAAAAGCCTTCCAAAAATCAGAATAATTCTCGTGATCAAGCATCAAAATCTAATAATATTCCAGAAAAGAAATCGCCTCAGAGCCGCACTAGCGATCACTCAACTAGTCAGACCCTAAAACCTGATTATAACCCCTATCAAATTGTCGCCAGCGAAACAGCGCGCCGCGTTGAATCGAAATTTGCAGGTGATTTAGCTAACCCTAGTCTCAAAACCCCTGGCAAAAAGGCCCTCAAAGCCCTTAATTCCAAAACTCATCATAATAACCCTTAAATTTACTCAAATGACCCTAACAGAACTCTCACACACCATTCTTCTTCTCCATAAACACGCTATGAGCAAGGTTCGATTGGCGCGGGTAATTTATTTCGTGCACAAAGAACTCGTCCGCAAAAAACTCATGCAAATTGAAGATATTAGCTATATCCGCTCACCGCTCGGCCCCATTCCCAACGGTTTTGCGACCTTGGCCGATAATCATTCTAATATTATCTCACGCCGCAGTGCCTCGATCAATCTTTCTTACGACGCCGAAGAATATCTTGTCAACCGCTCTGAAGACGAACATGATCTCGAGACCACTATGCTCGAACAGTATCGCGACGCGCTCAAAGCCATCGAACATACCTTGGTCGCCCTAGCTAAATATACCACCCCTGAACTTGTCGAAGCCAGCCATCACGAGCCCAGCTGGAACGCGCATTCCAACGGTGAAATCTACTACATTACCAATGCCGACCTCAAAGTTTTATTCCCATTCTCGGTAATTTTACCGCCCAATATCCGCATCCGTCTCAATCGCGCCCCCGCCAACAAAATTGGTGCCCTACAAGCCACACTTTTGCGCGGCATGGTTGCTGATATCGTCAAAGAAAGCACCGATCTGGAGTATCCTGACGATCCTAATACCAAAAATACGCCCTCGCCCCAAAATCCCCATCCCATCAAGCGCATTACGATTAAATTACCGACCATTCACTTAAAACTTTTTCGTAAAAATCCGCCATCACCCGCTAAACCGTCTAATTCCACCAATCCACAAACAACAAGAGGAGAAACGACAGGGAATCAACAGAAAAACTCTAATAGCACGGGCTCACAAGTAACAGAGAATCAGCCAAAGGCTTCTACTAACACCGGCTTACAGGCGACAGAGGATCAATCGGAAACTGCCGCTGCCGCCAAAATCTTAGAGAAAGATCAATCATCGGAAACCTCTGCTACTGCTACCTCATTAGCAGGGAATCAGCCAGAATCAGAACATTCTCACAATCACCAGACAGGGAAACACCAAAAATCACAGCCATCCTCTAGCTTCCCTACTGATCAGTCTACCGACAGCCACTCTACTCAAACTCATTCTCCACAAAAACCGAACATAGACCGAACAAAACCGACACAAGGAAACTAGGGAATGAGCTACAACGAGCGCTGCGAACTATCTGAAGACATCGTGACAAAATCTCTCTGGCGCAAATACCGCAAGACCCCTGAATACAAAAGCGGTCGCCGCTACTCCATCAACTCCGTACATCCTTTAATTCGCGAAGCCGAGGAAAGGGGATTAAACGAAGTTATTTTGCATTTTGCCAAAGAACTTGAACGCCCCGTCAACATTCGCGTAACTCTATCTGCACGTCAGGAAACCGATTGGCTCGACGACTGGAAACGGATGCATTCTATGCTTTTTCGCCACGTTTACCGCAAAAACGGGGAATTTCGAGCGCACGGCCACGACGTTCGTTTTGGCTCACCAGGGGATGAGGACCTCCATCGCATTCCTCATGGCGGCGCCGAAGTTTACAACGAACTTTACGGCCTGGCGCGCTTCCTCCGCGATAGTTTAGAGTATATCCCCATCGAAAATATCGACGAAGTTTGCCGCTTTCTCGCGCACTTCCACTACAGTTTTATTCGCATCCACCCCTTTTTCGACGGCAACGGCCGCATCGCCCGCGTCATCACCGACCAACTCTCCGTCGCCCTAGGATATGTCCCCATTATCGCCGGGTTTCCGCGCAATAATATCGAAAAGAAACAAGTTTATCACCAAGCCATCCGCGCCAGCGCCACCGACAGCTCATACTCAATTCTCACCGACTGGATCAAAGTTCAACTCCTCGATAAACTCGCTCAAATCACCTAGACATCTTTTGTCACTTTATTCCAGAAACAGTTACTCATCTCAGGCATTTATTATCTTCGTGCGTAGTGGATTTATGCATTATGTAGGATATGCTGATTGGTCTGGCGTTAATGGTTACGATTGGCCCTCACGTACGAGCCCCGACGCCGGTTTTGAAAACAGTTTCTACCTCGACTTCTATGCTTCTGGTGTCGACCCGTCCCTCAGCGGCGGCCGTTGGTTTGGCTTCCCTCTCCGCTGCCTAGTACGGTAGGGATAATGGTAATGGATGTGGAAGGATCGTCGTGTTATTTTTGATTGATGCAGCGAGACCTATAATTGCAGAGCTCATTATTCTTCGTGCGTAGTGGATATATTCATAATGAAGCAAAATTACTTTATTCTGGTGGACTAGCATCATTATGGTCTGCTATTACGTCAAATGAAGTTCAAAATGGATACTCATACGCACAAACAATCGCGTTTTGGATAACTGAACTCTTGGAAGAAAAACGCAATCGCTTCTTCGGCTTTCCTCTCCGCTGCCTAGTACGGTAGGGATAATAGTAATGGACAAGACCGAACAAATAATTCTTCGTGCGTAGTGGACACGCATCTTACGCTAGTCATCTTGTATGGCCTGGTCAACACGGATTATTGTGGTCTCGCACTACAGGAACAATCTCAAATTCTAACTCGGTTTATCATTTAACACTTGCCGATGAAAGCTGGAGTTTGCAGGTCAATCCGTATACGCAGACGTCGACAGATCGTATTTGGGGCATGTCTCTTCGCTGCCTAGTACGGTAGGGATAATGGTAATAAACAATCATCGTTTTGGCTTAAATATAATTATAATCACCACCGCCAACAACACGATCTCCAATATTTCTATATATAATAATTTAGCTAACATAACCGCTCCAAAATAACCAACACGGGCGGGGAGTTGCAAAAACGACGTTTTCTGAACGACCATACACTCGTCTTTTGGATAGAAATCCAATGTCGCACAATACAGATTTTACGACATTGCATCAACCGCTCTATCTGCGATCCAAGCCCAACCGACTCGACCGCCACCATCCTATTCGATTTTTTCCTGATTCTTACAAATTCCCCATTTCCCTGCTTTTTCATCTACGTAAACATCACCTATTTTGACCGCCAAACCAACACTATGTCACAAACCAAACTCTTTTTCATTTTATATAATTCCACACTACCGAACAAAACCCGAACTTAATCAGAACTAACAACGCCTTATCTATAAACCACTTTTCTTCGTGCGTAGTGCCGGCACTTTTGCCGGAGGTTTCCTCAGTGTTAGTACTGGAGCTAACAGCGCTTACTGGACATCACGATCTGCAGCTAGCAATGACTTACAATATAGTCAATTCTTTTACAACACTCCATCATCTGTCGGTGATATTAACAGCGACGCTCGCTTTCGTGGTTTTCCTCTCCGCTGCCTAGTACGGTAGGGATAATGGTAATGGATAGAAAGCAGTCAATACTTCACATTGGGCCTATTCTTCGTGCGTAGTGGACTCATAAACAAGGGTGGTCTAGACGCCGGACAATGGGGTCATAGCTGGTCTGCACGCTCTTTTCGGTTAGACGAGCTACGGGATGCATACACACTTGCTTTTAGCGATTCCGTAGTCGCTCCATCAAATGGCCATCAATATTATCGTCTCTACGGTTTCCCCCCCTCCGCTGCCTAGTACGGTAGGGATAATGGTAATGATTGGAACAGAAAATGTTAATTTACATTATCAGGCTTAAGCTCTTTATACGGCTTGAATGAATACCCGAACAAAACCCGAACTTATTTTTCTCTCTACATTTTTCAAACCAATCTCTATAACAGAGATACAAACCCAAATATCCCAACCAAACACTACAGCCGAACCCGCTCGCGCTTTTCACAATCACCAGCAAAACTAACGCGCCGTCAGCTCATTTCCCTGTTCCGGCCATAAGTACAATTAATCATTCTTGCTAACCAGCAAAACATCACCAGCGCAATCGAGTACTCAATCAGTCAATTCCTTCAGCTAATTCCCGGTCAGCCGCCCAACCGGCCCACTATCCCTAATTACATTTCCTGCTCGTCTTCGGGCAAATCTTTATTGTTTTGCGCTTCAATTTCTTTCTTTTGTTTCTGGGTTTTCTCCGGCTTTTCCTTACGCTCCACGGATACCTCTACCGAAAGAATCCCGCTCGCCATCAACATCATGACGATCAGTATCAAAACTCCAATCATAGCCAAAAACGCCACCAGCGGATGGATCACTGCACTTAGCCGCAAAATTCCCTGCATTCTCGTATTACTCCTTTCTTTTTGCCATCAAATAATCTCTGCTTCTCCGTTATTCCCCTTCATTTCATAAAACCTATTGACAAATGATTAAATCTGTGATACAATAGTAGTATACACTAGTGTCTCTTATCCAGAATACCCTTCCCTACTCCGCCTCTGCAAACTGCGAATTATATAACTCCGCATAAAATCCATTTTGCGCCAGTAATTCTTCGTGCTTCCCTTGCTCAACAATTGCGCCTTCCTTCATCACCAAAATTAGATCAGAATTCCTAATTGTTGACAAGCGATGAGCAATCACAAACGAAGTCCGCCCATGGGTCAATTTCGCAAAGGCATCCTGAATCAATTGCTCCGTGCGCGTATCAACGTTCGAAGTTGCTTCATCTAGAATCATCATAGGTGGATTTGCCACCATCGCCCGCGCAATTGTAAGAAGTTGTTTTTCTCCCGCCGAAATATTATCGGAATTTTCAGAAATTTCAGTCTTATATCCATGCGCCAACGATTCAATAAAATGGTGAATACTACTAGCCTTCGTCGCCTTGACGATTTCTTCGTGCGTCGCCGAAGTTTTACCATAGCGCAAATTTTCTTCAATCGTACCAGAAAACAACCAAGTATCCTGCAAAACCATCCCAAACAACTTACGTACATCCGCCCGTTTCATTTCCCGCGTCGGCACTCCATCAATCGTAATATAGCCCGACACCGGATCATAAAACCGCATCAATAAATTAATGATTGTTGTCTTCCCTGCCCCCGTCGGACCTACGATCGCAACTTGCATGCCCGGTTCAATCTTTACCGAAAAATCGCGAATAATTGGCTTCGCCGGATCATAAGCAAAATCCACGTGCACAAACTCCACCCCGCCTCGCACCTTTTCGATCGTCTGGGCTGGCACCATATCCGGCGCTTCCTCTGGTTCATCAAAGAAATCAAAAATCCGTTCCGCCGCCGCCAACGTCTGCTGAATATTTGAAGTAATCTGAGAAACTTCCGTAATCGGGCGATTAAACTGATTAGTGTACTGCAAAAACGCCTGCACATCACCCAAAAGCAATCTGCCATCAATCGCTAGGCGTCCACCCGCCACACAAATCGCCACATAGCTAATATTCGTAAACATATTCGTAATCGGAAACGCCAGCTGCGCCAAAAAATTCCCTTTCCATGTCAAATCGCACAGTTTATCATTCGTCTTTGTAAACTTCGTAATCGCACCCTCTTCGTAACTATTTGCCTTAACGATCAGTTGCCCCGCATAATCCTCTTCAATTTCACTATTCAGCACCCCAAAAGTCGATTGACTATCCCGGAAATACTTTTGCGATTTTTTCGCAATCAAGCTCACAATTAATAGCGACAAAGGCGCCGCAATCAGCGCAATCACCGACAACCACACCGAAATCGTCATCATCATAATCAAAATACCAATCAAAGTCGTCAAACTTGTAATAATTTGCGTCAAAACATTCGCCAACGTATTAGAAATCGTTCCAACGTCATTACTCATGCGCGCCAAAGTATCACCCACTTGGTGTTTATCAAAATACGAAATCGGCAAATGTGCAATTTTCTCAATAATTTCCGAACGCATTTTCTTGGCATATTTCGCCGACACTACTGACAAAATCGCCCCCTGAATATAGTTCAAAATCGCTGAACCCGCAAATAGACCGATCAAAATCAAAGCCAAACCACCAATCTTACCCCAATCCAACGCCCGCGAAAGCGTCTCCGCGTCCGGCAACTTTCCTCCAGCTTCTATCACAGCAGTTTGGTAATTCTCTACAGCCGTATTCGTCATTTGACCTAGGACATTTGGGCCAAAAATCGACAACACCGTCGCAATCACTGCCAAAATAATCGACACTACAATCGGCAAAGTCCACGGACGCAAAGATTGCAAGAATCTTTTCATCGCCTTGCCGAGGCTTTTTGGTTTCTCCGTACTATGAGATGGTCTAGGCATGGTTCATCTCCTTTTTTATTTCCTCACTTTTCTTCATTTCGGTAGCAAATTCTTGATCCGAGAACTGTGATTTGGCAATCTCTCGATAAACCTGACAATCCCGCAATAGCTCTAAGTGATTCCCTTTCCCGACCACTTTTCCTTGATTCAAAACCACAATTTGCTCCGCATCTTTAATCGTACTAATTCTCTGCGCCACGATCAAAGTCACCGCATTACGCGTCACTGGCTTCAACGCTTCCCTGAGCTTCGCATCCGTTTTCATATCCAGCGCCGAAAATGAATCGTCAAAAATGTAGATATCCGGATCCTTAGCTATCGCCCGCGCAATCGACAATCTCTGCCTCTGACCGCCAGAAACATTCGTTCCTCCTTGGGCAATATGCGAATCATATTTTTTATCCAACTTCTCAATAAACTCCTCCGATTGCGAAACTCTCGCCGCCAAATGCATCTGTTTTTCATCGGCTTCCGGAGCACCAAACAAGATATTACTTTTCACTGTCCCCGCAAACAATAGCCCTCGCTGAGGTACGTAACCAATCCTTCGCATCAAGTCATGCTGTGCGTAATCTTTAATGTTAATACCGTTAATCTTAATTTCTCCCGCAGTCGCTTCATAAAACCGCGGCACCAGGTTAATCAACGTCGACTTTCCTGACCCCGTCGAGCCAATCAAAGCCGTAGTCTCCCCCGCCTTCGCCGTAAAAGACACATTCTGCAAAACTTTCTCCTCTGCTCCACTATAAGCAAAATCCACGTGCGTAAACTCCACCGACGGAGTCAAATCTGGCTTCCCTACCGTCTCCGGCTTCCAATGAATCTTCGACCTCGTATCAAAAACTTCGTTCACGCGCTTCGCCGACACACTCGCCCGCGGCAACACCACGAACAGCATCGTCATAAACAAGAACGACATCACCACTTGAATCGCATATTGCATGAACGCCATCATATTCCCTAGATAAGCAATATCCTTCGTAATCAAGGTAATGCCAATCCACACGCAGAGCAAAGTCGTCCCGTTAAACACCAGACTAATCAACGGGTTTTCCAACGACAAAATAATATCTACTAAAGCATTCAAACGCGTATTCTCATCGTTCGTTTTATCAAACTTTTTCTTCTCCAGCCGTTCGTTATTGAACGCTCGAATTACTCTCAGACCAGTCAGATTCTCGCGCGTTAGCAAAGTAATCCTATCTGCCAACTTCTGAATTAGATTAAACTTCGGCATCACGATCGCCATAATTATTATTGTCAACCCAATAATCACCCCTACCGCCAACGCGATAATCCAAGTCATATCCGGCGCCGTCACAATCGCCTGCCCAATCGCCAACACACACGTCAAAGGCGCCCGCACCCCTACCATCAGCACCATTGTAATCGCTTGCTGCGCCTGAAAAATATCGTTAACCGTCCGCGTAATCAATGATGCCGTCGAAAACTGGTTAATCTCCTCTGTACTCAAGCTCAAAATGTGCGTAAAGAAATCACTACGAATATCTCGCGTAATGCGCGCACTCAGCCACGCCGAAATAAAATTCGCCAAAAACGCACACAGCGACGACACTAACGCCGCCCCAATCATCCATAAACCAGTTTGCCAAACATACTCAAGATTCCCCGCTACGATTCCGTTATTGACTATATCCGCCATCAAAGCCGGCAACTGTAAAGACATCCAAACCTGCAAAGCCACCGCGCACAACAAAATTCCCACCTGCCACAAATATGGTTTTAGGTATCGAAAAAGTCTCAGCATTTCCCTATGATAACGTGAATTTTTTCCAAAGTCAACCCCGCCACGGCGCCGTTTTTAAGGTTCCTTTAATCTTCCAATTCCCCATTCCCCTTCGTGCGTAGTGATGGAGTCGGATCTGGAGGTTGTCTTACTACTAATACTGGGCTTATCGCAGTGCTTTGGTCATCTCGCGCCAGCACTAACGCCGGATTTCAGGGCAGTTTCTACCTCCACTTCGATGCTTCTGGTGTCGACCCATCCAACGACTACGGCTACCGTTTCTGGGCCTTTCCTCTCCGCTGCCTAGTACGGTAGGGATAATGGTAATGGATTGAACGATTAAGCAAAACTATCAAAAGTTTTTTATTCTTCGTGCGTAGTGGATTTATGAACGCTGGAGGGAATATTAGTGGCTATACTGACAACGTTGGATATTTTTACTCCTCGCGCTCTCATAGTATGCAGTTTCAGGAAAGCTTTAGTCTGGCTCTTAACGCGACCAATGTCGATCCATCAAATGCGAGCGGCCGCTTCTTTGGTTTTCCTCTCCGCTGCCTAGTACGGTAGGGATAATGGTAATGGTAATGGATTCGTGCGTAGTGGCTATAATCAGGAAAAAGGCTGGTTAGCTGAAGATGGAGAAACTGGATTTATCTGGTCATCAAATGCCAATTCCAGCCCTAACTTTCTTGGCAGTTTTCGTCTTGGTTTTCACGGCGCCGCCGGAGTCTATCTTTCTAGTCATAATCCTCGCTACTGGGGCTTTTCTCTCCGCTGCCTAGTACGGTAGGAATAATGGTAATGGATAAGACAGAAAAGTCGACAGTTAATATTAGTTTGTTCTTCGTGCGTAGTGGCAGCGTTCATTACAACGGTTATACTCTCTGGTCCGGCCACGATGCTTACCTTTGGTCATCTCGCGCCTACACTAACGCTGGATTTCAGAGCAGTTTCGTCCTCCTCTTCAATGCTTCTGGTGTCGGCCCGTCCTACAGCAACTACCGTTTCTGGGGCTTTCCTCTCCGCTGCCTAGTGCGGTAGGGATAATGGTAATGGATTAATCACAATCAAAAACCCGCACGAGTCTAACTCGCATGATAACTCCATCATATCACACCATAAGCATTTTGTCAATAGCGCCAACCCCAAGAGACAGCCATAATACTTAATTTCCTCTTATTTCTATCCTTCAACTCGTCGAAATCATGCTCTAGCTATGGACAAATCATAAAAAGTATGATACAATAGAAAGATAGGAGTCCTTAATGGATAACTTGAACATTTTTAGAAAAGGAGTGTGTTTTTATGCCACACGCAGGAATGGGTGGACCAGGCGGCCCAGTAGGTCCCGGCGGGCCTCACGGTTTTGGTGGTCCTGGTGGACCAGGTTTCGGCGGGTTTCACGGGCCACATGGCGGCTTTATGGGCGGCCACGGAGCACATCATATGCCCGGAGGCTTCGGCTATCACGGCGACGGCTCTGGCTCCGCCGCCAGCAGCGACTTAAGCGCATCCGACCATATCGACGACCCCGACCTCTTTGATAGCCCTGACATGGATTCCTTTGAAGAATCCGCATTAGACAACGCAAAGGACAGCGCAGAAACCTCCAGCGCAACAGACACCGAGCCAAACGACGACCAGGCAGATTACGACTACGACGCCGAAGACAACGAGCCTTCAACCTTAGAATCCTCGGCGCAATCTTCTCCCCTACCCAGCCTTACCGTATCCACTATAATCGCGTTTTTGGCCGCCACTTTTGCCGGACTTACCATACTCAGCGGCCTACTAGCGGTCAGAAGCTTCGGTTATGTCAATTACGCCATCTTGACGATTCCCTTTTTAAGCGTTTGTTGGGGCGTAACACGAGACATTTTTGGCTCCAAAGTCGCCCAATCCCTCCGCAATGGCACCGCCATTATTACCTTCTACGCCGCAATCATCAACTTAGCCATCCGCGCAATCGACATCTACGCTAGCGCGCTCAAAGGCACCGACAGCCACGGCGGCACCTTCCTCCTCTACGTCCGCGTTTTTATCGCATTAACTATCATCCTGTACACCAGTTTTCCTCCAAAACGTCAATGCTTCCCCGGCACGCCTAGTCTTTGGATCCTGTTAATCGGAATTACCTTTATGCAGCGTATCAATTTCCAAGCCATGCTCAGACAGGCGCTCGTGACATTTATCCTCAACCTACTGATATATATCATTTTCTGTCGCCCAATTATCAATTTCTTCAAAACAGTTATACGCCGCAAAATCGGCATTCGCGCCCCGAGCAAAACCTGAAAACCAGAATTCTATCCCCAGCATTTTTTCAACAACACATTTCCACCCATCGCCCCCTTCGTCAGGGGGCTTTTCTTATCCATTACCATTATCCCTACCGTACTAGGCAGCGGAGAGAAAAGGCGTGATGACGATTGTTAAATTCAGCTGATTCTACAGCCCAACCTGAAAATATTAGATTATATGCAGATTCAGAACCTTCATTTACGCCGGCCCGGGACGACCAGTAGTAGACCATTCGTCCGGTTCGTCCATCAACTTGGCTTGAATTAGCAAGCCCACTACGCACGAAGAAATATCTGAAGTTACACAACTATTTCTGGAGTAAAGCTACAACAGACTTGACAAAAAGACTAAACCGTGCTATCATGTATATATCATGCGAGTTAGCCTCGCAAGGGTTTTTGATTGTGGTAATCCATTACCATTATCCCTACCGTACTAGGCAGCGAAGAGGAATGCCGTACCAAGCATTTTCATACCAACTAGGATTTACTAAGTTAGGGTTAGAACCAAAATGGTAAACAAAACCAGGACGCGAACCCGTACTAGACGACCAATCGCCAGTCCACCACCCAGCACTGACAATGGCACCATTTGCATGTATGACATCACTACGCACGATCCATTAGCATCTTCGTGCGTAGTGGTTATGCAAGATATATCGGGTCTTTCGATAATACCGGCGAGGTTAGCTGGTATTGGGAGGCGCGATCGTCATTGGAATCATCGTCTAGCAATAGCTTCGGCATGGGGTATAGTACTTCTAATACTAATATAAATAGCAACCATTCCCGCTACTGGGGTTTTCCTCTCCGCTGCCTAGTACGGTAGGGATAATGAATAAAAGGCGACGCAGTAATTGACACAAATTTCCGTGCGTAGTGCATATATTCATTATGCTGGATACATACACTGGTCTGGTATCGATAGCTATGATTGGTCTTCTCGGGCCTATACTAACGGCAAATTTCAAAACAGTTTCATCCTGGTATTTGACACTTCAAATGTTCATCCGTCGTTTAATATCAATCATTACTGGGGTTATCCTCTCCGCTGCCTAGTACGGTAGGGATAATGGTAATGGATAAAGCAGAAAAGTCGACAATTAACATTAGTCTTATTCTTCGTGCGTAGTGGAACCATGGATGTTAGTGGCAACGTTATAAATTACGCGGGATCAAGTGGCCTTGATTGGTCGAGAAATACTAAATCATCATATGAATTTTTGGATAGCTTTTACCTAGACTTTATTGCTACAGGCGTCGATCCCTTTGGTAACAATGACCGTTACTACGGTTTTCCTCTCCGCTGCCTAGTACGGTAGGGATAATGGTAATGGATAGAAAGCAGTCAATACTTCACATTGGGCCTATTCTTCGTGCGTAGTGGAAGTATTAACTATACTATTATTCAATTGGGCAGTTGGACTGGTTGTGATATTGCATTTTGGTCATCTCGAACTAATAAAACTTTAGCATTTCAAATAGTCTATACTTTACATTTCAATAGTTTTGATATTACCTCTTCTCATCATGACAACCGTGACTGGGGCATGTCTCTTCGCTGCCTAGTACGGTAGGGATAATGGTAATGAATATGGTAGCACAAATAGTTCTTGTGTGGGGAATAGGACTTGGGCAAGCGCCCAGGAGCGGCCCCCACACAAGAGACTATTTGTGCTAACTGCCCTTTCTTAATATAACTTAAGAGTGTTGTAAGAGATTTTTGCTTACTACAATCAAAAACCTATGCGAGTCTAACTCGCATGATAACTACATCATATCACACCATAAGCTTTTGTCAATAGCCATACCATTACACTAATCCGAACACTCACTCTAAAACATGTTATAATATAGAATATGGAATTCATCATTGAGAAAACTTTACCGAACGGATTGGGTCGCGCTGGCATTATCAAAACCGTCCACGGCGAGATTAAAACGCCCGCTTTTATGTCAGTCGGCACTACTGGATATGTTCGGTTTCTTTCTGCAGAAGACCTCCATTCTATCGGCGCCCAGGCCATGTTGTCAAACGGTTATCATCTCCGCCGACACGCCCCCGAAATCGCAAAAGCCGGCGGCTTGGCGCAATGGCAGCCCACCCGCCACGACAACTCCATTACATCTACAGGGCTTCCGGAGCTCCAGTCAACCGCTTGGCAGGGTCCCACTTTAACCGATTCCGGCGGCTTCCAAGTCATGTCGCTTGGTTCCGGGCTTGGCAAAGTCGTCTCCATGGAAAAAGAGCGTCACGTCACTAACACTGCACACAAAGAACGCCTCGCGCACGTTTCCGAAAAAGGCGTCAATTTCGTCGACCCCTTCGACGGTCAGCCCGATTTTATTGGCCCCGAAGAATCCATGCAGATTCAATGCCAAATCGGCGCCGATATTCACATGGCTTTCGACGAGCTTACTTCCCTTGCCGACACCTATGAATATAATATCGAGGCTCTCGAACGCACCGAGCGTTGGGCCTTGCGCAGCTTAATCGAACACATTAAACATCGCGACGATCTCGGTTATCGACAAAATCTCTATGCTGTCTTACAAGGCGGACGTTGGGAGGATTTACGCCGTCAAACCGCCCGCAATCTCGCCCAAATGAACCACGACGGCATCGAATTTGACGGTTTTGGCTTGGGTGGCGCCTTCCTCAAAGAAGATCTCGGCGAAATTCTCCGCTGGTGCAACGAAGAGCTGCCCGCGCACAAGCCACGCCATTTGCTCGGGTTGTCCCATCCGGATGATATTTTTATTGGCACAGAAATGGGCGCCGACACTTTTGACTGCGTTGCCCCTACTCGCGAAGCTCGCCACGGCAAAATCTACACGCGCGATGGCAATATTAATCTTCGCCAAATGGCCAACTCCAGCGCCGCCCTCGACGGCAGCTGCGATTGTCCGACCTGCCAAGCCGGCTGGACCCGCGGTGGCTTGCGCGCACTGTGGCGTTCTGGCGATCCCGAGCAAAAACGCAAATTCTATCGCCTTGCCTCCCTACACAACCTCCGCTTCATCATCCGCCTCACCGAAGAAATTCGCGTTTCCCTACTCAACGGCAATTTCCAACAGTATAAAGACGACTTTCTACGCCGTTACTATCATTCATAGCTCGCGTAACAAGCTAAAGATATCATATAAGTTAATCTCACGCGAATTTTTATTTATAATATTAGTTGCGCATTTCACATTACCATTATCCCTACCGTACTAGGCAGCGGAGAGGAAAGGCCCAATGACGATAGCCGTAATTGCGACCGCTAGACGAAACAACCCCTGAGTTATCAAAATACATATAGAAACCATTCTGAAACTCAAGAGTATCAAAAGCACGCGATGACCAAAAGTTAGCTACTCTACCTGTAGTATCATACAAATGACCAGCATAATAGATCGCATCACTACGCACGAAGACTTGAAAAATTAACTTAACTGTACTATCATGTAGATATCATGCGAGTTGGACTCGTGCGGGTTTTTGATTGTGATAAGCAAGAATCTTTAATCTTTTGGTGAGGCGTATCAATCCATTACCATTATTCCTACCGTACTAGGCAACGGAGAGGAAAACCATTGAAACGGTCATTTATTTCCGAAGCTGTGAATGTTCCTAGGTCATTGAACCCTAAACCAATAAACTACCCCGAGGCAGAGACCTCGGGGTTTTCGGTTTGTCCAGCTTTAGTCAAGTTATTCAAAGAGCTTAAATTGCCCACGATACAGTCGATGATATTCTTTTCCTTGCCCTCGTACATAGTTACGT
>CAZSPU010000002.1:0-68295 GCA_964608555.1 uncultured Candidatus Saccharibacteria bacterium
AGGTAGGTGTTATTCCTTACCATGGGTGCGCTCTACCGACTGAGCTATCGAGGCATTAATTCTAGTCGTATTATAGCAGACCGTCTGATCTTTGTCGAGAATTTTATTGAGTGATTTTGCTACTGATAGCTTACTTGATGGTCTTGTTCCATAATTCAAAACAGTGCATGATATGGAATTACATAAAACGTGCCACTTTTTAATAACATTTTCTTGTATAATATAGGTATGGAAGAATATTCAATCTACTGCGATGAAACATGCCATATGGAACATGACCACGAGTCTGTAATGGCCTTAGGGGCAGTATGGTGCCCTACTGGTAAGAGAAAAGAGATATACTCAAGAATAAATGACATCAAAAAAAAATATGGCATTAGTCATGCCGAGATGAAGTGGACACGACTTTCGCCAAATAAGCTGTCTGCGTATATTGATATAATCGATTACTTCTTTGATGATGATGATTTACATTTTCGTGCAGTAGTAATACCCGAAAAAGATAAGTTAGATCATGCTGCTTTTGGTCAGACGCATAATCAGTGGTATTACAAAATGTACTTCGAATTACTAAAAAATATCATATCCAATAGCTCTAAATACAATGCCTTTTTAGATATAAAAGATACTATTGGGGGAGAAAAAGTCAAGAAGCTTAATGATGTTCTGGCTAATCAGATGTATGATTTTAACCACGACATAATTAAAAAGATTCAGCTCATTCGTTCTGATGAGGTTGAGATTATGCAATTGGTGGACATCCTTACTGGTGCGGTTATGGCAGAAAATAGACCGAAAGCAATAAGTGATGCAAAACGATCTGTTATTGATAGGATTAAAGAGAGATCGAATTTTTCGCTCAAAAGAAGTACGCTTCCCAGTGAGCGAAAGTTTAATGTATTTATATGGTCTGGTAGGGAGCAATAAAAGAAATGATAACTTGGCTGCCAGACTTAGTTCAATATAATTGCGATTGGAGTGAGTATTCGGATATTTTATATTCTGAATATATAGCAACATACAGAAGTGGCAGCCCATTGAAATTTAATAATAAAAAGGTTATCGCTCCATCTCAACCAGAATTCTATGGCAAAAGTGAGTCATTTTGGCATATAATAGGTGGTAAGGATAATATTCCAGAACCAGAGCGTTGCGAACGTATCAGATGGGCACGAGCTATTATTGAACATAGTAATAGTGCGGATGTATTAGTGTTTTCAGAACGCAGAGGGCGGATCAATAGTATACTTTTATGGCTTAAGGAAGAGAACTATCTCGTCGTACTGGAAGAACGCAAGAAGTATTATATTCTTCGTACTGCTTATATTGTGAAATACAAACGTAAGGTTGCTGTACTAGAAAAGTTGTATCTTCGGTCAAAAACGGCTGAATAAAATTTTAGCCAAATTTTGCTCCACAAAGAGCATGTCAGGCATAGACAAAACAGGTACCGCCGCAGCGATACCAGACGCTCTTTCTACACCTAGGCAGATGAGACTAACTACATTATAGCACGGTTTTTTAATTTTTACAACATTTTTATCTAAAAATATCAATGTCGCCCCTTTTGTTTGTGGAAAACTTCTCGAAAAAAGTCCTTGACAGGGGTATCGAAAACGATATCCGGATATAATGGTTTATCCCTGCACTAAATCGTTCTTCTTAATATAATTAAATCAGTACTCCAAACAACGACCGGTCGTACACGAGATGGACGAATCTACCTTCTAGTAGATCGATTACTTAAACATCTACCAACAGCTGCTTTCATCTCTCAGCCCTATATCCATTACCATTATCCTTACCGTACTAGGCAACGGAGAGGAATGCCGTACCAAGCATTTTCATACCAACTAGGATTTACTAAGTTAGGGTTAGAACCAAAATGGTAAACAAAACCAGGACGCGAACCCGTACTAGACGACCAATCGCCAGTCCACCACCCAGCACTGACAATGGCACCATTTGCATGTATGACATCACTACGCACGAAATAACATTACCATTATCTCTATCGTACTGGGCAGCGGAGAGGCATACCACACCAGTGGGGATGACTGTAAGAGCTATATACTGAGCCCATTCTATAGTTGATATCATAAACTTTGTTGGATGCGTTCTGAGGGTCAGACCGATTAGACCATAGAGACCCGTTAATTCCTACCCATTCAGCGAAGCCTGACGAGCGTATACTTTCACTACGCACGAAATAACTCAAGAAATTATTACGCAGCGAGAAATTTATGCTACAATGAGAGGAGTTATGGGAAAGTTGGAAGATATAGTTAGTTTATGCAAGCGCCGGGGTTTTATTTTTCCGGGGTCAGATGTTTATGGCGGAATGGCGGGGACTTGGGATTTTGGTCCGCTCGGGGTTGCGCTG
Organism: uncultured Candidatus Saccharibacteria bacterium; assembly: GCA_964608555.1. Classification (GTDB taxonomy): domain Bacteria; phylum Patescibacteriota; class Saccharimonadia; order Saccharimonadales; family Saccharimonadaceae; genus Nanosyncoccus. The sequence continues at coordinate 2,384 of CAZSPU010000002.1, forward strand.
AAGAACAAATTATTGCAAATTTGGTGGAATTATTGGGTGGATAAGCGTGACGATATGTACGGAGTGGACGCGGCGATTCTGATGAATCCAAAGACGTGGGTGGCCTCTGGGCACGTGGCGACGTTTGCAGATCCTTTGATTGAGTGCAAGGAGTGTCACGGTCGTTTTCGTGCTGATAAGCTGGTTGACGGCGCGAGCGAAAGTATCACAACAGAGGAATTTCTGCAGGCTGATGTCAAATGTCCGACTTGCGGCAAGAAAAATTGGGGCGAGATTAAGAAGTTTAATATGATGTTCCAGACGCACGTTGGCGCCGTGACGGATGATACCAGTATCGCTTATTTGCGTCCAGAGACAGCGCAGGGGATTTTTACAAATTTCCGCAACGTGGTCGATACGATTTATCCTGATATTCCCTTTGGGATTGCCCAACAAGGCAAGGCTTTTCGCAACGAGATTTCGCCGCGCGATTTTATCCTGCGCGATCGCGAATGTAGCCAGATGGAAATTGAATATTTCGTGCATCCTGGCAACTGGCAGGAGAGTTTTGAGAAGTTATTGCAGGAGTATCATGTTTTCCTAGAAGAAGTTTTGGCCTTGCCAAAAGATTTAATTCATGAATATGAAGTTCCGGCCGAGGATCGGGCACATTATTCGCAGCGCACGGTCGATATTGAATTTGATTATCCGAATGGTCGCGAAGAGCTCATGGGTATTGCTTATCGTACAGATTTTGACCTAAAAAATATCGAGCGCGAGTCGGGCAAAAGTATGCTCTACCGAGATAAAAATACCGGCGAGGCGTTTGTGCCGCATGTAATCGAGCCTAGTATCGGCGTAGAGCGCTTGATCCTGGCGATTTTGAGTGCGGCCTATAGCGAAGAAGAAGGTCGAGTTGTCTTAAAGTTGCCAGAGAAGTTGGCGCCATATCAATTCTGCGTGAGCCCACTCCTGAAAAATAAGCCGGAGTTAGTAGCAAAAGCCAAAGAAGTTTATCAGCTTCTGAAGGATAAATATACTTTTGTGACCTGGGATGATTCGGGCAATATCGGCAAACGCTACAAAAAACAAGATGAAATCGGTACGCCGAAATGTGTCGTGGTTGATTTTGATAGTCTAGAAGACAATTCCGTAACCGTGCGCGATCGCGATACTACCGAGCAGGTTCGAGTAGAAATCAGTGAACTGTAATCCTAAGTCTGGAAGAGCTGGCCTTGGGAGAATGCGGCTACAGTTTATTGCGGTTAGTTATGACTTGAGAGTACGGTAGGTTAGTGCGGCTGATTAGTGCTTGGCTTGCGATAAGCCCACGAAAAGGCTGATGCTGGTGATGCAGCCCCCTATCTTCTTATATTAGCACAGATTACTTGTTTTGTCAAGTTTGAGGCCGCTCATGAATCATTTTGTGGGTAGACTTTACGAGTTGTTGCACGAGGGGAACTTTTAAGCTATAATGGGAATCATGCCTGAAGTCGATGCAAAAGAAGTAAAACAGCCTAGTACCGTCCGGCGGACGCTGCATTATTATTGGCGCGAACTTGTCAAGTATAAGTGGTATGCGCTGGGGTGTTTGATTTTGACGCCGGTTGTGGTTTTTATTCGGGGCGTGTTGGCGCCGATGATTTTCGCGGATTTGATTGAGAAGGCCTCGCTTGATTTGCCGATTGAGGAATTAGTAGCCACGGCCCTAACGGAAGTTATTATCTTTGTATTATTATATATTCTGAATAAGGTCGTCTTCGAAGAACTGCGCTTATACTTGTGCTGGAAAATGGAAATGAAGGCGATGTATGATCTGGCGCTGCTCTGTTTTGATACGGTCTCGGAGCAATCGATGCAGTTTCACAACGATCGGTTCTCCGGTTCCCTGGTGACGCAGTCGAATAAATTCGTCGGGGCGTTTGAGCGAATGTGCGATACGATAATATGGAACATCTTGCCTACGATTTCGTTTGTGATTATGATTGTGGTGATTCTGTTGCCGCAAGTGCCTTGGTTTGCGGTAGGTCTGGTAGTTTTGACGATAATTTATGCGGTTATTTGTTCGCTCTCCTTCCGCAAAATTGCCGATCTTAATGAAGAGTGGTCGGCGGCTGAGTCTAAACAAACCGGCCAACTATCTGATTCGATTTCGAATATTATTTCGGTAAAATCTTATGCGCGCGAAGATCATGAGCGCAAGCGTTATGCGCAATTCTCGAAAAAATCTTTTGATGCCGGGATTAAGTCAATGCGCGCCACGATCAGTCGCGATGTCCTATTTAATTGCGTCCAGATTGGAATTACTTGCTTGATTTTGGCGTTTCTGCTTTATGGGCGGACTTGGCTAGGAATTTCGGTGGCGACGCTTGTCCTCATTGTCAATTATGCGCAAACCGTGCAGGGTGAGCTTTGGGAAATCAATGCTATCCTCAAAAATCTCAATCGTATGTTTGGCGATGCGCGAGAAATGACGTTGATTTTGGATATGAAAGATGATGTGGTTGATGCTCCAGATGCTCAGCCGCTGGTGATGGGACGGGCGGAGGTAGATTTTAACCACGTCTCCTTCCAGCATGTTGACGCAAAGAATGCAATTTTTAGGGATTTTAATCTGAGAATTAAGGACGGTGAGCGCGTCGGTTTGGTGGGCGTATCCGGATCGGGGAAGACTACTTTGACAAAATTACTGCTGCGGTTTGCCGATGTGAATGAAGGTGCGATTACGATTTCTGGCCAAGATATCCGGAAAATCACCCAACAGTCTTTACGCGAGAATATTGCTTATGTGCCACAAGAAACTTCCCTGTTTCATCGCTCGATCGCCGAGAATATCGCCTATGGTAAGCCCGATGCGACACCTGAAGAAATCAAACGTGCGGCGATGCTTGCAAATGCCGATGAATTTATTATGGAATTACCAGATGGATATGATACTCTGGTAGGTGAGCGAGGCGTCAAATTGTCGGGCGGTCAGCGTCAGCGTGTAGCAATTGCCCGTGCGATTTTGAAGGATGCGCCCATTCTGGTCCTAGACGAAGCGACTTCGGCACTAGACTCCGAGTCGGAAGCTCTGATTCAGGAAGCTTTGGAGAAATTGATGGCGAATCGCACTAGTATTGTGATTGCGCACCGACTTTCTACGGTGGCGAGCATGGATCGTATTATCGTGATGCAAGATGGGCAGATTGCCGAACAAGGTTCACACCAAAAATTGCTCGAGCGCCCCGAAGGTGTTTATCACCATCTTTGGGATCGCCAAAGTGGCGCTTTTATGGAAGATCAGTAGCTTCAGCGTTCGGAGGACGATATTTTGAAAAGCTGTCGGTAGATTTGAGACCAACCGCATATATTATGCATACATTGCCAGGAAGCAATATGGGTACGTTCAGTACAAAAACCATGCCGGCCACACCTGTTATGCATACGTTACTCGGAAGAGAGTACTATAGAAAGCCGCGGTAGATTTAGGGCCGTCAGCTTCTGCTATGTGAACGTCGCCAGAATGAAGTTCAGTGGACGAACACCCACACAAAACAGTCGTCAGCTTCTGTTATGTGAACGTCGCCAAAATGGTACTTTTACCGAAAGGCTTGTAAAGCCAGCTCCTATTATGCGCATAGTACTCGAGTGACAGCCTTACAGAAGATTGATAAACTTAGTAGGCTTAGTAGACCTGGTAGACTTGGTAGACCTGGTAGACAAAACCGCCCTATTTCTGAGAGCGGTTTTGATTGTAATAGGAAGTCTTTACTTATTGTTCCAGCGATCGATGGAATCTTTAATGACCTGTTTGGCTTCGTCAAGACCGGCAAATTCTTTGACTTCGGTGGTGTTAGGCTTTTTGAGGTCTTTGTAATGATTGAAATGGAATTTAATTTGCTCGATGAGACGTTTTGGTAGGTCTTCGAGCTTTTCGATAGCATCACCATTGTCGCGATTGTCGGCTACGACGGCAATGATTTTGTCATCGACTTCACCGTCATCGACAAATTTCATTACGCCAAGCACGCGCGCCTTGGTATAAATACCCGTAGTCAAAGGCTGATCGGTAATCAACAATACGTCGAGCTCGTCGCCGTCTTCGTCTAGAGTCTGCGGAATAAAGCCATAGTTGCAAGGCTTGACGAAGGCCATTGGCTCAATGCGATCGAGCATAAAGCATGCGTTTTCGCGGTCCCATTCGATTTTTTGGTTGGAACCAGTCGGAATCTCGACCACGACATTAATCTCGCCGTTCTCATAATCGCCAGGATTCAAGATTTTATTAAAATCTGCCATAAAAACTCCTTATATTATAAGGATATTATAGCATAGAAAAACCCCGCCGGTAAAATTGGCGGGGTTGATCTCTGTAAACTGATTCATTCTGAGGCAGTACTCCGAAAAATGAGATCTAAGCGACGGCTCAAGACTATTCAATGAGTTTCTCGGCTGATTGCTCGGTGGCGCCGCTCTGGGAAAGCTCTGCTTCCAGCTCTGTAATGCACTCTTCCTCCTGGCGGATGATTTTCATTAACTCACCGATCTTACATTGAGCACCTCGAATTCGAGAACGCGCGTATCTGATCTGTGCGCGCAATTCTTCTGCTCGCGCTTCTTCAGGAGTGAGCTTTTCCCCAGGAACTTGTGTCAGCAAATTGGCTACAAAAAAGTGAAAAGTGCAGCATACAAATATAGCTATCAAGTTAGACGCAAAATAAGCATCTTCCCGTGTCGCAGTCTTAATTATAATGGCGATCGTAGCAATAATCTCGATAGTTATCATGATAAATATTGCGCGGCGTATTCGCGGACGATAGCGTTCACGCCGTGGTTCGCGCCAAAAATCTTTTACCCAATTTTCGGCCTTTACCGGGAAGATACCCAGTCCTATTGCCGCTATAAAATAGGGCATATCACCTAGATGCTCGCCTGCAATCAAAAGCCCCCACGGGAGAATCGTGGCGCTCACGATTGCATACGCAAACACCAGAATCACCACACCGTTCTTGAAACCTTCGCTAAAGTTCTTCTTCATTTTTAACATGCTTACCCCTCCTTAGGCATAAAATTTGGGTAGAAGATGGCCCCATACTTTGATTGTATCACAGATTTTAATTTTTGTCAATGCTTATATTGACTTTTTACGCAAACTGTGCTATAATGGAAGGATATAGGGTCTTTGGACCTAGAATATAGGGAGGTGTTCTTTAATGCAACTGTTAGGTTTAGCAAACTTTTTGGCCAAATATTCCTGTCCAAAATGGAATAAGTTACGAGTTTTGCGTAGAATTTGCCGGATGGGTTACCATGGCTTGGGGCAGTTTTGGATCTGGTGGCAACGGTGGAGTCGTCACATAAACCCTTCGGACGAACGACGTAATATTCGAGAAATCGAATCGACGCTTAGTGAATTGAACTGCGAAGTCCAAAATACCTACCCCTGGCCGTATCGCGATCTGCGCTTTGCAGACTGGAAGGAAGATGGCAGTCCTGAGGGTTATAATCTAATTTCCGATCCAGCTGGATTCGTGATTAGGCGCAGCACCAGCTATTGCGCGTGGAAAATCTACGAAGCGACTGGGCGCTGGCCGAAGAATCGCGCTCAGGGCTGGCAGAGATTCGACGCAAGGGACTGGGAAAGATTCCTGACGATGAACGATTTTCGCCGTGTCTCCGCAGACGAGCTGAAATCGAGCTCCCTCCGTTGCTGCATCGGAATTTTGCCGGAGCAAGGCGAGTTTGGGCAGGTGGTCTGGTTAGAGAAAATTTTCCCGACATTTCACGAACGAATGCGACAGGTCAGTTATCAAGTATCGACCTACGAAAATTTTCAGTACAAGAATTACCGGCTGACAAATGAAGATGCTCATGATGTAGTCTGGATGGGAAAATGACAGGAGCCCCTGAGCCATTAACTGGCAGCCACAACCTAACTAAAGCTGGTCGTGAGGCCAGCTTTTTTATTAGTTCCATAAAAATGAGGTCTTCACACAGAAGACCTCTCGGCTTTGAGTCGTGCGACAACCTCGTTATACTCCGCAAAAGTCGGCGGGAGTTGTTGGAGGTCAACATAGAGCCGCCCCATATATTTAGAATAGGTAGCGAGAGCCTGAAAATGCAGCGAATCTGCGTAGGATTTACGAACTATCGATAATTCGCGGCGTAGAAAAGTACATCGTGCATGCGTGCTCTTAGGGCCACAGTCCAGGTTGATGCCGGACAAAACATATCGAGCCTCTTGGTCGCATCCGTCAAAGATTAACTCAAAGAGAGTATTGCGTAGCGTCCCCAGTTCACGCGTTAAGGCACTACAAGTATTCCAAGCTGCTCCCTGTGCAGTGCGATATTTTCTGACGGCGGAATAATAGCGCTGTTCGTCTACGGGGCTAGAAAGAGCAGATAGATTAAACCCGAGAACTCGGCGAGGCTGCTCAAAATCAGCTAGATGGACATAGTCGTACAGGAAAGCACCGCTTAGAGCGTTGACCTCTTGCATGAGACTAAGAATGAGAACCATGTCGTCAGCCAGATTAAGTCGACGAACGACGTCAAGGCTGTCAAGATGGTAGCTACCCAGAATACGAGAATAGCACCATTCTTGCCAACGATTGCGCATCCGCAGAATATCATCTGTCAAAACGTCGATCCAGACTCTATCTTGAAATTGCGGGTGGTCTAGGAGTGCGTTATCCTTCGGAAACTGAAACGCCCTACTAACGAATACGAGATTGCTCAAGTACTCAAGACTAGCCGCCGAATGACGATCGGCTTCCGTCTGCACAGGCTCTTTGTGTATGGATAAAAAAGTGCTCATAGAAAATCCTCCTATGTTGGTTTGGATAGGTATCCTCTTCTTATTGTATCACGGATTATCATTCTTGTCAAGAGAACTAATTGCTTAGTTCCTTTTGAGAAGAGACTTTTATTTCTCGTTATGATTATAATCGGAGGGCTGGCCGAAGATTTTTTCGTGCTGAACCGCATCGGGCAGATAGGACTTGTCGAGATGAAAGCCGGCCGTCCACTGCTGACCTTCGCCAAAGCCGAGATCTTTCATGAGACGAGTCGGGGCGTTACGCAGCCAAGTCGGCACTGGCGCACCCATGGACTTATCCGCAACTGACATCGCGCGCGCCCAAGCGTCGTAAGATTCGCGAGATTTTTTAGCTTTAGCAAGTACAACGGCAACGTGACTGAGAATAATACCGCTCTCTGGCATCCCGACGCGCTCAACCGCTTCGAAACAGCTCACGGCTAGATTGAGCGCACCATTACCGGCTAGACCAATATCCTCCGAAGCAAAAATTACCATCCGACGCGCAATAAATTTCGGATCTTCGCCGCCTTTGACCATGCGCGCCAAATAATAGAGGGTCGCATCCACATCCGAACCACGCATCGACTTAATGAAAGCGGAAATATTATCGTAATGGTAATCACCGGTCTTGTCGTAAGGCATCATTTTTTGACCAACGGCGGTCTCGACGACTTGCTGATCAACCTTTTCGGCAAGATTTAGCGACAATTCCAAATCCCCGAGCGCCGAACGCGCGTCGCCGGCCGAAAGCTCGGCAATATAATCAAGCGCTTCCGGCGTGACGCGATCTTCGGCGTTTTCGGCTTTGACGGCACGCTTGAGCACTTCCAAAATGTCGGATTTTTTCAGGGCCGACACGATCACTACTCGCGAGCGCGACAAGAGCGGCGAAATGACTTCGAAGCTCGGGTTTTCGGTAGTGGCGCCAATCAGGATAATCAGGCCGGATTCGACATGCGGCAAAAAGGCGTCTTGCTGAGCCTTGTTAAAACGGTGGATTTCGTCCACGAAAAGTACGGTGCGAATTTTGAGATTCCAGTTGACCTTGGCGCGCTCCACAACTGCTTCAATGTCGGCCTTTTTGGAAGTAACAGCAGATAACTCCACAAAGTCAGCCTGATATTCGTGCGCCAAAATCCGCGCGAGCGTCGTCTTACCCGTACCGGGCGGGCCCCAAAAAATCAAGTTGACCGGCTCAGCTTTCTTGACAATCTCGGTCAGGATTTTCCCTTCCCCGATGATCGCATCTTGACCGATCACTTCGTCCAAGCTCTGCGGACGCATGCGCTCCGCCAACGGCACTCTATTCATAACAATATTATATCATAAAACTTCGGCTTAAGAAATAATGCGAACGGCATCGGCTCAGGGATCGCCGCTTCCATCGCTGCGCGCCAGAAATAGCTGCGTATTCTCGGACGTCTTTAGCTTCGTGCGTAGTGGAACTGTAAGTTATGGCGATTTTATCTTCGGAGCTGGCATTTATGGTTATGTTTGGACTTTGCATACCCTCTTGGATTCCGAATTTCATGATACCTACTATTTAGGTTTCGATCCAAGTCAAACTTTTCTGCACGGTAACAGCTTTAAAAGGCGTTATCATGGCCATTCTCTCCGCTGCTTAGTACGGTAAGGATAATGGTAATGGATTGATACGCCTCACCAAAAGATTAAAGATTCTTGCTTATTACAATCAAAAACCCGCACGAGGCTAACTCGCATGATATGTACATGATAGCACAGTTGAGCTATTTTGTCAAGTCTTCGTGCGTAGTGCAGATATTTTTGTGGAAGGTATGACTGGAGATACTATAATTGGCTATTTTTGGACTGCTAATGCTGAATTTAGCTCCGAGTTTAATAATTCTGATAGAGTGTTTTGGAATCAGAATACAAGTTATGTAAGTGCTACATGGCAACGTTACGTTGGTTATCCTCTCCGCTGCCTAGTACGGTAGGGATAATGGTAATGGAGCTATGAAAGCTGAATGACAGTTTTTCTTCATGCGCAATAGTTTTAATATATACGATAAAACTGTATTATCGTTTGAAGATTATTTATTAATATTTCTAGGTAGGTATACTTTTTGGAGATGATTCGGAGTTACGACGAGAAGTAGCGCACAATACCCGTAACGACGGGCTATTGTGACGCGCATCTCCAAAAAGCTATACCTACCGCCTTCTGCCTAGTACGGTAGGGATAATGGTAATGAATTATCCGTGTTGACAAATTGGTAAGAGGTTTGGTAGGAGCGACTCAATTTGAGAGATCTTGGCAACTGATTGTAATTTATTATTTAATAAAAGTCGTGCTAGTTTGATTTCGGCGGCGCCGATATTACCGCGAACGTCGGCGCGTAAGGCTTTTTCGAGCGGATCCCAAAAATAGTGTAAATTAGGCGATAGTTCCTCGCTATTCGCATCACGATAAAGATTAATTTCCTCGCCAGTGGCACGCAAAAAATTAAAATTAAACCACGTTGAGACGATGGGCTCCGCAATCCCGGCGTTAAGCCCCGCCAATGACTGCTGAAGTAAACTAAAATACTCTGGGTTGTCGGTTTGTTCGGCGGCGCGTTCGAGCTTCTTCAGAAAACTTGACGCAAGCTCAAGTTTAGTGATATTACTAAGAATATTTCCATAAAAAGTCAACATCCGCGCACTAGTGAGTATGGCGAGAGACGAGCGGCCATTATGTACTACGATATCTGCTACAGAAAAAAGTTCGATTCCACCTGCGAGGCGAGATTTTTCTTTACGAGCTCCGCGGGCGAGGGCGGAAATTTTGCCTTCGGGCGTGAGAAAATTGAGAATGCGGTCCGATTCGCCGTAGTTGGTGCGGCGCAAAACAATACCTTGTGTATGAACGTCGGATGACATTTAGATTAGCTCCTGTACGATGGTCTGAATTTCTCGCGGCTTCATGGTTTCTTTGTTGAGAATCCTGCAGACTCCATAGGGCTTGAGCGCCTCGAGCGAAAAATCTAAGGACGAAATGACGACGATTGGAATATTGGCAGTATCCTGATAAGTTGCAAGTTCGTTGAGAAGCGTGAAGCCGTTGGGGCCGCTCAGCAAAATGTCGAGCAGAATTAAATCTGGTAGACAGTCGGCGATGGCCGCCATAGCACTAATTGCATCTGGGAAAGTTTTAATTTGAAAAATATGTTCATGCGCTGAATCGACCTTGATGGCGCGCTCAATACATTCTGCCATCATAGCATCGTCTTCAATAATAAAAACCAGCTTTTGTGCGCTTGTCACCATATATTATATATCCTAAAATAAAGTCGCCTGCTGAGAAATCGGAAGATCAACGAAAAAACTCGTACCGTCATGATGTCGAACGGCGCCAATTTGAGCACGCATATGTTTGGCGAATTGAGATGCAATATATAACCCGAGCCCAGAACTACCTGGCCGCATCGCAATTGCCGTGGGCTGATTGAGACTGCCATTATTAAGAATGCGCCAAATCTGAGTCGGCAGAGCGGGGCCAAAGTCGCGCACACCAATTCGAACATGATTATGCACATCTGCAATCGTCAACAGACTCGTAGTTTCGCAGGTGGAGTAATGCATGGCATTTGTGCAAAAGTTGTAAACTACGCTATGTAATAATTCGCGATTGGCGATGGCAAGGCGCGAACGGTTAGAATAATTAATTTTGAGTTGGCGTGATTCGAACTTAAAGAGCGGCTTCAACTCACGATAGATTTCGTCGCAAACGCCGCGCACGCTGACCGGCTCCATCTCAAACATACCGTCTTCAAGGCGGGCAATTTTAGAAAGATCATTGACCTGGCGCATTGCACGCTCGGAAACGTCGACAATTTGAGTCTGGATACGTTCTCGCATCGCTAAATCTGTCGCTAATTCCAACGACAGGGCTAATTGTCGCAAAAGACTGAGCGGCGCCTTAAGATCATGCGCTGCTGCCAAAATACCATTTACCTCACTCCCCATGCCATTATTATAGCACAGGAAGAGCGCGAGATGCGGACGTTATGATAATATTGGCAATTATTGATTCATTGTGACGGTATCAAGAATCGTATAGAATTGGCTAATGTGGATTTCGGCGTCGGTCTGAAGCATGACCGTCTTGTCGCGAAGCTTAAAGACTACTAATGCGCCGTAGATCCGATTCGGGAGCTGACCGACGTATAAGTTAGCAGAAACGCCGCCGACTTTGCGGACCTCAAACTGTAATTTACCATTTTTGACGCTGCTTTCGTAAGCACGCACTACACGGTCGAATGCTTCGTCGCGAATCGTAACCCGCAGAGCATTAATCGTCTCGGAGCTAACCGGCTCAACTTCGTTAGGGTTTAAGTAAGCCTTGAAATCGCCACCGTTACTCGCGTCGCGTTCAACATAAACGCTCCAGGTTTTTGGATATTTAAATGATAAGCTACCGTAGTCAGATGGACCGAGGAATTCTTTATAAGGATTTTTTTCGCGCTCAAAGAAAACTTCTTCCATCTTGGTGGTGTTTTCGGCTACGGCCATCGCTACGGCGGCATCGATCTGGCCGTCAACATCGGTAGTTGCCGTCTCGTAGTCGACGGATTTCTGCACAAAAAGCCAGATAAAGACAATCGCCACTACGGTAGCTACAAGCAAGAGTAAAGTCTCGATAATATTATGACTCTTCTTCTCGGCCACCGGCAGATGCTGGGAGCTAAGTGAGTTGCCCGTCTGATAGGGAGCCTTACCCGGCGCGGCAGGGCCAAAAGGAGTTTTGGGCGCTGGGGCGATCATGCTTCCACTGGGCATCGGCGATTGATTTTGCATGGTTTTATTATACTCAAGGTTTGTTACTTTGTAAAGTCTTCCAGAACTTCAACTTCATTCTTTAATTCAACTAGGTCTTGCTCGATTTCCTGAGCGATTTTATGGGCGGCTTGGTACTTTTGTACGGCCTCATCAAGGGTAAAATCATCACTATAAAACCATTCCACAGCTTCGTCGAGTTCACTAATTTTCTTAGTAATAGTTTTATTAGTTTGATCGGATGCGGTTTTGGGCATTTTGAACCTCCATTGTTAATTCTTGAGTAAATGTTGTAATTTTTACAACATCTCCAACACTGTAATTGACGTTTTTGGCGCCACCAAGAATCGCGTAGCCACGTTTTAAGACCATTTCAGGATTCAGACTAGCTAAAGTTTTGTTGGTTTCCTGAATACGATAAAGCTGGGTATCAATTTGTCGTAAAATCACATCTTTGACGTCTTGAAGTTTGGCGGCATTTTCTTGACGCGCTTGAGCCAATTTATCGAGTAAAAACCTCTGCACGTCCGCCAGGCGGAGCGAGATTTGCTGTTTTATAGCTTGACGATCGGGCACTAAACGTTCGGCAGCATTGGACGGAGTTGACGCGCGCACGTCTGCTGCCAAATCGGCCAGAGTTTCGTCGATTTCGTGGCCAACTCCAGTAATAACAATGATCTTACTGGCAGCAATAGCGCGGGCAAGCTGCTCGTCGTTGAATGCCGCCAAGTCGTCGGCGCTACCACCGCCGCGCAAAATTGCGATGACGTCAAAATCACCTCGCTCGTTGAAATACTGCAAAGCACGAATTATTTGCGCGGGCGCAGCCATGCCCTGCACTTGAGTATTAACGGTTTTGATCTGGAGTCCACCCCAGCGATTTTCGAGAATTTTGAGAAAATCAATATACCCAGCCGCGTTAACGGAAGAGATGACGGCAATCTTAGTAATTTGCGCCGGCAAGGTGCGTTTACGGTTGGGATCAAACAGCCCTTCCGCTGTCAATTTCTTTTTCAGAAGTTCGAAGCTCTTTTTAATGCTACCTTCGCCGACTGGCATAAATTGTTGCACGGTTAAGGAAAACTTACCCCACCGAGTAACTTTAGGAATGGCACACACGCGAATTTTCATACCATCAACCAGAGGTGTTGACAGTTGTCGCACCGTCATAAAACAATTGACGCTAGCGTCGCCTTCCTTCAAATCAAAGAAAACCCATTTGCCTTGATTAACTTTAAAACTGGCAACTTCACCTTCGACGAATACTCCAGCAAAAGAATATTCTAAAGACTGATTGCAAACTTCAATGAACTCGCTGACAGTAAAATTAACTTCATTCGACATGGTCTTTGGGGGCTTTTTCTTGACGGCCAATGCGCGAAATGGAATGCTGATAAAAACCGTAGCCGCTGACAACTGTGCTAGCAAGAACAATGACGCGTGTCAACAAAACCACCGTAGTAGCTAGATAAATTGGCACTCCTAGAGTCACCATGACCCCTGCCATACCAAGTTCGTAGAGACCATACGGAACAATCGAGCCCATGACTGAACCAATCGCTTCACCAATCATGATTTGCGGTAAAATTTCGGGATGACCCAAGCTTGCGGCAACAATCCAGTAAGTAGCAATTTCGAGAAAGCTATATAGCACTCCCCAGCCGATTGGATGTAGTAGGATTTTCTTGTTTTTGCGCGCTTGCATTAAATCGTCATGGATATCGTACAAATATTTGTCAACAGTGGCACGCTTCAGAATTTCGGGATGCTTGCCAAAAGTAACCTTACCAACAATATAATTACAGAACTTCGTAGCGTGTTTGGCGAACCACTTAATACGATTCTTACCGCTTGCGATGACAACAAGCAGAGCGATCGCCGCAATCACACCCGTACTAATCAGTGCGGTCAAAAGAACAATCCAAAAGCCAGATTCGGGAATGGAGCTAAAGATCAGTAATGCCAAAATTGCGATAATCGTCTGGACTTGATTGGCACAAATCGTGATTGCATAGCGCAAGGCATACATAAAGCTAGCCTGACCGGCCGTAGCGCCGAAAGGCTTGAGCCGCCAAGTAATATAGCCAAGACCGCCCAGACCGCCGGCTGGCACAGCATGATTGACAAAGTTGAGCTCTAGAGAAACTCGCATTAAAGTCCAAGAAGAGACTGGCTTAGTGTCTTTTTTGGCGGCCATATAGGAGAAAAACATTTGTCCACAACAGTAATACATAAAAAGTTGCTCCGGAATTAGCAGTATCAGGATCAAAATATTAGTCTCACCGAGATGATTAATCGCTTCGAGGATATCATTCCAGTTTTGATAAATAACAAACAGGAGCAAAATTAAAGTCAAAACCGTCAAAACTGTGCGCAGAGTAAACTTGCGCGGCTGCTTAGGTGTAGCTTTTTCGTTAGACATGAGTTCATTATAGCATATATTTTTAGAATGCAAGATGTAACTTTATGAAGTACAATTATTATGTATGGCCCTACGATAATCGTTTTGCTTACATCATTTATGATTATAGAATACGCCTAAATTGAGATTTTTCTGAGACGGCGCAATACTTTTGATGATGAGCTCTTATAATACTAATTAGAAATCCGAGTGAAGAAATGTTATTTGATGTTTCTTCCGAGGCGACGCCATTATACAACCAGACCGAAGGTATGGTATAATTAAAAAATGAGAAAATATGTTGCGGTGCTAGGGAGACAACCGTTGATTTCAGTGGCGGAGTTGGAGTGTTTATTTTCTAATGTTAAGTTGATTGCGCCAGAGTTGGCTGAGTTTACTAGTGAGACAGAGCCAAATATTGCAAGACTAGGCGGCACACAGAAAATTGCTGAGCCGATTAATGAATCTTGGACAGATTTTTTTACAAAATTGCCGCAAACGGGCAAAATTACTATCGGCGTATCGGATTTTTCGCGTAGCGCTTCGGCTTTTGGTGCGCAAAAAGAGGCTTTGCATATCAAAAAACAGCTCGTCAAAAATGGACATAGCGTGCGCGTAGTGCCAAATAAAACTCCGGTGCTTTCAAGTGCCACAAGCCTGCATAATCACCTTTTTTCCGAGACCAAAATTGAATTTCTGAAACTAGGCAAGCAATTTTATCGCGTCGTTCAATTACAAAATATCGAGAATTACGTTAAGCGAGACCGTGAACGTCCAGCACGCGACGCTAAAGTTGGGATGTTGCCGCCTAAGCTAGCGCAGATTTTGATTAATCTATGTGGTGATTTGCCTGCTGGCTCGAGGCTGCTCGATCCGTTTTGCGGTACAGGGGTAGTTTTACAAGAAGCGGCTTTGATGGGTTATGTTCCCTATGGCACAGATTTGAGTGAACGTATGGTTGAATATTCCCTAAAGAACCTCCAGTGGCTAAGTAATCAAAAGCGCTATCAGACCAAGGTTCCGGCAAAAGATGCGCCAGAGAGGCCGCAAATGCCCAAAAAACAGCATTTTTCAAGCAATAATGTTGTAGATTTTACAACAGTTCTAGAGAAGGCCGTAGTAGAGACTGGAGATGCGCAAACTTTTCAATGGCAAGCGCCCATAGACGCCGTCGCGTGCGAGGGTTACCTCGGCCCGCCAATGTCGCTCCCGCCAGCCGACATTAAGTTAAAACAGGCGAAACAGGAGTGTCGGAGTATAATTTTGCATTTCTTGAAGAACTTGAGTGCGCAAATTGAATCAGGTACGCCAGTTGTAATTGCGGTACCAGCTTGGCTCAGGCCGGACGGTCATTATGAGCGCTTGAATATTCTTGACGAAATAACTGATCTGCGCTATAATGTATATAGTTTTAAGAACTTGGGTCAAGATAAGCTCCTGTATCATCGGGAAGGTCAGGTTGTTACCCGAGAAATAATAGTTTTAAGGAAGAAATGATATGTCACATGTGAAAGCTGGCGGTACCGCCAAAAATATCCACAACAATGCTGGTCAGCGTCTTGGTGTGAAGCGCTTTGGTGGCCAAAAAGTGCGCAATGGCGAAGTTTTAGTACGCCAAACCGGCAGCACGAAAATCGCTGGCGAAGGCACATACATGAGTCGCAATTTTACCATTCATGCCGCCAAAGACGGAGTGGTTACTTTTGTTAAAACCAAGAAGTCTCATTTTTCTGGCAAAAACGTACCTCGCGTTCGCGTCGAAGTTCGTTAGTACCATTAATTTTGTTTTCTGCCGCTTCTTAGCGGCTTTTTTGATGATATAATATTCCCGTTATGTCAAATTGAAAATGACTACAAGCTTCACTGGATATATAATCTTCTGCCGCTTCGCGTCAGAAATGCCTGCTCATTCTCGGAAAAGAGAACAAGATTCTCTTTTCTCTCAGATATTTGCCACTTCGTGCGTAGTGGCGAAGTTTGGTATGCTGCTTATGTAGGGTGGAATAACTGTGCAAATATTTGGTCGTCAAGTGCTGAAAATGGCAACGCTTTCTTAAATAGTTTCTTTTTAAGTTTTGATGAGTTAAATATTAAGCCGTCCAACGTTCTCGTTCGTCTTGATGGTCGTCCTCTCCGCTGCCTAGTACGGTAGGGATAATGGTAATGGAATGGTCGAGTAAGGCTTTCGACTTTTTTGCATGCTTATGCTTGTGTTTTTGAAAGAAATGGTGTTAGTCTCTATAGTATAGAGTAAAAATGGGCGTTTGTATCAATACTAAGATACTAGAGGCCTTGCATATTAACATTAATGCTGGGTGGGAGCGGGAAAAGGAGAAATAGTTTATGAGTTTCAGTTTTAAGATTCTAGTATTCTTTATTAGCATCAGTGTTCACTGGTGTGAAATAAAAATTACCGTCGCTTTGAAGCGCCGGTAATTTAAAACCTTCTTAATTCCAGCTTACCAAGCTTTCTTGGCGAGGTCAAGTCCTTTTTACTCTATATGAAGAAATTTATTATCATTTGGAATTATACCGTTTTTCTACTTTCGATATTCTCAACTTACTTACTTTATGACAGCTGATCCGAGGTTTGAGCGGACAACCTTTTACGATTGACCGCCACGCAAAGCAGCGACATGATTAACATTAGCCCGATAGTTATGATAATTTCTGGATTAATGCCGTACCAGATAATTTGTTGGTAAGTTGCTTGGTTGAAACCGAGCATTGCTTGGATGCCTAATAGTTCTTGGTTAATGATGCTAAATGACAAAACGATTATACTAGCTAAGCCAAAAGCAAAAATTACAGCGCCCAGCATCAGCTCAAAAAAGTAACATAAATAAATTAAACCGACCTGCAGTCTGGTAGCGCCCAAACTATAATATAGGCTAATATTGCGTTGGTCTTGATCGACAAGTCTGATGCTCGTAAAAATAACAACGATCATCGCAATTACACCTAGAAAGATTGAAGTCAAATTGATTACGAATTGCATAGCGTTAAAAATATATAAAATATCTAGCGGCATGCCTGCAATATGAGTGACGAAATATGTGCGATTAGGTAAATCTATGTTGATAAATTTGCCTTTACCGTGCCGAAAATAATTATAGGCACTTTGAAGATTTTCAAACATCACCAAAAGCGACTCGCGATCATTGTCGATAGCACCTAGATTTTGAGAATCATCTACTTCGGCGACTTGCCAATGCACGGACTGGCCATTGTCTATGATAATTGACGAAGCGCCAAGTGTCGGAATTAACTCGAGAATAGGATTAAGTAGATTGTGGTTATTACGTTCAAGTTGTTGTAAAGATAAATTACTAATGTGAAAACTGCCTGGCGTTAAGCCAACAACAAAATATTTTGCGCCATAAGAATCGGTAAAAGTTTGGCCAATCACGCTGTCGCGATATTCTTCGTAGGTTTTCTGTTTGCTGACGGCATTACCAGCGAGAGCGGGAAAATGTTGATAAAGCAATATTTCGCTTAAAGAAGTTGAGACTAGCACTGGCGCGGCGTCGGTGGGCACTTTTGATAAGTCAACTTGAATCGCATTGCTAACGAGATTTTCTGGCACAATAACGCCGCCAAACACGCTAAACCGTTCCACATCGCCTAGTATGCGCCCACTATGAGCGGTAATATCGTCGATCAT
The DNA here is from genome assembly GCA_964608555.1 of uncultured Candidatus Saccharibacteria bacterium. Classification (GTDB taxonomy): domain Bacteria; phylum Patescibacteriota; class Saccharimonadia; order Saccharimonadales; family Saccharimonadaceae; genus Nanosyncoccus. The sequence goes on from CAZSPU010000002.1 coordinate 20,009, forward strand.
AGCTTCGCGAGTAACGCTTGGTGTAGTTTCGTCGGCAATTATACCATTAGTATTATTAGTCGCTTCCAGAATAACCTTGCCATCAGTCGCAGCGCTGGCTAGTTTAATATAAGAATTTTCTAAACCCTGCAACCATAAGTTCATTGCAAAGATGAGTCCGAAAATAATCCCCATAACCATCACAATCATCAAATTACGGCGGAAGTAAACCCTAATATTGCTCAGGCTAATACGCAGTACGTCTTTAATTTTCATCGGTTAATCTCCTTTCAGCCTTTGAGCAATGCGTTTATCGCTAAATTGGTCGATGCAAAGCACAAACGAGATGGGCGCCGCGAGAAAAATACAGCAGAGCACCGCGAGACATTGCCAGTTGACGCCGATTAAGACAGGCCAAAACGTTGGCACGCCAGGATATTCCGAGCTGAGTTGCGCAGATAAGTAATTCCAGCCGATCAAGGTCGCAAGGCTGGCAAGAATAATGGCGAGCGCAATTGCAAAAAGCGCCGCTCGCGCACACAACTCCAGCAGATAAGTAAAATATATAGCGGCGAGTTGCAGTTTTGAAGCACCCAGCGATCGATAGAGAACAAAAGTTTTGACATTACTTGCCAAAAGATGCGCCATTGTGAAAGCCAAAATAAAAGCTGAGATCAGCACCAAGACAATACTAGCTGGCCCGATTAAGTCATGGTTGAGTTTGCGAAAATAACCATACGCCGAGATTTGGTTCGAAAAAAGTTCGGTAATCATATAATGATTAGGGCTATAGTGCAATGCAGTGGCATCTTTTTTACTATAATAATTATATGCGTCAGGCAAGCTTGAGAATTTAGCAATAGTAGCTGAAGTTGGCAGTTCCTCACTAATTTGTTCTTTCTGCGTGTCTGTGAGAGTTATGATTTCCCCGCCATAAGTTTGCACGCGGTCGAGAATTAACTCATCGTCTTGGGCGTTTTCGTAACTACTTGCTAAGTATATTTCCCCGTTGGTTGCATGGCCGGCATATTTTATAACAACATTTTCTAAGCCTTGTATAATTAATAGTATTGCTAACAAAAAACCGAACAATACTCCAATTGTGATAATAGTCGCGCGGCTGCGCGTGCGGTAGGCAATAAGTTCGCGACGGGAAAGCTTAAAGGTTTCCTTCAACTTCATGCGTGATTCCTTGGCTGGAAGTAGAAGTTTGAGCTGGATTCAGGAGCTGGCTTGCCTGACTCGGCGTTTCGTCATGCAAATCTGGTTGTGCAGCTTGCGTTGTCGTAACTTTGATCACGCCGCCTGCGACTTCGACGATTTGAGTAGCAAATTCTAAAACATCACGACTATGACTGGCGATAATAACTGTGACACCCATTTGCTGACGGATGGAATTGAGAATTTCGAGAACGGTCTTGGCGTTGGCTTCGTCGAGATTACTAGTGGGCTCATCGGCCAGGATAATTTTTGGACTCAAAAGTAGCGCTCTCGCAATGCAAGCGCGTTCTGCCTGGCCGCCAGAAACTTCTTTTGGTAAGAATTTCAAATTTTCAGAAATTCCGAGGGTTTGAGCGAGAGATTCGGCCTTGGTCTTGCGGTCGGCTTCGGCCATGCCGGCAAATACTCCAGGCAGTGTGATATTTTCCATCAGTGTAAACTGCGGCTGCAAATATGATCCCTGAAAAATGATTCCAATCTCGTGACGATAAAAATCCGTGCGTTCTTGCCTTGATAATTTACTGACATTTTTGTGATCGACGATGATTTCTCCGCTAGTAGGGGCTTCGAGACCGCCGATGAGATTGAGCAAGGTCGACTTGCCAGCGCCGCTTTCACCGCGTAGCACCGTAAAAGCGCCGGCCGGAATGGTCAGATTGACATCTTGGAAGATAATTTTGTCGCCATATTGTTTTTTGATATTTTGCAGTTGTATGATGTCCATTCTAAGTGCCTCATGCTAATGCAGCAGTGTCGTCTTGGAGATAACGACGCAAGGCGGCCTGAGCAGATTTAATATTATCTGGGTTTCCCTTCCAGGTTTTCATTAACGGATCTTGCAGGGCGCGGCTAAAGGCAAACGTTACCAGCCAAGGATATGGACCGTTTTTGCAGATGGCTTCAAGATTCTTGGTGGCGGTTTTAGGCTCCTGCCCGCCGCTTAGTAACAGAACACCGGCCAGATGTCTCGGCACGGAATGTGTCAAAACTGCCGCTGTAGCAATGGCAACTTCGCTCGGAGTGGACTGCGCGATAGATTGCTTGCCAGCAGAAATCATACTAGTTTTCAAAAGGCAGCCCGATAAATCGACGTGTCTCTGGGCGAGTTTGTCAAAAATAGTTGTCAAGATGCGATGCGAAACTTCTACGCACTTATCAATCGTATAGTCGCCGTCGTATTCAATGTCAGATTCGAGCATCGGTACCAAGCCAGCTAATTGACATTCTTTAGCAAAGTTAGCTAAAAGCTCGGCGTTTTTCTCGATCACGACGAAACTAGGTGTATCTGGGCCAATATAGAATTTGGCGTGCCATTTAGCGAAGCGAAAACCAGTATTATAATAATCATCCAGCCGCACCGCTAGATCCTGTGCGCCCAAGGTGTAAGTTTCGTTAGTGTCGGCGTATTTGGCCTGACCTTGATCGGCTTTGATGCCGGGAATAATGCCGCGGTTCGTAAGTAGCTCGATATAATTTTGGTTCTGGCTGGTTTTGTGATCGATCAGCTCTTCGGGTAAGATGACGCCGCTGAGATAATTTGAGAGCTCGGGCGTCGTAAGTAATAAATCACGATAGGCCTGACGCGTACGCGCAGATGCTGAAATCCCAAAATCGACCAGGCGTTTGGTCAGACTATGCTCAGACTCATCAGCCGCCAGGACGCCGCGTTTTGGTGCGACTAGGGACTTAGCTATGAGCTTGAGGCTGGCGCGTTTTTCGAGTTCGGCTTCGGCTAACTGCTTGAGTTTGCGTGCCGAGAGGGAGCTTTCGAGAGTGGCCTGCTCAGCGTTGATCCGAGCCCACAAAATCGCATCGGCAGCACTACCGCCGACCGAAATCACACCCAGGACCGTAGCGACGATCGTAGAATAAACTGTGAGATGTGTCAACATATCCGTACGGCTCAAATGCCAACTCTCTTCTTCTTCGCCCATGGAAATGCGACGCGGACTAATATGGCAAACCAGTTGCGTATTCGGCTTTTCGATTTCGATTTTATCAACGATTTTTTCGGCTTTGTGAATCGGCGGCTCATCTTCTACGAATAAAACATCCGCCATATCCGCTAAGCGACGCCCAGACGGGGAGAGATTTTTCTTGACGTGGACGGCTAATTTCGTAGTGGGCGAGAATTTGAGAAAGTTTTTGATTTCGTCGACGAGCTTCGCAGAGACAAAAGTCGAACGATCGACCAAGATCCATTCGGGAGTGCCAGCCGGCGTCGTCCAATCGGTCTGTTTGCGACTACTCGGGACAAAATAGGTAATTTCGCCTTCGTGACATAATATATAGCGATAATTATCAGGCTCGGCCTGCCATAGGATGTCGCCGTTTTGGACTTCGGTCTTCGAGCCGAGGATTTTGGCGTCGATCCCCAGATGACTCAACACTGACAGTGAAACGGCAGCGCCACCATAAACGCTGGTGCGTCGAAAAAACTGATGCGCAGCACCGTTAAAACCGAGCTCCAGCCAGCTAATGTTGTTTTCGTCTTTTTCAAAATCATTGTTACGCTCATCAAGTTTCAGATAAACATCCTTCAGGACATTCCCAATAATCAAAATCTTGCTCATGCTTCCATTATAGCACAGATATGATACAATAGAAGTGCTAAACCAAACAGTCTAATTACTCTTACCAATCGTGGTAGTAATGCGGCTATTTACGCAGCGTCCATGATTGGTAAAGCTGTTTGGTTTAGCGACTAGTAAATAGTCGCATTTTTCATGGACACAGAATGCGGCGTTAAAGGAGGTATTTATGAATACTAAGAAAATCAAAGCTGCATGTTTGACAATTGCAATGATTGGACTAAATATTTTATGCTTAGTGCCGGCAGTTTCCGCTACCGGCGTAATTGTAGCAGACGAGACCGGCGCGGGAGGAATTACGGGTCTTCCAACGGGTGATGCTAGTACGACAGGCTCAGACAGTTACAACTATGTCGGGCAAATACAAGGCACGGGAGCTAAAACTGATTTGCTCGGCACCGTCCAGACGATCATTAATGTAGTAATTGGATTAGTAGGCGTGATTGCAGTCGTAGTGATGATCATAGGTGGCATCAACTTTATTACTTCGCAGGGCGACACTAATAAAGTTACGAAAGCCCGCAATACAATCCTGTATGGTGTCGTCGGTCTCATCGTGGCGCTACTCGCCTTTGCAATCGTCAACTTTGTCATGGATGAGATGTTAGGTATTCAAAATAGTTAAATCTAGGATCCATAAAACTACAGCGTTTAGATAATTCCCTGCGAGTAATCGCGGGGACTTTTTCTTCTACATGGGATGATTCGATGAAAATATTACGTAGCTATTGACATTTTAGCATAAGTGTGATAGGATGAGAATATCATGCGAGTTAGCCTCGCGCGGGTTTTGATTGTAATATGCGGTTTAGTATACAGTACATCGTGCTTATTGATTTGATGAAATGGTATTAGTAGAGAATGCGGGGCTTGATCTCTATAGAGCAAATTAGACTTGACCAGATTAAAAAGTTTTGATAGAGTAAGTATTATATGGTTGTAGTTAGCGTCGCTTCTTTGAAGTGACGCTAATTTTTATACCAAACCAAAACAGTTCAATACAAAACACTAAGGATTTAATCCGAAAACTAATACTCATAGCGACAACCTCCTTCCTCCCCACCTCGATCTTTGGTAAAGTACCCAGCCTATGATATTTTGTTCAAATACCTACGCCCAATTTGCCCTATGTTATAGAGACTAACACCATTTCTTTCAAAAACACAAGCATAAGCATGCAAAAAAGTCGAAGAACACACATGTAGATATTTCTGGCACAAAACACCAGAAGAACGCCCCGAAAGGCAAGGGGCGTTCTGGAAAGTAATTATATTTGCGTGTATTACGCGGCTGCAGCTGTATCGGCACCGGCGTCGGATGCTGATTCAGTGGAACCGTCAGCCTCGGACTCGGCTTCGCGAGCAGCAGCTTCGGCGGCTGAGTCGTAAACGTTCGCAACGACGGTATTTTGCGCCATTTCTTTGTCTGCAACTTCGACACGATCCGGCATCTGCAAATCTGCTACAGTTAATTTGTCGTCAACATCGGCAAGATTAGCAGCATTGACGATGATCTCTTGCGGCAAATCGGACGGACGAGCCTTGATTTCGATATCTTCCATAACCTGCAAGATAACCAAATGCTTTTTAGCAGCTTCGGACTGATCAAAATCAACTACACGAATCGGAGTGACTGCTTCTACGACTTCGTCGGCCGAAATTGCCTGAAACTCAACGTTGATAATACGGCGACTCACTGGGTCGATTGCGATATTTTTTACTAAGGCGAGCTGCGTCTGGCCTTGAACGGTCAGCTCAACTGGAGAATGATAACCAACTTCATTCAATACTTTTTCGGTAAGATTGTAGCTGGAAGTAGTCATAATTGGATTTTCAAGACCATAAACCACTGACGGAATCATTCCTTCAGCACGCAAAGCTTTGAGTTTTTTACCAGTAGCGACGCGCTTTTCCAGCGATAATTGATTCGACATAAAAAATAACTCCTTTGTTTGTACTATTTTACTACATTTTTCTTTCTCTAGCAAGCTTGGTTTTGATAGCGTAAAATCGTGCAAAATAAATATTTTACTGCTACCGTCTTCGTGCGTAGTGATGTAGTAAATCCAGGCGGCTTAATTTATAATGTTGGATTATGGAGCAACTTATGGTCGTCGCGCGCCAATACTTGGGCTGGACTTCAACACGCCCTCATTTTATCATTTAATACTTTAAATGTTGACTCCTCTGCCAATGGCGAACGCCATCACGGCCGTCCTCTCCACTGTCTAGTACGGTAGGGATAATGATAATGGATATATCCTTCGTGCGTAGTGGGCTTGTTCATGTCAACCATTTCATTCATTGGCCTGGATCTAATGGTTTTTATTGGACATCTCGTGCTGACGATTCTGGATTTCAGCGAAGTTTTAATTTTACGTTTGCTATATCAGGTGTAGACCCATTCAATAGTTATGGTAATGGCGACCGTTCCTTCGGCTTTCCTCTTCGCTGCCTAGTACGGTAGGGATAATGGTAATGAATGATGCAGAACAAACAACTCTTCGTGCGTAGTGATGTTGTTAATGCGAGCGGGCAAGTTAGTTCATACGCGGGCAACAATGGCTTAGTGTGGTCGTCGCGCGCTGGAACTAGTAGTGCCTTTCAAACTAGTTTTGATTTACCTTTTAACGCTACGGATGCTTATCCATCTAACAGTGGTGATCGTTGGCATGGCATGTCTCTCCGCTGCCTAGTACGGTAGGGATAATGGTAATGGATAAGGTTAAATGTGCAGGCAAAAATATAAACAAAAGTCCTAAGCGGAAATTGCCTAGGACTTTTTGTAAACAGAACGTGCGTTTAGCCTTGTTTGCGTTTAAGCACGCGGCTCACAATCCAGAACACTGCGACAGCGACAAAGACGATAACTATAACCAGGAACCAGATTGGACAGAGGAAGACGGTTTTTTCGACTGTAGATGTTTCGTCAAAAATTGTAATGGTCTGCTTGACTTTGAAGATGCCGAGCTGCGGCGCATCGTCCCAAGAAACTTCATTGTAGCGTTCGGTTTCAGGGAAAATTACCTGCTGTTGTTTTTCTTCGGGAGTAGTATAGACGTTTTTACCACCGAAGAATGAGGAAACTTCCAGCTTATAAGTAGCGGCTGTATAAACGTTGCCTGTATTCTTAACGGTAGATGTGGCAGTGACTGGCGGCTCAAACAGGAATCCAGGAATCTTATTATCAAGGATTTCTGCGGTTTCGCGAGTCTCACCAGCAATGTTGGAAAAGATAACGAACGCGACTTGCTGAATAGTTTTCACGCCTGTATCAGTGGGCGATTCATCGTCCGTCATTGATACTGTGATAGCTGCGTTTTGGTTACCGGCAGGGGCGTCATTCGGAACCTTGATATGGTATTTCACTTCCACCTGCGCGCCAGGTTCAACCGTACCGGTACCACCCTCAACTGTGACCCACTCTTGCATGATGCTGTATTTATTTTCCTCCGAAAAGCTTGGCGTGTAATCACCACTCTTAACCGAGTATGGTTTGATATCCGTTTCAAAAGCATAAGCCTTCTGTCCTGAATTTTGCACCTTGAATGAGCCATGATATGTGCGCCCTGGCTGCAATTCTCCGACGTTGGCTTGCGTTGGCGAAATTTGTAAACGGTAGTCTGGAACATCTGCAGCAAGAGCTATCCCTGAATAATTATTTACGTTAAATATCATCGATAGACATGCAACGAGCGTAATCACCAGTGCACGCTTCAAAGTTTTTATCTTATTCATTAACCTCCTTATTTATGTCTATTATATATGATTGCGATGGTTTATCAATAAGAAAAGTAAAAGTCACACTCCAAAACCGCCTCAAACGAGGCGGTTTTAAAACTATTCTATTAAAAGCTTACAGAATTAAGTCTAGCCTTCGGTTGGAGTAGAAGGAAGTTCTACTACATCTGTAGTGGCAGCGGTTGTAGCGGTGAGCAAAACAGTAGTCGAGTATTCGTCGGCTGCCTGAGATGCACTGACGCTAGCACCAAACTCAATAGTAATGGTATCGCCAGCATCAGCTGGTTTAGCAGTAGTCTTAGTTAATTCTGCTTCAGCAGTCAAGCCTTGATACGCGTCAGCAGTTCCACCTTCAGCGGCTGCTAGGCGATAGCCCCACTTAGATTCACCAACCTTTGGAACACCAGCGGCGATAGTTTCGGTATTACTAGCAGTCTTACCGACCATGCCAGTCTTAGTGCCGTCTTTAGGAGAAATCTTTACGACGTAGCCGCCAGCGTTGTTAGTCTTGACGTTAATCGTACCGGTACCAGAAACAATTGGACCGTTGTTGATAACATTACCGAGGCTAACGGTTTTATTAGCTTGAGTAGTTTCAAGAGAGATGAAATCATTAACATTAAGATTAACAGTCATTTCATCTTGATTATAATAATGTTGACCTTCAGTAGCAGCATACGAACTCAATGGTAAAGCAGCGACGCCAAGACCAGCGACTACGCCCAAAATGGCCAGGGCTTTTGTTGATTTAGACATAAAAGTTTTCTCCTTTTTATGTATTTTGGTTTGATATTTTTATGTGATCTTTTCCTGCTTTTAGTATACCGCCTTAAAAAATAAAACGCAAGCGGAATTTTCGGAAAGTTTCGGGCGTTTTCCACACAAAGTTTTCGGTTACTATAGGTAATGATATGGTATAATTGATGGGAAAGACGTGGACAGAGACCTTTAATGGAAATTTTATTCAGTGCTACGGAACAGCGTTTTTCATCGGAGTATTATCATGCCGATTTCGACCATGACGGAAATCGATTTTTCCAAATTGCAGATTTGATGACTTATGTTGCGCGTCTTGTATTCAAGCAACGCGAAGGCATAGCTCACAGTAGTAGCGATCAAATATTCTTCACCAAGGATAATCTCAGACTGCTAACTAAAGATATTTTCCTAAAAGCCGCCCCTTAAAGAGACGGCTTGTCTAGGATTATCCCTAGTACTGGTCAGAGCCTGTATAGAAATAAATCTATACTCAGCCCCTAGGTAGCAACATTAAGTTGCCCATAATTCCATTATACCATACTTTCATAAAATAATCAATAGTTTTTGTCAATTTTCAACTGTTTTTCTGTTTTGTTGTAAATTTTACAACAATGAGTACTATTAGAAGATGTTTAACTGTACACAAGATTACTAAGTATGATCCTAAGGCATATCTCACAACCCCAAAACCTGTTTCAAGTATTTGCCGGTTGGGGTATTGGAGTCCTTGGCGAGTTGCTCGGGCGTGCCCTGTGCCATGACGCGACCGCCTTTTTGACCGCCCTCTGGGCCCATATCAATCACCCAGTCAGCGCTCTTAATGACGTGTAAATTATGCTCAATAATAATCATCGAATTGCCACCGTCGACGAGACGGCCGAGAATTTCGAGCAACCTTCTGACGTCGTCAGTATGCAAGCCGGTGGTCGGCTCATCGAGAATATAGAGAGTCTTGCCGGTACTGCGGCGCGCGAGCTCGGTGGCCAATTTGATGCGTTGCGCTTCGCCGCCAGAGAAGGTAGTAGCCGGCTGGCCAAGTTTAACATAACCGAGTCCAACTTCTTGGATAGTCTTGAGCTTGGGCGCGATCGAAGGAATGCTAGCAAAAAACTCTACCGCTTCGTCGATCGTCATATTGAGAACTTCGGAAATATCCTTACCCTTATATTTCACCTCGAGAGCTTCGTGATTATAGCGTTTGCCGTGACAAGTCGGACAGGTCACATAAACATCTGGCAAGAAGTGCATTTCGATTTTGTTGACGCCGTCGCCTTGACAAGCTTCGCAGCGGCCGCCTTTGATATTAAAACTAAAACGCCCAGCCTTATACCCGCGTAGCTCGGCTTCGGGCTGCTTCGCAAAAAGTTCGCGGATTTGATTAAAAACGCCGGTATAAGTGGCCGCATTACTACGAGGCGTGCGCCCGATCGGTGACTGATCGATGACGATGGCCTTATCGAGAAATTCGATGCCATCAATCCGCTCGTGCAGACCAGCGACTGTCTGAGCCCGATGCAAACGTGCCAGTAATTCATTGGCCAGAATCTCATTCACCAAAGTCGACTTACCGCTACCAGAAACGCCAGAAACTACCGTCATGACACCCAGCGGGAAATGCACATCGATATTTTTAAGATTATTTTCGCGCGCACCCACAACTACTAATTCTTGGTCTTTTTTGGGCTTGCGGCGTTTCGCCGGCACCGGAATCGTCTTGCGACCAGAAAGATACTGCCCGGTAATAGAATCAGGATCGTTTGCTACTTCTTCGGGCGTACCTGCCGCCACTAAACGCCCACCGTTTTTACCGGCGCCTGGCCCGATATCCACGATAAAATCAGCCTCACACATCGTATCTTCGTCGTGCTCAACCACCAGCACGGTATTTTTGAGATCGCGCAAATGCTTGAGCGTAGCAATTAACTTATCGTTATCGCGTTGATGCAAACCGATTGACGGCTCATCCAAGACATAGAGTACACCTTGCAAGCCCGAACCAATCTGCGTCGCCAGCCGAATTCGCTGCGCTTCGCCGCCCGACAAAGTATTAGCGGCGCGCCCCAGCTCGAGATAACCAAGCCCTACATCTTGCATGAATTTGACGCGCTCACGAATTTCTTTGATAATTGGCTCGGCAATCAGAGCTTCGTTGTCGTTAAACTGGAGATCTTGATTGAGCACATCCAGAGTGGCATCGACGTCGAGATTACACATATCCATGATATTGAAACCGTGCACCGTCACCGCCAAGACCGCCGGCTGCAAACGTGCGCCGTGACAAGTCTGACACTCATGCACCCGCATGAAACGCTCGATATCTTTGCGCACAAAATCGGAATCTGTCTCTTTATGGCGGCGCTCAAGCGTCGGAATGACACCTTCGTAAGTCGATTGATAAGTCGCGCCATTACCCCATTTGCCATGTCCGCCAACCTTGACTTCGTACTTCTCTTTGCCGGTACCGTATAATAATATCTGCAGATTTTCTTCGGAAAGCTGCCCGATCGGCGTATGCACCGAAAATCCATGCCGCGTCGCGACAGCGTCGAGCCGTTTCAGCCACCAGGATTCTTGAGTAACGCGATTAAACGGCCGGATGCCGCCTTCGGCAATGGTCAGATTGGGGTTCAAAATTAGATCTGGATCAATTTCCAGGCGCGTGCCTAGCCCTGTACAAGTCGGACAGGCTCCCTGCGGCGCATTAAAACTAAACAGCCGCGGCTCTAACTCTGGAATCAGCTCGTCGGGATGCAATTCACAGGCATAACGCTGAGAAAAAGTAAAAATTTCGGTCTGGTTTTCGCCGATATTCTTCTCGCCAACTGAGGTCGAATTGTCATTAATTCTCAATAATTTAATAATGCCCTGCCCCAGTTCCAAGGCTTGTTCGATCGATCCGGAAATGCGACTCAATAAATCTGGCGACAATACAAACCGATCCACAACAATCTCGATGTCGTGACGATCATTTTTGTTGAGGTCGGGAAATTCATCGAGCGCATAGACAATTCCATCGATGCGGACACGCGAAAAGCCTTTTGCTTGATATTGCTCGGAAACGTGCTGAAAACTTCCCTTTTTCTGGGAGACAATCGGCGCCAGCAGCATTAATTTGCTTCCGAGTGGCAATTTCATTACTTCGTTAATAATGTCTTCAACACTGCGACGCTGCACTTCACGATGACAAATCGGACAATGCGGAACGCCAATGCGCGCAAACAGTAAGCGCAAATAATCATAAACTTCGGTCACAGTCGCAACGGTCGAACGCGGATTGCGACTAGTCGACTTCTGATCAATTGAAATCGCCGGGCTCAAACCAGTAATACTATCGACGTCTGGCTTATCCATCACTCCCAAAAACATGCGCGCGTAACTTGACAAACTCTCGACATAGCGGCGCTGCCCTTCGGCGTAAATCGTATCGAAAGCCAAGCTCGACTTACCCGAGCCCGATAAACCAGTAATCACAACCAGTTTATCTCGCGGAATATCGACGCTAAGATCTTTGAGATTATGTTGCCGCGCACCGCGGATTCGGAGAAAATTGTCATTCATTGCCGTATATTATACAGGTTTATGTTCGTTTAATCAACCCTTCGTGCGTAGTGATAGGACTGAGAATATCGGTTTTCTTTATTCTGGACACACAGCTCACCTTTGGAGCAGTTATGCTAATTATGGTACACATTTTCAGGACAGTTTCAGTCTTAGCTTCAATCTTACTATCAGCACTTCAGACGTCTACCCCTCCAACAACTTCTACAACTACCGTTACTTCGGTTATCCTCTCCGCTGCCTAGTACGGTGGGGATAATGGTAATGGATTATCTCATGAAATATCCCCCAGCGAAATGCTGGGGGTGGTAATAAAAGGAGGTGAAAAAATGATGTTGGCAAAAAAATAATAATAAGACTTAGCTGTTGTCTACGCAAACGTAGGCGACCGGCTGCTCTTCGGCAGGGGAGGCCTCAACAGGTTTGTCTTCGGTGTTTCCGAACTCATCGGAATCGATAGTCTGGTCTTCGGACGGCTCTTCAATAACCAAATACCCATGGCGGGTGTGAGCATTGTAATACCCGTGGAACTTCTCCGGGAGATTCCCGGGACACTTGTAGCGCATAAACTTTCCGCTTTTAGCAGAGCGCTCCAAACGCCCCTTGATGTTGAAAGAGTATCCGTTGCCATCTTCGTGACTAATCTCCGTGACCGCGGTCTGGAAAATGTCGCCGCTTGCGTCTTGCATCTTGACGCAGAAAAAATGGTTGGCGTCGTAGGCGTAGGCAAGAGCAACAAACAAGTCCATCCGGCTGGGGCCATTCACGATTTCGTAATTTTTAGTAAGCATACACTTACCTCCCTTCTTCAATGTACACCGCCGAAGCAGAGTATATCGCATACACGATATACTTCTATATTATCACAGATTGTAGTTTTTGTCAATAGTTTTTGATTATTTTCTTATTTTGTGGCTTAATAATCGCTATTTTGCAAGTTTTGATACCACAACATCAATTCTTCAGCCAGATAACGGCATTCATCAACACTTTTACCGTTAAAACCTTGGTTTTGCGCCAGCTGTATCTGAATATCTTGAAGCTCCTTGAGGAATTTGGGACCTTGGCGGTCGAGGCGCTTAGTCCGATAGGTCTCCCATTGCTCAGTTTCCAACTCACTCAATGCCGCGGGGAAATTTTTGGCCTTATAATGCAACAACAATTCCGGCAAGCGTTCATCTTGAAATTCTGGATGAAAATCCGCCAGTTCATCCGCTCCGTTACGACGCACCACGGCACAGAGGCGCTGATCGCTATGCTGAAGAAAGCCATCATACAGCATCGACTCAACATCATCAGCGCGCCCATACTCGGGACGCGGCAGCGCAGCCATCCGCTCAATAAACTCTGGATGCGCCCGCAGGCTCTCAAGATTTTGCTGCACCGTAGTTTCATTTAAACTAACCTTATCCCAGCCGTTCTCTTTGCCAAGGACTCCGATGGGCGCTACCGCCGGGCAATGATTAAACTGAAGTTTTTTGACAACCGGGAAATAATCTCGCTCCCAAATCTCGCGTTCGCGGTAAGGCTTCTTCTTGTCGAAAGTGCCGTTCTCGCGCGCAGCGGCTTCACCCTGCAAAAGCTCGTCGAGATTGTGTCGCAAATCATAGACTAGGAGTGAATTATTAGCGGCCGGAGCAATAGGATACGCAACCGTCGTAAAGGCCGTCTTAGAGGGATAGCGGCCGCTAGCATAAACAAAAGGCTGCGGATTGTCAAGATTGATCAGGCGCATGACGTCGCGTTTCTTGCGTAACCCATAGAGAAAATCGAATAACTGCGGCTGTTTTTCTTTGATTAGTTTTGTCACGCTAATCAAAGCTTCCACGTCCGAAAGCGCATCGTGAGCATGAGTATGCTCAATGCCGTTGCACTTCGTGATCAACTCGAGGCGATTAGTCGGCTTACCTTCGGGGGTCAGGGGCCACTCAATCCCTTCGGGGCGCAGCGCCCGCGTCATGCGCACAACATCCAACAGATCCCAGCTACTACGGCCGTCTTGCCATTGCCATTCGTAGGGATCATAAAAATTACGCCACAAGGTATGGCGCATAAACTCATCATCAAACCGAATCGAATTATATCCGGTCATCGTAGTGTGTGGCGTGGCAATTTGATCAATAAAGTACTGACAAAATTCACGCTCGGTCATACCATCAGTACGAGTAGAATTGGGTGTAATACCGGTCACCATAATCGCTCCAGGATTTGGCAAGGTATCTTCGGCCAAGGCAATCAGGAGATTAGTCGGCTCGCCGATGGGCTGGAAATTGAGGTCGGTACGCTGCCCGGCAAACTGCATGATCCGATCGGTCCGCGAATTGAGACCGGAAGTTTCCAGATCGTAAAAATAAAATGTCTCCTGCATAGATTTATTATAGCAGAATCATTCCTAACGCAGGCGAAAATGAAGTATATTTTAAGCAATGATTAACCTCAGATACTTGGTACGGAGGTTTTGGGTTTCGCGGAGCTAATAATCTGCCTCCAGGTACTCAATACGGAGGGTTTAGATTTCACAGAACTAACAACTCCTCTTCAACTGCTCGGTCTGGAGGTTTTGGGTTTATGAGGTCAAGGAGAAGGCCCGCCGAAATTGGCGGGCCGAAGTAGTGCTAAAAAGGCTTAACTGACGCGATCAATGCTGCGGCCTTTTTCACTCGAAGTCATAACCTGAGTAACTTGGTGCGCAGGCACGCGAACAGTCATTTTGCATCCCCTAAAGGGACATCTGTGTCTCTGCAATGCCGTAACCACGTCGTGGATGTGCAGCACGTACCGAGTTGCGAAATAGATCACTTCTCCGTAGGATTCGTCCGGAACGGGCGCCTTTTTCACGGTAGAGATAATCTTAGCTTGGTCGCTGCGACGCAGGTTGGCTTTGCGCCGGAGATGATGTTGCATACTCTGAGCGCAATTCGTGAGCCAGCTTACTTCCAAATCCGCAATCGCGTCATCAGTGAGTTCTTCATCGATGTCAGCCAAAACGCTACGACGGCGCCAATAGGCGACAAACATGAAGGCACTGAAGGTGACTGGCACCATGCCGGATACGACAACCGCACCCAAGACATAGGCGCCAATGACCATAATGACATTGGGGTCAGTCCCCAAGCAGTTCACGGCAACCAGCTTGCCAACACCCAAGCTAATCACGAGCGACAAAATAGCGCCGAGAATAACACAGGAGCGACCGCTGATAGCCTTCACATGTCCGCGCTCATCGCGGAGAGATGTGCACATTGCAGTCAGTATCATGAAAACGATACCGATGACGATAATAAACCCGATGTTGCTCATAATTTACCTCCTTATTACCAAACGAGTACATCGTACTTGAGCCGGCCTTCTTCAAACGACTCATGCTTTCATTGTAGCACACATTGTTAAATTTGTCAATAGTTATTACAATCTTTTTTGTAATTTGCCAAGCTTAAGCTCGATTTAAGGGGTGGTTGTGGACTCAGGAAGCGCAAAGGACACCTAGATACGCATGAACTGCTCCGCCGTGCGCACGCAGAGGCGCGACAGTCCACTCTCAGTGCAGTCAGATACATATGCGAGCCGAAGCTCTGAGTGGGCTAGTTGAGCGCTAGGCGCTGCGGTGTTTGAGGTAAGAGATTGCTTCGATCGCAGCAGCTGCACCGTCAGCGGCGGCAGTGACGACTTGATGGATGGAGCCGGCGCGAACATCGCCAGCTGCGAATAAGCCGGGGACGATGGTTTCGTGAGTGAGGATGTTACTAGTATGATCTTGAGTATGATTATCCTGAGCATTAGGTAACAAATTCTGCTTGGTTAAGACGTAGCCTTGGCCGTCGAGCAATTTATCACCTTCGAGGAGCTGGCCAGCGAGCGAGTGCAGGCAGGTGCTGGCGGGAGTTTGACCAATGTAGACAAAAATATGGTCAAATTGCTTAAGTAGGTGCGAGGTCGGCTCGGTATTTTCGACGATTTTGACATTAGCGAGCGAGCGCAAGATATCTTGTAGAGCTTGGTCGGCCTTGAGCTGAGAATGCGTGATAAGCGTAACAGAGGCGGCGAGGCCAGCCAGATAAATTGCTTCTTGGACGGCGGAGTTAGCACCGCCGATGACCGCCACTTGCTTCCCTTGTGCTAGATGACCGTCACACAAAGCGCAATAGGAGACGGGCGGAGTTGGCGTAAAATTGAGGGAGCGGGGCAGCGAGCCGGTGGCGATAATGACAGCGCGGGAATTGATGATGTCGTCGTCGATCGTGAGAGCGAAATGATCATGATAATGCGTAATGTCGGTGCATTCCCCATACTCTACCGGCACATCAAGTGCAGCGATTTGATCAAGCATGTGCTTAGTAAGATCAGAGCCGGTGCCGACAAAGCCTGGATAATTCTGAATCTCGGGAATAATTGCAAGTAAACCGCCAGGAGTGGAACGCTCGTAGATCGTGACCGAAAGTCCGGCACGCGCCACATAAAGGGCAGCCGACAGAGCCGCCGGACCACCGCCGACAATAGCGATATCAGTGAGTGGTTGCGTAGAATCTTGATACACGTCTGGCCTTATTTACTGCTGTCGCCGCTCAGAGAATAATATGACATATAGAGCTGGAGATAGATATCTTGGAGTTCTTCGCGAAGCTTGACTAAGTTTGCATCTGGCTCGATGGCCATAACGATGAACTTCAGAGGCTTGTTCAGACCGCCACAAATCGAGCGCGTGTCGCCGTAGGCCAGATCGCCAGAAATCGTCAGCTCGCGAACGCCGCCGATTTTCATACCAATAACGCCTTGGTTCCAGCCTTCGATGAGGCCGCTAGAAGGGTCGATCGGCGGGTTTAAGCTAGTGGCATCGTTGGGATGGGAATTTTCTTGACCTTGAGTATTAAAGGAGGAATCGAAGATGCTACCATCTGCACACCAGCCAACATAATAGGCCAAGTAATCAGTATCGCCTTCGGTCAATTCTTTGCCAGTACCGACTTTGAGATCTTCGTGCTTGAGGACGGCATTGTTGGCGTTGGCTTCGTTGTAAGCCTTAATCTTGGAAATATATTTCTTAAACTCAGGGAAATATTTGTCTGATAAGGGCTGGGCGGCGGCGGTAATTTCGGCATTTTTGGCGTCATATTCAGCCATAAGCTCTTCGGCGCGAGCCTCTTTGCCAGAAACGGCGGTTTCGCTATTATTCATAAACACAAACATGTAGGTCAAAATCGTCGACCCGAGCAGTAAAATTGCAATCACCACAATCACTACGCGCTGCCAAATACCAGTTTTTAAATCTTTTTTATCCATGCTTTCCCTTTCACAATAAATTAGCTAGACAATTGTCGCACCAAGCTGCACCACCTCCACGTTGATGCTATTCATTATAGCAGAAATTTCTTCTTGACCAAGAGTTTTGTCGGGATTAGAAAATTTGAGATGGAAAGAGATGTTTTTGGTAGCGTCATCGGTAGCGGCTTGGTAAATTGAAACGGGAGTGGTTTCATAAATTAAGCCGTTTCCGGCCAAAACCTCATCAATACGACTATAAAAACGCCCAAAAGCAGCATCGGCCGCCACACGCAAAGTCAAATCTCGCTCCACAAACGGGAATTTGGAAATTTTGAGGTCGACGTTGATTTGGCGCGGCAAGTCTACTAAGGCATCTAGATTGAGCTCAGCGGCGGAAACGGTGTGTTCGATCTTCAGGCGGCGCAGGACGGCAGCCCTAATCTCGCCAAAAGCGCCAATAATCTCGCCGCCCAGCGTCACGACGGCGCTACGGACGGGCTCGAGATAAGGGTAGAGTGCGGCGGCCTTGGAATTGGCGGTCATTTGCACATATTCAATCTGCAATTTGAGACCTTTGCTGGTGAGAGCGAGCAACTGAGACTTCAGATGGTAAAAATCGCCAAGCGTCACGATACTCAAATCGGTCTTCATGACAGGAGTAGATTCGGCATTGAGACCCCAAGCTTTACTGGTGACTTGATTCATTTCGTAGAGGGTGAAATCTTGATGGCCGGACTTGATATTTTCGCGCACTTTGTCGAGCAGGCTAGGGACGATCTGCTGACGGAAACATTGCAATTCTGGAGAAATCGAATTGACGATTTCGTAACTGAGTTCGGGATCTTGACCGACCTTTTCGAGCAAACTGCGGCTGACAAAAGAATAAGTCAGAAGTTCGTTCATCTGTAAATTATCAGATAAGAGCTCGCGTAATTCACGTTTGAATTTGAACATCGGGGCGATTTCGCTGCCGATGAAAGGTTTTTCGGGCAAAGATAAGGTAATATTATCATAACCCAGAAGGCGGCCTACTTCTTCGATTACGTCTTCGGCAATATGGATGTCGGTGCGCCAAATTGGCACAGTGACCTCTAGGAGGGCCTCAGATGCCGCTAGCTTAGCGCCAGATGGCGTCTCAGTATCAGACCTTGCTGATACCGCACTTTTAGCATAACCGGCCTGAGAAGACTTAGAATTGGCCTTTGATGGCATTTTGGAAGAAGTTTGCACTGCGAAACCGACATTTTCGAGAGTGCGCACGATAGTTTCTGTATCATAATTCGTGCCAAGCAGGTCATTGATGGCGGATGTTGTCAATTTTACAACATTCTGCTCTTGGTCGGCAACCCATTCATCGTCGACCGCCAGTATATTCAGAGAACTACCCAGCTTGGAGATGGTCTCAGCTAAAACCGGTAAAGTCATCGCGGCAGACTGCCCCTTGGTGAAACGGGTAATGGCTTCAGAGAAAATGCCATGGGCCATTTGTGTCTTGCGCAAATGATAAAGCGAGAAAGTAGCACTTTCGAGGACGACGCGCTGAGTTGAAGCGTCAATTTCGGTATTTTTGCCACCCATTGCGCCCGCGAGAGCGACTGGAATATCATTACTGGTGATTAAAATATCTTCGGGAACGCATTCGATCGTCTTGCCGTCTAATAATTGCAGCATCTCCCCGGTCTGAGCGGCACGGACGATGATTTTGGGCGTATCAGTACCGCCAACCTGGATTAATTTGTCGTAGTCAAAAGCGTGCAAAGGCTGACCAGTACGTAGCATAATAATGTTCGTCAGATCGACCATTGGATCGATACTACGCATGCCGGCTTTGGCCAAGAAGACATCGGACGGAGAGAGATACTTCTTTTTGTCGTATTTTGGCAGATCGAAGACTGCGCAGGAATAGCGAGGGCAGAGCGATTTGTCGGTGATTTTGACGCTAAGAGGCAAATCATGAACCGGCGCCAGCTCAGGCCACTCTGGCTCTTGGAATTTGAGGCCCAAAATTCCCGAAACTTCCCTGGCAAAGCCGATCAGTCCGAAACAGTCGGGGCGATGCGTGAGAGATTTGTTTTCGACATCCAGAATAATATCATTAAGCTCAAAAATCGTCGCGAAACTGTCGCCGGGCTGGGCGATTTTGGGGTCGATTTCGGCAATACCTTCGTGATCTGTACCGAGATCAAGCTCGTCAACAGCCGCAAGCATACCGTTAGATTGATATCCACGCAATTTACGAGCACCGAGCTTAAAATCTTCGCCGCCATAAGTCTGCGGTACAATGGCGCCTGGAGCCAACCAGACCGCCAGCATGCCTTCACGGACATTGGGCGCGCCACAAACCACCTGAATTAGGCCACCTTCGGCTAGCTCTTCGCGCGCCTCGCCGGCGTCAATCTTACATAATGTTAAGTGTGTGTCGGGGATTTTCTCGGCGCTGACGACTTTGACGATATAGGCTTCGCGGTACTTAGGCGCTAGGTCAATCACTTCTTCGACTTCGACTAGGCGCGAACCGATCAGCTCAATCAGTTCTTGGTCAGAAATCGCAAGCGGCTCCGACAGATAGTTTTTGATTTCAAGTAGCGAAATTAGCATTTAAAATTCCTCCAAAAAGTCAAGTTTGCCTGATTCAAAGTAGCGTACGTCGCTTAAGTTGTACTTTAGCATCGCCAAGCGGTCGATACCGCCACCCCAGGCGAAACCGTGATATATAGTCGGATCGATGCCGGCCATCTTGAGGACGTTGGGATGGATCATGCCACAACCAAGCATTTCTAGCCAATCGCCACCTTTGCCACCCAAGCAGGCGGGCTTCTCGATCAAGAGCTCGGCAGAAGGCTCGGTGAACGGGAAATAGCCGGGCTGAGTCTTGATGTTGAGTTTTTGGCCATAATACGCCTCGAAGAACTGCTTGAGAACGCCAAACATCTGGCCCATCGTAGCATCTTTCGAAACAAAGACACCTTCGCATTGATAAAAAGTGTGTTCGTGCGTGACGTCGACGTCTTCATTACGGAAGACGCGACCAGGGACGACAACGGCGATCTGGCCACCTTGGGCAAGGCGAGATTTGTATTTTTTGAGAGCGCGATGTTGCATCGTAGAAGTATGCGCAGGCGGAATAAAACCTTCGGCCGTCCGAAAAGTATCATAGCCGTCACGCGCTGGGTGACCCTGAGAGAAGTTGAGGCTATCAAACATATGAAATTCGTCGTCTAGCTGCTGAGGCTCCATCACGTCAAAACCCATGTCGGCGTATATATTAGCAACGCGGTTAAGCTCGACCATCAGAGGATGCTTGGTGCCAAATTTCGGCTGAAAAATCGGCGCGTTCGGAAAGCTAGGAGCAGAGACATCAATCGGCGACACCTCAGCGCTCTCCGCGGCTTCTTCAGCCTTGGCGATGGCAGTGAGGATTTTTTGCTTTTTCGCATTGATTTCTTTGCCAAACTTACCGCGCTCTTCGGGCGGCAAAGTCTTAATCTTAGCATACTCAGCGTTGATATTTTTTAATTCGGATTTCAACTTCTCTATATCTGACATAATATTATTATAGCACAGTTTAGGTTTTTGCCTGAGAATCAGCTGGAGACTGTGCTATTATATACAGATTGGCAGGAAGTGAAGTTAATCCTAGATCCGCCTCTTTTTATTTTGGCTATACTGTAGTGAAAATGGAAATGACTCTTTGATCTCGGTTATGTTACACTTGGGGATAGAATTGAGCGGAAAAACGTGAACCCCCAGCTATTTTCTTCCTCCGGATATTTTACTCTATAAAGCGATATTCTCAGATTAGCGGGGCGAGGGTTAGGGTTTTACGCGGAAAATAGTTGACAAAAAAGTAAATCTGTGCTATAATGGAAGGATAGGGTATACCAAAATTATTTCTTTAGATAAAAACAATACAGATAATAGAGGCGATTGCCAAAACAATCAAAATAATCCAAACCCAGGTAAATTTGCCGGATTTTTTGGTATTTTCGATGTAGGCGGAGTCGTCAACGTAATCAGGATCGTCGTCTCTATCGCGACTATGTTGCGCGCGTGCTCGTAAATCTGCCGAAATGCGACGATCTAATTCTGACCTTTCATCCATATCTCTTGAAACCATAATTCCCATGAAAATCCTTTGCGATTGTTATGCTTAACTTTGTACCTTCCCATTGTATCACACGTGTGCTATAATTTAGTGAATATCAGTGTAAGGAGGTTTTAATAATGGCAAATCAAAAGCCAAAGAAATCTGCTAAGAAACCAGCAGATAAGCCTGAATCCAACAAAGATGCCAAGGACGCAAAAGTAGTGGACGAAGAAGTAATCGAGACCGAGACTATTTCTGTCAGCGAGGACGATAGTAAGAAGACTATTACTTCAAAATCTTGCGATAAGCCAATGAAGGGATTCTTTGCTCGTAAGTACAGTCAGAACGAAAATATTCTCACGATTTTCAAGACACCAAAGATTTGGGGCGCTTTAATCGGCGAAGCTCTCGGCATGATGATTATTACTATGTTCATGCTCATGGTCGGCATCGGTTCTTCGACGCCTTTGTACTGCGTGCTGGTCTTGGCAGGCGTTTATTTGATTGTGGTACGTCTTTCGGGCGCACATCTTAATCCACTTGTAACCGCCGGCATGATGGCGACTCGCCGCGTCTCTGCGATTCGTGGTATTTTGTATATGCTAGCACAGTTACTTGGTGGCTGGATTGGCTTACTAATTCTCAACGGATTCCGTATCGCTAGTGAGACACAATCTGAATTACCGATGATGAATGCAATTGAAAACTTCGAGGGTTTCTTACCGCTTGCTCTGCTCGAGCTCTTTGGAGCAGTTTTGATTGCCTTTGGTTTCGCTCGTGCTTTGCGTTTTGCAAAGAAGAATCCGACTGCGTTCGCTCTTAGCGTTACTGCAGTGCTAGCCTTCGTCTTCCTGTTTGGTTGGCTGGTAGCCTACGGTTACTTCGGCGTTCAGAACGGCTGCACATTTAATCCAGTTGTAGCGTTGATGTATCGCGTTATCCCAACGGCCTTGGATACTGAGAGTAACGCTTTTGCAATTGCAGGTTTCGGTATTCTTACCTACATTATCGTTCCGATCATCGGTGGCGTGATTGGCTTCTACCTGTCTGACATTGCAACACGTCTATCATGTGGTGGCTACTTCTGCGATTGCGATGACGACAAAGAGCTGGACGCTTAGTTTAATATAAACTTAAGACTAACAAACTATAATCCCCTGGTTGAACTGGGGGATTTTAGTTAATGTAGGAGTCGCGCGAAATCGTGGCAATCATTTTGCGGCGAAAATTGGGTTGTTATGAAAATAATGCCTAGTATATGTTATATAGTAGATAGTATTATTCAGCCGACCGAGAATGTCTGTACGCAAAATATCAAAATCTTTGTGTTATAATAATGATTAAGATGTCTCAAAAACGCAAAAATAAAGTTCCAGATTCTATTCTTAGCTTGTCTAAAGGTTTTCAGGCGAATTTTTCTGGTGCCAGGCCGCCAAAAAAGCAACATCGGATCGAAGTTCGTGACAGTCAGAGTTCTAACACGCAAGCTGACGAGAAGAAATCGGAAATTTGGACCACTATGCGGCCAGAAAACCAACAGAACTGGGCAAAGCCTATGGAGGCTAAGAGTGAAAAAAGCGAAAAAGATGCGCCTCAGAAGAAGACTACCTTGGCAGCACGGGCCGAGTTGCGTCCTAAGCCAGTTTTAAAGCAAAATGATGCAGAAAAAACCGTCGATAAAGTTACGGCTCAGCAGAGTATATCCAAACCAGCCTCGTCAAAACCAGATTCGTCTAGGCAAGATACATCCAAGCAGAACTCCTCTCTACATATCGAAAAGAGTCAGCAAGATCAACCGGCAAAAGCAAACGCACAAAAGCAGAATCAGTTGGTAAAGGTAGATGAGCCTAAACATGATCAATTAGCAAAAGCAGAAGATTCCAAGAAAGACTCATCGCTCAAATCTGAGACTATCAAGGTTGAGCTAAAGGATAAAAAAGCAAAAGATAGCACGTCACAAGCGCGGAAAAAGACCTCCGATTTCCCAGCGACTCAAAAGGCTGACACTTCCCCAACGGCTCAAGAGGTTGGTGATTCTTCGGTAGCGCAAAAGACTAGCAGTTCCTTGGCAGCCCAAAAGAAAGTAGCTAAAATAGTTCAGGCGTCGACGGGACGTAAATCTGCGAAGACCGTCAACGACATGAAATCGAAGAATGGCAAGTCGCCTTTTGCGACTGAGATCAAATTGGCGAATTTACCAAATGATGATAGAGCTAACCTGAACCAAATTCGACGAGAAAACGAAGAAAAAGTTAAGCTGGCCAAATCTCGGAACGATCAGCGTCGGCGCCATACGATGCCAATTTTTCTGCGAGTGCTATTTTCGGTCTTGCTATTAGTCGGTACTTCGGTTTTGTTTACTTGGTTTATTCTCTGGCGTCAGAATTTGTGTGAAGTTGAGCCAACCGAAAACTTTATTACTAACAAGCCGGCCCTGTTCACATATAGTTGTATCATTATCTTTTGCTTGATGGCAATTATTGCTTCGTTAACTTGGCGCATTTTCTTTACGCTTGGGTTGTCTTTCTCGATTATAAGTGTAATTACTTTTATTAATA
This sequence comes from uncultured Candidatus Saccharibacteria bacterium, assembly GCA_964608555.1. Taxonomy (GTDB): domain Bacteria; phylum Patescibacteriota; class Saccharimonadia; order Saccharimonadales; family Saccharimonadaceae; genus Nanosyncoccus. The sequence goes on from CAZSPU010000002.1 coordinate 43,761, forward strand.
TTCAGAAGTTTAAACTACGGGCGACACCGCTGGTGCCGGAAGATTTCTTAATGGCGGATCAAGCGGGAAATCTGACGCAGTTTGTCGATATGGGGAGTATCGTCAGATTGGTTATTGGCGTGATTTTCATTATGGTGGGAGCGATCTTTTTGGAGTATTGCGCGGGTAAAGTCATTGGGCGCGATAAACGCGGGCTGGCATGGTGGGATCGTTTCGCTTTAATACCACGCGCTTCTTTCTTGATGGCATCATTAGCAGCTTTTAGTCTCATAGCTCATCCGATTTTGACGCGCAATCCGCCGGAATGGCTTGAAGATATTGATTTAGTGGGCTGGAATCAGGCAGAAAACTATCTGAAAAACGGTTTCGTGATTGGGTTTTTGTATAATTTTGGTAAACTTTCAGTTGATCCACCGGAAGATTATAATGAAGAAACTATGCAAGCTGTCGCTGAGAAATATCGTGCTAAGAAAAAGGCGGATGAGAATAGCCCCGAAAGTGAGCGCAAGCCGATTGATGAAATTGCCGAGAATATCGTAGTAGTGCTGGATGAAACTTTTTATGATCCAGAACTGTTGACAAAATATTATAGTCATCGCGGTGGCGATCCGTTGCCAAATTTACGTCGGATTTTCCGAGATTATCCGAGCGGCTATATGTATTCACCAGAATATGGCGGCAATACGGCCAATGTAGAATTCGAAATCCAAACTGGCTTGTCAAATTATTGGGCTAATTCGATGCCTTATGTCAATTCAATCCCAAAAACACACGGAGTCTTGAGTGTCGCGAACTGGGCGAAAGAGTTAGGTTTTGAGACGACGGCGATTCATACTTACGATGGCACGTTCTACAAGCGCAATTGGGTCTATCCATTGCTGGGGTATAATACCTTTATCGACGAGGATTTAATGACGCATACCGAAAAGGAGCATTTGAGTCTTTATATTAACGATCGCTCAGTTTTTAATGAAGTTTTGGATACGTTGAGAGATAACGATGATCCGCAAATGATTGCCGCAGTGACGATGCAGAATCATTCTCCTTATAATATTGCGCAATATCCGGAGCTGAATTTCCCTTTGATTGAGGCTGACAATGTATTTCTAGAACACAGTTTTGAAAGTTTGTATCATGCGGATGAATATGTGGGCGAGTTTCTTGATGCACTAGACCGGCTTGATGAGCCAACAGTCGTATTGTGGTTTGGTGATCATGCCGCAGGTTTGTTGGATGCTTATACTCAGTCCGAAGAAAAGATTGACCGTGATTTCGCACATCTAACGCCGTATTTTATTTATGCTAATTTTGATATTGAAAGTATGTACACGCCAGCCGAAGTTGCGGAGATGAATGAAAAATTAGGTTTTGAGCTACCAGAATTGATTGCGCGGAATGTCGATTTGCCAATCGTATCGCCAAATTGCCTACAAAATACAATGTATAATATTATCGGCGCCGAGAAGCCAGCACTCTTTTACCTTGTGGATGAAATTTGTCAGGAAGTGCCGGTTTTGACTTTGGCTTATCTAGGCAATACAATTCTAGAGCAGACAGAAGCACTTCATGACTACGAGTTAGTAAGTTATGACGTTTTGGGCGGCGGACAATACTGGGACGGAAAGTAAGTCCGTCCCAGATTAGCAAAGTTTGCCGATTAGTGTTTTGGGAAAAGTGGTTGAGCGGGTGGCAGAATTTCGGTGCTACTGAAAATTTGCGTGATAGTTGCGGCGGTCTCGGGCAGAAAAGGCGTGAGCAGATAGGCAACATCAAGTATGCCTCGCACTAGTTCGTGCATAACTTTTTTAAGTGCTACAGTATTACCGGCTTTAGCAAGTGCCCAAGGTTTTTGCTCGTCAATTTGCTTGTTCAAGTTTTGGACTAACTGCCACACATAATCAAAAGCTTTCGCAAACTCAAAATGATCCATCAGCTCGACATACTGACTAGGCAAAGTTGTAGATGCGTCGAGGCCGCTGATGTGATTTTTGGAGCAAAGTGTAGCGAGGCGCTGAACTAGATTACCAAGATCATTAGCAAGTTCATTGTTGTATGCTTCTTCGTACTTCTGCCAAGTGAAGTCGGAGTCGGCAAATGTATCAATATGACGAAGGAAGAAATAACGAAATGCAGTCAAGCCATATTTATCGACAACTTCAACGGGATCGATCACATTACCGATGCTTTTGCTCATTTTTTGACCATCAGCTAAGACATGGCCGTGGGCAATGATATGCTGTGGCAACGGTAAGTCTAGGCCAAGCAAAATTGCCGACCAAGTAATGGCATGGAAGCGCAAAATATCTTTGCCAACGAATTGAGCCGTGGCTGGCCAATAAGCGGAAATATTTTGGTCAGGGTAGCCTAATACGGTAATGTAGTTCGACAAAGCGTCAATCCAAACGTACATCACTTGGTCTTCGTCTCCCGGCACGGGGACACCCCAAGTCAGCTGCTTGCGCGGACGCGAAATAGAAATATCTGGTGCATCGGCAAGAAGCCGTAACATTTCGTGCTTGCGAAATTCTGGTAAAATCAGCAGTTGATCAGATTCGATTTGTTGATGAATTTGGTCTTTGAAATCGCTTAAGCGGAGATAATAATTGCGTTCGGAGAGTTTTTGGTAAGGTTTTTGATGATCTGGACAAATGCCATGATTTTCGTCATATTCTTTCGATGTCACAAAACGCTCACAACCTTCGCAGTACCAACCATCATACTCGGCCGAGTAAATATGTGGCGACAATTTAGTCCAAATTTCTTGACAACGGCGAACATGATCGGGATCGGTGGTACGGATGAAATCGGTATAAGAAATATTAAGTTGATCGATAAAGTGGCGGAATTTGTCTGAATTCTGCTGAGCATATGCTTCGACGGTCAGATGATTCTTTTGAGCGGAACTAAAAACTTTGTTGCCATGTTCGTCTGTGCCAACTTGAAAGCGTACTTCATCTCCGCGAAGCCGACGATATCGTGCATAAGTATCAGCCAAAAGATAATCCATGGCATGACCAATATGGGGATTACCGTTGACATAAGGAATTGCTGTGCAGAGATATACTTTTGACATAATATATATTGTAACATATTTTCATAGAAATGGGTATTTTACCCATAAGAGATAGGTTGGTTCCATTTTTCTCAGAGAAATATGTTGTAAAAATTACAACAGTTTAAGACTATATAAGATTGGTATTATGGAACAATGCTCAAAAGAGCGACCACGCTAACTCGTATCCCGGAATTACACCCAAAAAGAGACCCTTAGATATCACAAGAGTCTCCAGACGGAAATTTGATATTGAATTATTCTTCGGTGATTTCGGCTTGCTTTTCTTCGCAAGTCATACCATTGCCTTGGTAGAGAGTACGTAAAGCGGACAGACTGGTGTCTGGTGGATTTTCTGGTGAGACGGTAGTCGGATCGTTACTCTCAATGTCAGGATAGAGACCAAAAGCTACGCCGTAAGCTGGATTAGTGCGCAAATCATTACCATCTGCTGAAACAACTGAACTAACTGTATTGTTAAACTGCTCAATACTCATAGCAACATTCAAACCGTATTGTTCGCGATAAGTTGCGGCTTGTTGCTCGAACTCGGTACGCATTGACTCAAGTGTGGCAGCTGCAGCTTCGTTGGTGGCGAAAGTCATCTCTGTGCCCATCGCCAGTGACTGTATTTCATCATTGCGATAACGCGCTTCAATAGAAATCCCCATAGCGGTCGGCATCTCGCCTTCAGCGGTCATACCTTCACCGAGATTTGGTAGATCACCGCCTAGGCGACAAGATAGAATTGTTTCGGTCTTGGACTGATCACCGGATGGCTGATTTTGATCATCATTGTTATCTTGGTCAGTAGAGTTGCCAGAATTGCCCGAATTACCTTGATTAGAATTATTATTCTTGGGGGCCTGCATCCACAAAATACAAAAGATAATGGCAGCGACAGCAAATACTACTGTCAGCAAACCTAAGATGAGATTGAGAGTACGATGACCGCTGCCGGACTTTGGAGAAGTGCCGGGAGTTTGCTGGTCAAGGGTCGGATTAGTGTTGTTGAAAGGCGAAAACGGCTGTGCTGGAGCAGGGCTGGGGCTACTAGCGGACGACTGAGTCGGAGCTGCAGAAGTATTAGCCATATCATTGACGACGGGCGCGCCATTAATCCCTGGGGCAGCGTTCGCATCAGCCGGACCACCCGCAGTAGAGCTCGGATTGTCGGCTGGCGAGCTAGCAGGAGCCGTATTAAAAGCTGGCATGGAGTTGGGCGATGCTGGTGGAGTAGCTGGAGCGGCATTATAATTATTATTAGCTGCGCTGGCCATAACTAATGGATCAGTTGATAAATTCTGCGACGGCATATTTGGTGCTGGATTTGGACCAGCTGGCGCCAAACCTGGCGTGAGCGGCGATGGTGAATAGTTATCTTGCGGATTCATCTTTCCCCTTTTTATTTTAAAATCATTACCTTTATTTTAGCGCATTTCTAGTTTTTGTACAAGCTCCAAAGTTGCTCAATTCGGCAGGATTTCTTCCCAATCCCATAGATCGAGATCTTCGGCACGTGCATCCGGATTGATTTTGTGTTGTTCGAGAATTTGACGCCAAGCAGTTTTGTCTAGTTGAGCATTAGCCAAATTCGCGACAAGCTTTTTGCGCGGGCTGGAAAATCCTTTTTTGATACCGGAAAAATATTTGGGATCAATCTGTGGCGCTGGTAATGGTGTGAGAATTATGACTTGACTGTCAACTTTGGGTGGCGGAGTAAATTCGCTGGCAGGCACGATAGGGCCAAGTGTGACTTCGGCGTAATTTTGTACAAAAAGCGAAAGCAAACTATGATTCCCCGGCTCGGCGGCAATGCGCTGAGCAACTTCTTTCTGAATAAGCAGCACGATTTTGGCCGGCTTAGCTTCTGCTTCGAGTAGTTTACGAATAATCGGCGAAGTAATATAGTAGGGGATATTTCCTGCTACGACATACAGGGCATGCGAAATTAAATCAGCAAGATTCACTTGTAGAAAATCTGCATTGATAACTTGCAAATTTTTGCCCGGAAAAGAACCGGGTAATTTGCGCGCTAGATCGGCGTCAAATTCGACGGCAATGACTTTACGAAAACGCCTCAACAGGCTCGAGGTCAGAGTACCTAGACCGGGACCAATCTCCAAACAATTCTCGATATCGGGTACGACCGCTAATTCGGCAATTTGTTCTAAAATCTCGCGATTCTTCAGCCAATGTTGTCCTAAGGATTTTTTGTTTTTCATTGACTAATACCAACCGCGCGATTGCTTGAACTGCAGTGCGCCTTGCCATCCACCATAACGATTATTTACATAGTCAATCATCCAGCGAATTTGGGTAATAGGGTTGGTTTGCCAATCGTCACCCATTTTTTGCATTTTGTAACCAGGCAATGCCTGCGGAATACCGTAAGCGCCGGAGCTAGCATTTTCGGCATCAACTCGACAGCCCGACTCGTGATATATAATATATAGTGCCGCTTCGAGGTCGGCTTCTCCGACACCGGCTTCGCGAAGCCAACCTAGGCAGGTTTCTTGGCCTGGCGCCACCGAAAGCTTCGCGCCTACTACCTTAATTTCCGCAACTGGCTCACGAACGGTCTCCTCGGAGACTAAATTGCGCTCCACTTCTACGTTATTAGCAAAACTGACTTCGTAAACTGTCTTGCGCTGGCCATCCTCGCCGGCACGTTCGAGATAAGTCTCGCCTTTAGCTAAATTATAATCGTATTTAATCTCGGTAGTATAAGGAATCGGCTCAGTCATAGTGAGCGAACGTCCGCCATTACGTTCTAGACGATAAGTCGAAACCGCGCCTGCCTCAAGAAAGCTATTATTGAATTCTAGCTCAAAAGTGTCGCCATCATAAACCGTTAATCCGGCCTCTTGCGCAATCTGCTTAGGGTCGTAGCTCGCGGTCATGACGTAGCGTTTTTGCATGCCATCAATCACGATCGCCGGCCGAGCCCGATGAATGTTGATATTAAAATCATCATCAATCACCGTATCTAAGCCTGGTTCAACGATATCCGTCTCAGCCAGAGTAATGTGAGCTCGGTCGATAACTTCCCGCACAGTCGCTTCGCCGGTCTTAACAGTCAAAAAATGGCCTTGATCATAAATCGACACAAAAAATTCGTCCGAAGTAGTACGAATTGGCGTACCATCATCAGCGTAAACAGCTTGCTCATTCTGTTGCATCATAAACCGGACCGTCAAAAAGGCACTAGACAACATCAATAATGCTGCGCAAGCAATATTACGTAAACGGAAATGTAATTTCATCATATCCTATGCTTTATTATAGCAGAGATAGAGTCAAAAGACAAATTAATTGATTATTCAAATACTGGGACGTCATCAGGAAAAGGATCAAAATCACTAAATTCCCCATCTGGATCTCCGCCCAGGATACCCAGACTGCCCTGATCGATACCAAAAACGCCCGACTCACCGAATTCTCCAGTTCCGTAAGGATTGTATCCTAGTTCCAGCAAAAAGCGGGACGGCATATTATAATTGCGACCACCAAAAGTATAGCGTGAACCAGCAAAAGTTAAGAATAAATCTTGCATGGCGCGAGTCATGCCGACGTAAGCCAAGCGGCGTTCTTCTTCGAGTTCGTCTTCAGAATTATCAGCGCGGCTACTCGGGAAAAGGCCATCTTCGAGCCCGACCATGAAAACGACCGGGAATTCCAGACCTTTGGCGGCATGTAAAGTCATGAGTGAAACTACATCATCGCCCGCAGTGCCTTCGTCAGCCGAACTGAGCAAAGCTGCGTCCGCGAGGAATTCTTCTAGTGTATCATAAACACTGGCGTTGCTTGCTAAGACTTCGAGGTTTTGCATGCGCTCTTCACCATCAGGCGTATCGCTATGTAGTAAGGTGGCAAAATCAAAGAACCGCACGATTTTTTCGACAATTTCAGCAGCCGGAAAAGTTGTAACTGTGTCGGCACCATCCGCGCTCATTTCGCGCACTAATCCGTCCACGCCGTCATTATTGGGTGCACTATTGCGCATGTCTTGGAGAAAATTCGCTAATCGTGCTAGGCTATTGCGAGCGCGGCCCGGTAAAATACTACTTTCGAGCAACTCCGCACAAGAGGCAATATTAGTACCAGGACGAGAGTCAAAGAATAGAAAAACTTTCTCTAAAGAAGCTGCCCCGACGCCAGAAAGCACGTTTTTGACGACGCGCTCTAAGCTGACCCGGTCGTGTGGATTGGGAATCAGTTTGAGGATTGCTAAGACATCCTTAACTTCTTTGCGATCATAAAACCGCACGCCACCAATAATTTTATAAGGAATCCGTAAGGCCATGAACGCTTTTTCAAAAGCCGACGACTGTGCATTCGTACGATAAAGCACGGCAAAATCGCGATACTGACGCTCGGGATGAGCGGTTTTGATCTGTAGAATCTGGTGCGCAACGTAGTTGGCTTCGGCGGTTTCGTCGGCCGTGCCTTCGATCGTAATTGGATCGCCCTGACCAGCTTCGGTAAAGAGGGTTTTCTCGGTACGAGTCTTGTTTTGGTTGATGATTTTTTGGGATGCGGCCAGAATATTACCAGTACTGCGGTAATTTTGCTCCAGTTTGATAACTTTGGCGCCCTTAAAGTCGCGCTCGAAATTGAGAATATTGGTAAAATCAGCTCCGCGCCAAGAATAAATTGATTGCCAATCATCACCGACTACACAGATGTTTCGCTCCTCGTTGACCAGTAGCTTGATTAGTTTGTACTGTACGGCATTAGTATCCTGGTACTCATCAATCAAAATATGACGGAATTTTTGTTGCCATTTGGCGCGCACTTCGGCATTTTTAGCAAAAAGATCAGCGGTTTTTGTGAGAAGATCGTCAAAATCAAGGGCGGCAGCGGCGGTTTTTTCGCGCTCGTACTGCTCAAAAACTTCGGCAGCAATCTTTTGATTGGGGTAAAAGGCCTCCCGCCGAGCGTCAGCTGGTGTCATGCCGGCATTTTGGTAATTACTGATCAAACTTTGGATATTCTTGGGGGTGACGGATTTTTCGTTCATAAGGTTCATAGCGCGCATAATGCGCCGAATCAGCGTCAATTGATCTTCTGAGTCATAAATAGTAAAATTACGGTCAATGCCAGCAGCTAGATATTCGATGTGCAAAATCCGCACGCAAATGCCGTGAAAAGTCCCCATATAAGGCATAAAATTTCGAGGCGGTTCGGCGCTAGGGCTACTTAGGGTCGCTCCTGAAGCGTTTAGCTGCGGAGCTTGGTATGAGGAAGGGTCGGATTTTGACGGGCCTTCTGAGGCTTCTGGTGATGCGCTAACGCTATTTTGAGTGGTGATCGGCGATTTTGCGGAAAAATCAAGGGTTTGCGGGGTATTTTCGGCCGTATTACGGCTTTTTTCCAGCAAATTCCAGAGGCGGACCCGCATTTCTTTGGCGGCTTTGTTGGTAAAAGTAACCGCGAGAATTTGGTCAGGGCGCGTACCGTGCATGATGAGATTCGCGATCCGGTGCGTTAGGACTTTGGTTTTGCCAGAACCAGCACCAGCCAAAACCAAAACTGGACCCGACAGTGTTTTTACAGCTTCCTCCTGAGGAGGATTCAAACCTCGCAGTATCAAATTCATTACTTCATTATAGCACAAGATATTGACGACAGGCTGATTCCGACGTCATCGTCGACTCAGCTTGCGCGAACGGCCTTGTTTTCTCCGTAGATAAATTAAGTAAAAGGCCAGAGAAATCTGCGGCACACAGATCAAGGCAGCGAGGCCAAATACATACTGCGCACCAAACTGCAGCATCTGCCCACAGAGGAAAATTCCAACGGCGTCGCCAAGATAGTTGACAACATGCTTAAAACTATTGTATTGCAATTGATGACGATTATCGATTGCGTTAATATAGTATCCATCGGTGATGTTTTCGTAGGCGGTGCTACTGAGTAATCCCCAAGTCAAGGCAAGGAAACACATGAAAATATTGCCAGTCGTAAAAGCAAAAGCAAAGGCAAGAGCGCGGACGCCGAATTTAATCCAGATTGTAGCATAATCATTTTTGGGCGTAAAATAGCGCAGAGCAAGGATTCCGACTAAATCCGATAAGAGTCCTAGCACCAACAGATAAGTTGTTGCCATGCTAGCCGAAAAATCAAAGTAGTCTGTCAGCATGAGCATTTTTAGGCCAGTAGCCGTACTCCATGCTGCATTACTCAGAAAGGCAAAAATCATATAAATGCGTTGAATTTTGTTTTTGAGGATAAATTTGAGCATGGAGAATTTGCTCTCCGGCATTCGTTCGGTAATAATGATTGGAATACGCACCATAATAATAGTAGCAACCACCGAGAAGATCAAGGCAATCATCAAGCAGACATTATAATCGATCAAGAAATTACCGATATACTGGCCGATAAAGATGCCGCCAATAAATACACCGACATCACGGAAGAGATATTCGACTAGTTTGCGCCGGCTGTAAGCTTGGTTGCTCTTCATCGCGGTGGTAATTAAAGGATAGATGCCGGTAAAGACTAATGACGTAGCCAGAATGTCGAAAATAATACAGATATCAATCAGAACGCGCAGGCCGGTACTATTGAGGATAAACATTAGCAACATGTTGACCGAACGAGCGATGAGCGCAATCGACATGAAACGTTTCATACGTGGAACATCGACGGTCTTGGCGACCACAATGACGCCAATGACCGTAAAAATAGTACCGAGGCTGGTAATGTTACTGATAGCGGTGGTAGTAAAGTCATTTTTTTGTAGCCAGAGTTGCCGAAAGTTTTCCCAAAGGCCGACCGAAACACTAAAACACGCGAGCATAATCAAGATGCGAAGCTCAGTTTGCGCCCGGCGCGAACGACGGCGCTTGGGGTGACGACGGGGGCGTTTTGATGCCCAATATTCCATCAAAGGGTTTTGCCAAACCGACCGCCGGAAAGATGAACGCTTGCGTTTTTTGCCACTAGCAGTAGCGGGAGCCGGAATTTGCACATCCGTCACAGTGCGTTTTCTGGGTTTTACCTCCTGAACCATATTTATGATTATACATAAACAGAACGGTAAAGTCTACCCCGCGCCTACACCTGCGCGTGCTCTGAAGCTCCGAATCGTTCAGGACTGATAAGACTAAGGACTTTATTCTAGGATAGCTTTAATGCGACGGACGCCGGCCGAGGATGATTCTTCTTTGGTAATTTTAAATTTGCCCAACTCGCCAGTATGTGTGACGTGGGGGCCGCCACAAATTTCCATTGAAATTACTTCTTGTAAATCTTCTGGCGTCTCGCCGCTTCGACCAATCGCGTAGACGGTCACGCGGTCGGGATAGCGATCGCGAAAACTACCATGAGCATGTAGATCGTCGAAAGCATAATCTTTGTCGTACTCAGCCGAGACTACTGGATAATCAGCCGTAATCCAGGCGTTGACGCAATCTTCAACTTTTTGGAGTTCTTCGGGTGTCAACTTATGGTCGACATTGAAATCAAACCGCAAGCGCTCTGGGGTGAGATTGCTGCCTTTTTGGGAAATATTTGGATCGACTTCTTTTTGTAGAGCAGATAGGAGCAGATGGCAGGCAGTGTGATATTTGACGGTTTGGTCGCTCGTATCAGAGAGGCCACCCTTAAACATACCCTTGGAAGCGGTCTTGCTGCGTTCGCGCTGCTGATCGAGAGCTTGCTGGAATTCGGTCTGATAATCGTCGGAGAGTTTCAGATTGAGCTTGTAAGCTTCTTCGACACTGAGCTCGAGCGGGAAGCCGTAGGTATCTTGCAATTTGAATAATTCGGCGCCCGTCAACAGCTGATCAGCCCCAAGCTTGCGTAATTCTTTGACACCTTTACTAATGGTCTTGCGGAAGGCGTTTTCTTCTTTAGTGAGAATTTCTAGGACCTGGGCGCGGTTTGGCAAAATATCATCGGAGAGCTCAGCGTAATTTTCGGCAATAATTGGGATGATCTGCTCCAGAAAATCTTGGCCAATCCCAAGGTCCAGCGCGCGCAGGACGGCTCGTCGTACGAGCCGTCGCAGGGCGTAGCCCTGCGCCTTGTTCGAAGGAACAAGGCCCTGCGCCGCGAGCAAATATGCGCCACGTAAGTGATCGGCGATAATACGCATTTCGTCAGTATTATTATCATACTTTTTGTGCGAGATTTCCTCAAGCTTTTGAATAATCGGCAACATTAATGAAATTTTGAAAACATCAAAACTACCGATCGCCGCCGCCGCTAGGCGTTCCAAGCCACCACCGAAATCGACATTTTTGTGCTCCAATTCCGAAAAACTGCCATCTTCATTGCGCTTATATTCCATAAAGACTTGGTTGCCAATCTCCATGAAACGCGCGCCGTCGGAAGCTGGGTGACTTTTGCCGTATTTCGCAACATCTTGCTTGTCTTCGCCAAAATCGTAAAATACTTCGGAATCAGGCCCGCAGGGATCGCCCAAAGGCGTGGTATCAATGCCGCCACCACGGCTCCACCAGTTTTCTTTGTCGTCATAAAAGAAGATCCGCTCCCCAGGCTTGATACCGCGCTGATCGCCATTAGCAGCCGAGCCGATTTCGGCAATCTTAGCATCAATCCCAGCCTTTTTGAAGACGCGCTGCCAGATCTCGGCGGCTTCAGTATCCTTAGGAATGCCATGCTCCTTGCTGCCAATAAAACAAGTGACGTAGATTTTGTCGGGATCAAGGCCGATGTCCTGAGTCAGGAACTCAAAATAATTCTGAATCTGTTCCTCTTTGAAATAATCGCCCAGAGACCAGTTACCCAGCATTTCGAAAACGGTCGTATGACGCGGATCGCCAACATCCTCAATATCTTGTAAACGCATAGAAGGCTGCGAATCAGTCAGGCGCGTCCCCTCAGGATGCGGCTGCCCCAATAAATACGGCAAAAGCGGCTGCATGCCGGAGCCAGTAAACAGCGTGGTCGGGTCGTTTTCGAGGACTAAGGGCGCCGGCGGAATCACTTTATGCCCATGCTTAACTTGGAAATCTAAGAATTTTTGGCGAATTTCATTTGCGTTCATCAATTTTACCTTATTATGAACCAAAAATGGCGACGCAAGTCGGTATTCAGAAAAACCGGAACTGCTAATTTGCGCTGGCGGAAATTAGCAGGTTTCAGTTTTGCTGAATGCTACTTTAGTAGTATTTTTGGTGAATCTTAATATTAAAATTTAACTAGCAAATGAGCTTTGTCACATAGCCGCAAATTTCTCCGAAGGCTAATCTAAGAATTTTTGGCGAATTTCATTTGCGTTAATAAGTGTTATTATAGCATAGGTAACAGAGATGCGATACTATTGACATTTTCATCAATCTGTGCTACAATAGAAGGTGGAACCTATGTTCAGTACCTTGAAATAGAGAAAATAGGTCGAACAAAATAAAGGGGGTATGAGTATCTTGTTCAAAAGCACACTGCGTTCCGTTTACGGTATTTGGATTGAATTAGAACAGTCGATCAGCACTTTGCGCTTTAGCGCGGCGATTCTTTTGAAGCGCGCCTTAGTGCGGCTGATTATTGCGACCACGTGCGGTTATTTCAGCGCGAGCCTGCCGGCTTTACTGAGAGGAGAAATAATCATCACCGATCTGAAGGCTCCGTTCGTGGTGACGGCCGTCGTTGGGATTGTAATGTTTCTGACTCTGATTTTTATCGACTGTTATTTGGCCTTTCTAGCAAAATATTTCAATATCGCGTCAGATGATTTATTCTTCCTAGCGAATTTACCACACGGCTGCAATACGTTAGTGGCCGAGACTTATCCGCCACTGCTACGCACTATCGTGCGGATTGCCGTTTTCGGCAGCTACGGGCTCTGTCTATGGAGTTTTTTGGTGGCACGCAAAGATCTTGATTTCTTTTATCTTACGATGGCGTTTTGCGGTGTGAGTCTGCTGCTGTTAATTGCATGGTTCTTGCGCGAAGCGGAACTGGTTAGCACTGAACACGCTTAACTGTACTTAGGTACACTGAGGCGCTTTTTCTCTATTATGATTTACAGGCGTTGCGATGCGCCCATTTTTTTGATTTATGTAACAAAACTTCAATTAGTATGTTATAATTGTGGAGTAATTCCCCTTTTTTATTTCTTTGGGGCGTTTTCGCGTTCCACGATCTTTTCTCTTGCCTACCACTGGCCCTTGCGCTGGGGGATTTTTCAGCAACGTTTTGCTATCCGGGGCAATTTCGCTGTCGGGAATATTTTACGATCTGAGACATCTGCACTATCGGTAATATTCTAATATCCGGAGTATCTTTACCGCTCGGCTATGCCTCGGCAATATAACCGCCACCCAAGCAGATATCGCCATGGTACAGTACCGCTGATTGGCCAGCGGCAGGACGTTTAATCGGCTCGGCAAACTTCAAAGTATCACCTGCCATCGTGACTGGCAGCAAGGCGGCGCGGTGGCGCAAGCGGACTTGCAAATCCGAGCGTTGGCTCGCCTGCTCGACGTCCCAATGATTGCGCCAATGCAGATCTGTTAACTGCAGCGTCGTAGTCCAGAGCCGAGCGTGCTCCAAATTACGGGAAACATAAACAATATTTTGCGCGAGATCTTTTTCTACGACATAATAAGGCAGACCGCCTCCTAGATAGAGGCCGTGTCGTTGGCCAATTGTATAGTAAATAGCGCCATCATGATATCCTAAGACTTTGCCGGTTTCCTGTTCGCGGATTTTGCCAGGTTGAGTGTCGAGAAATTCCTGCAGAAAATCTTTAATACCTACTTCTCCGACAAAGCAAATCCCCATAGACTCCTTCTTGTGAGCCACGTCCAAGCCGCGCTCTGCCGCTAACTTTTTGACTTCAGGCTTGGTGAGATTCCCGACCGGGAAGAGCGTCCGTGCGGTTGCTTGGTCACTCATACGATAGAGGAAATAAGTCTGATCTTTATTCTCATCCCGCGCCCGGCGTAACATCGTCTGCTCGCCTGCGCGCTCGGTGCGTGCATAATGCCCAGTAGCGATAAAATCCGCCCCGGACGCTAAGGCCCGCTCGTAGAAGAGCTTGAATTTGACCAGCTCATTACAAACTACATCGGGGTTCGGCGTGCGTCCTTTCTGAAATTCCGCCAATATATAATCTACTACCCGACGCTTATACTCCGCTTCAAAATCCCAAACTTCAAAATCCAGATCAAGCTGGACCGCCACCCGCTTTGCATCGGCCAAATCCTCGGCCCAAGGGCACTTCATGCCTGGCAGGTCTTTGGACCAGTTTTTCATGTAGACGCCGGTGACATCGTAGCCCTGCTCTTGTAGCAGGATTGCCGAAACCGACGAATCCACTCCGCCAGACATCCCGAGATAGACTTTAGGCATGGCTACCACCTTTTGCGCTCGCGGTGGCGCGGTCTTGTAAACGTTGGTATTCGCGCTCCACTTCTTCGCGAATAATTTGCGCAGCTGCCTGAACGTTCTCGATTGTATTAGTACTACCCAAAGAGATGCGAACCGAGCCAGCAATTTCGGTCTCAGACAAGCCTAGCGCCGTTAAAACATGGGATTTAGAGCCCTTATTGGCGGCACAGGCAGCGCCAGTAGAGAGATAAACTTCTCTTTGCTCAAGACGATAAATTAGGCGTTCAGCGTCGATTCCAGGGAAACAAGTCGGGATAAAATTAGCGAGCTGATGCTTGGGATGACCCAGAAAAAGCACCGGGCTCTTGACTTTTACGTCATTCTGTGATACAATAGAGATATGTGCCAATTCTGTGCGCAGGATTGATGCCATTTCTTGGTATGTTTTGCGGTGGCTAGAAAGGTGTTTTTTGGCTTCAGTCAAGGCTGTAGCGAAACCAATCACCCCAGGGACGTTTTCGGTACCGCTGCGCAGTCCACGTTCTTGACCGCCGCCAAAACTCAGTGGCTGCACTGGAGTTTGGTGCGCCAGATAGAGCGCGCCGACGCCCTTGGGCCCACCACACTTTGCAGCATTGAGCGTCAGCAGGTCAATCCCGAGACGCGCGACATTGAGGTCGAGCAAGTTCAAAGCCTGCGAAGCGTCAGAATGTAAATAAAGTGGTGTTGTAATACTATCGCGATAGCGCTCCTGCCGAACTATCCGAATCAATTCAGCGATCTCGGCAATCGGCTGAATCGTACCAATCTCGTTATTAGCCAGCGAAATGGATACGAGGACGACCTCAGGAGTCAACTTGGCGCGAAGGTCGGCTAAATCAATCAGGCCTGCGCGGTCAACCTTGATCATCTCATAGTCAAACTGCTTGGCGGCTTCGATGACGGCAGCGTGTTCTGTCGCTAGAATCAAGACCTTGGGCCGCGCCACCGACCGACAAACCGTAAAAGCGAGATTGATGGATTCGGTGGCTCCACTCGTAATAATCAAATCTGTACCCTTGGCGCCGATGGCGTGAGCAATTTGGCTTTTGGCGGCTTCGTAAGCTTCGCGCACATGCTTGGCGGGTAAATAAGGTGCCGATGGATTAAAAAAATCTTCAGAAAAGTATGGCAGCATGGCCGCAAGAGCGCGTGGATGGACTGGTGTCGCCGAAGCGTGATCAAGATAAATCATGTTTAAATTATAGCATAATTCCCTAGATTTTACTAGGCGTAGGCATGCCGGCCCTGAATTCAGCCCTATAGATTCCTTACCTTATGGGCAGTAGACTTTACCATAAAGGAGCTCTTCGCAATCTTTGCTATCGTAGTCGTAATGCTCTTCGTAACCTTTGGCGACGGCGTTATAAAGATCCGTAAAAGAAGTAAACATTTGTTGCATACCGTCAAGACCCAGATCAACGAAAGTGGTCAAATTAGGAGCTTCGTTCATGAGAAAATCACTATATTCGTCGCGAGCAGTCTGGAGAGCATCCAACTCAGCGGCCCCAGCTTCAACATCGCCCCAGTAAGCGGCATTGGCATCGCGATAAGCTAGGGCGAGCTTCAGCCATTCGGTAGCATAGGAAGATAAAGTCTTGTCGCCAGTATTAATCAAGACGTCCGCGGCGGCCTGGAATTCTTCACGACTACTGTAAGCGGTAAGGTCTGTCAGAAGTAAAATATATTCGTGCCAGGCGCGATAGAGCTTGAGACGTTCATCCAGACCTTTGAGCTGCGGTAAGGCCGATTGGTAGGCAGAGCGGAAGGTCTCGAATTTTGCGGAGAGTTCAGAATTCTTGCGGATAGCAGAACTTTCACCAAGTACGGTAATGTATTCGTTTTTGTCGCTAGCAAAGGCCAAACAATTCTCGATATAAGTATCATAAGTAGCATTAGTGATGCCGTTGTTATTGACGGTATCTACAACGTCTTGACAGCTGTTGTTTTTGTAGACGTCGGAAAGTTTGCCGCGCAGATCACGCGCCACGCGATAGGATTCGCCGTAGTCGATATGCAGCAAGACATATGCCACTACTCCGCCGATCGCCGCCAAGACAACCACTCCAGCCGTCACCCCGAGAGCAATCCGCAAAGTCTTGCGCTTCTTGGCCTTGCGTGCGAGCTCTTCGGGCGAAGGCGCGGTAGCGGAAGCGGCATGATTTGAATGCTCCGGAACGCTAATTTTGCCAGAAATTAGAATCTGATAGGCGTCGATTTGAGCCCAGATCACCGTGCAGCCTAGCACAAAAAAGGCCAAAATATAAACCACCTGCATTACTGCTAGCTCTCCGTACTGCTCGCGCCGGAAAGTGCCGAGCGTAGTAGTATCGATCACGGCGGCCGCAATCAGGAGCGTCAGCCCAAGGCCAAAAACTAAAAGATGCGCAACGCCGCGCTTGTATCTACCAGTATAAAAATCGTGTGCACCCGTAAAGCCCAAGAAAATTCCCAACATACCAGCGACAATGGGGGTTTTTGGTTTTTTCATGACTTTCTCCGCTTAGAATTGCTAATAACCCAGCTGCAGATTTGGGCATCGTGCTGGTAATGATTAAAAATATTATAGCATAGTTGCGTACGTTTGCGAAAAAACCCATGAAAAAAATGCCCCCGAAACGGGGGCGTGGCGGAAGGAGATCTTACGAACTCGGCTTGATGTAGCCGGGCGGTGGCGGTAAAACAAACGTTGTCTGCTCAGTCGGGGCAGTAGGCTCGGGAGTTGGCTGTGACTGCTTTTGGGCGGCCATTTTTCGTTTCTTGGCTTCTGTCTCGCGACGTTTTTGCTCTTTTGCGCAACCTTCACGGTTTGACTTCCAGATCACGCCATAGAGATCATCGAGCCCGAGATGGAATATTGCCACACAAAGCAGAATTACTGTAAGTTGAATCAACCCCCCAAAAAAGTGAATTTGGCCAAACAGTACGTCAAGCAACAGTTTCCAGATCAGGAAAATTCCCACTGGCAGAGCAGCTACAGCAAAAAGGATTGTCCAAAAAAGCTTATCCCGGCAACAGATACCCCAAAAGGTCTTCCTAAACTCCTCGTCATAGGCCTCAGAGTCGGATGACCGCTTCCAACAGAGCCGAAGCATTTTACAGAAATTGATCAGCTCTTGCGGACTAATGACCAATGTCCGCAGTAATTGTTTCATGTGCTAC
This sequence comes from uncultured Candidatus Saccharibacteria bacterium, assembly GCA_964608555.1. Lineage (GTDB taxonomy): Bacteria > Patescibacteriota > Saccharimonadia > Saccharimonadales > Saccharimonadaceae > Nanosyncoccus. The sequence goes on from CAZSPU010000002.1 coordinate 61,321, forward strand.
ACCTCCTAAAATACAAACTCCTGGCTTCCTTCCGATAGCAAGGGTTATACTTCCATTATAGCACAGTTTACATAAGAAGTCAATATTTAGGCCATTTCCAAGCCGGTAATGCTAGAAAATCCCCTGGATCTGCGGGATAGCGGACTGGCAAAATAGCTTACGAAAATGATCGATAATACTGGGAATTCCCTGGATCTGATGCGATTTTGCTAATTATTTGACGTTCCGCTGAGCCAAAATACTCGGAAATTGTCTAAATTTGGGCTTTGGGGTGATTATAGAGATAGGTTTTGATAATCTTTAGATAAGCGTGAGTCGCATTGCGGAAATTCTCGAGTTCAATGCCATCGAGCTTCAGATAGTTGCCGGCGGAAATTTTCTTGTAAACTCCAGAGGTGCGAACCTCGTAGCGTACGGTTTGCTGGCGATGGTGAACGTTCTGATCGTACCAGCTTTCGTGCCAGATCCAGACGTTTTCGCGATCATGGAAAAATTCACGACGATGGCCCGCCGGAACTGGGCCAAACAAAATACTGCCCAAGCAAGATTCGGCGTTAATCAAATCGGCTCGCGTCAAGTGCTTGGATGCGTGAAAGGCGCGCACAACGTCGGCCGGATCGCGCATGACATAGGGCTCGATCGGCTCTAGAACTGCCGGAGCTGGGATGTGCGAAACGTGATGCTTGGGTGTACGAGAGGATTTTTTGGACTTGGGGCGTAAGGTTTCATTCGAAAAGAAGGTAGTCTGATAAGAGGCCTTCGGGGTATGCGGGATCTTAATAGAGGTTTCGGTAATTTTGGCCGAACGCAAATCGGCCGGCTTAGCAAGATGAGCGGACTGAGGATTAGAGGCAGAAGCACGAGTAGACGCTGCCCGAGAGGTTTTACTTGCGTTACGGAAAGATTTCTTGGACAGTTTATATGTTTTGTAGCTTGCTCTACTAGACCAAATATGTTTTACAGAGACGCACGGCATAGCTCGATCTCCCGTGATATATCAGATAATTCCCGATATAAAGCGAGCGACTCGCGTGTAGCCAGGTCTGAAGATCTAGTGTCGTTTAAGTCAAAATTAGATATGAAATAGTCTGTGCGCATTATTTGTAGTTTGCTCCGCTATTATATTCTCTGCCACACCCATTTTGTCCGCAAGGTAGGCCGCAATATCGCGGATATACCCTGGCTTATTCATTGTACCACGATACGGTACTGGTGTCAAGAAGGGAGCATCTGTTTCTAATAACATCTTTTCTATTGGCGGTAAAGGGAGCGTACTGTAAGTAGCTAGGCCGTTGACGCCAACATAAAAATCACGATCAAGGATCTTTTTGAGGATTTTCTTCGAAGCCGTGAAACTATGTACGACGCCAGTAATCTTGGGAAAGTTGTCAAGCACTGCCAAGGCGTCATCAAAGGCTTCACGAATATGCAGCGAAACTGGTAATTGCAGATCTTGCGCGAGTTGGAGCATGGTTTCGAAAAGGTGAATTTGCTGGTCGCGACTGTACGGCTCATAATGATAATCGAGGCCGATCTCCCCAATCGCCACCAATCTCGAATCTGCCCGAGTAGTCTCCGTACGCAAATGGTCAAAATCGTCCGGTTTCATCGTATAACGCTCAGCGCCCTCGGGGTGAATGCCATAAGTCCAATAAATTCCCTCATGCTCTGCTGCAAAGTCGGCGGCATGCCAAGAATCATCCGGATCAGTGCCGATGCAAATAATCTTATCGACCCGATTAGCCGATGCGTGCTGCAAAATCTCCGGCACTTGCTCACGCGAAAACCACTCCTGATCGTGCAAATGGCAGTGTGAATCCACTAAATAACAACTTTCCTGACCTGTTTGACTCATGAATGCATTATAGCACAAAAACAAAAGCGCGTCAGACTGACAGAGCTTCCTGAAAATACACGTAGCATGAAAAGCCCCGCCGAAAATCGACGGGGTTAGCTGGGATAAGAGGCGCGAAAATCTTCAACGTATGCGAAAATTCAATGAAAAGCGAGAATTCAGCGAAATGCCTTATTTTTACACTCGACATAATTCGCATAAACTTTTCGATAATCATAGGTCATATCCGCCGATTCCTCAAAGAAGCTGCGCATCAGGTCTTTTTTCTCACGAACTTGGATGTAATACGGGTATTCGTCATCTTCGCTGCGATCAACCCACATTACCCAACGTTTGGGATCTTTGTCATTGGATTCGGAAAGATTCAAGGAGAATTCTAGCCAGATAAAGAAATCCGTCGGTTCATAATTGTTGGTTTCGCAGACCATACCAGATAAACAGCCACTGCATAGCTCGGCCTTAGCCTTTGGGTCGGCGCCGATCGCAAAGAAGCATTCCACTATTTGAGTGAGCGCTCGCCAGTGCGCATCAGGAATACGCGCGGCGGCATGCGTGGGGATCATAAACTGCTGACAAAGTAGTGCACGGACATCACTGAGATGGATTTCCTCACATTGGTTCCGCTTGCGGTAGTCCATCAGGTATCCGCGTATGTGTTGGGAGACCAATGCTACGTCGGTCTCGATATCCTTGTCAATTACCCAATGCACAAAATCGTGAATTGGAGAGAGTATTTTTGTGATACCCCAAATGATCACCACAGTCACACCTAGAGCTAAAACGTCTGGCTGTGTGTAAAAAGCCCATAGCTTTTCTGCCATTTTATCACCATCTTTTCTACAATGTTCAAGCCTTGCCGCTGCTACATAATTCCCCCTTTCTGGTTGCAGCCACAAAACTCAGCTTTCTAATAATAGCACAAAATTAAATAATGTCAACGAAGCCGAGGCACCTCGCGTAAGGCCATCTCGTCTTACTGTATGACGTAACTAGCTACCGAAGGGGCTAGTTGCGGTTTTCGCGTTTGCGCTTGATAGGGTCGAGCTGGCGCTTGCGGAGACGGAGAGATTTAGGGGTGACTTCGAGAAGCTCGTCGTCCAAGAGAAAATCAATACATTGCTCTAGTGAATATTGTGTATAAGGTGTAAGCTGAATGGCGCCGTCGGACGCATGCGTACGCATATTTGTAAGCTGTTTTTCTTTACAAATATTAATATCAAGATCGTCTTTTTTGTTGCTAAGACCAACGATCATTCCCTGATAGACTGGCACGCCCGGCGGAATGAAGAGAATCCCACGCGCCTGCGCCGCATCAAGGGCATAGGCAGTGCTCGTACCAGCTTCGAAAGAGATTAAGGCACCATTACGCTCAGGTCTGTAACGACCTTCTGCGACGCGATAGCCTGCTGGCAGAGATGACATAATGACCGTACCTTTTGTGGCGGTGAGTAAATTGTTGCGTAAGCCAATCAAAGCGGCAGTAGTAATGTGATACTTAAAACGCGTGCTGCCACTAGAAGTTAGTTCTTGGCTGATCAAATCGGCGCGCCGGACACCCAGCTCCTGGCTGACCGCGCCAACAAATTCTGGCTCAACTTCAAGTGTAAGCTCTTCGACTGGTTCGCATTTTTGGCCGTCGATTTCCTTGTAGACGACCTCTGGACGGCCAGTTTCAAGCTCGTAACCTTCGCGACGCATCGTCTCAATCAACACCGATAGATGTAATTCGCCGCGGCCAGAGACTTTATAGCCTAGGCCTTCGGGGGCGATTTTGAGGGCGATATTAGTCTCGAGCTCCTGTTTAAGTCGGTCGGCAATTTGACGCGAAGTGGTGAATTCGCCTTCCTGACCTTTAAGCGGAGAGGTATTGGGTCCAATATAAATACTTAAAGTCGGAGCTTCGAGCTCGATCGTAGGCAAAGGCTCAGGACTGTCGCCAGTCGCAATTGTATCGCCGATGCTAGCCTGAGCAACACCCGAAATTGCGACAATATCGCCGGCGCTAGCGGATTCGACTTCTTCGCGGCCAAGGCCTTTGTAAGTAAAAATGCGATCAATTTTCGCTGCGGATGACGTCAGTGGATCTGAAGCGTCCTCTGTAGAATTAGTATGTAAAACTGTCACGCGTTCGCCCTTTTTGAGGCTGCCGCGGAAAATTTTGCCAATAGCGTATTTGCCAAGATAGCTATCCGCCGCCAGCGCCGCCACTAGGAGCTGCGCGCCCTTGGTAGAGTCTTCGTCGATCTTTGGCGCGGGGATTTCTGAGATAATGGCATCAAAAATCACGTGTAAATCGTCATCGAGATCAGTAGTCTTGCCGGCTTTGCCGTCGCGGGCAATAGCGTAATAAATCGGGTAGTTGAGCTGACTTTCGTCGCTGGCAAGCTCTAGGAAAAGGTCGGCAATTTCGCTTTCAACTTCGGGAATGCGTGCGGCCGGTTTGTCGATTTTGTTGATAATGACAATTGGTTTAAGCTTAAGGCTAAGGGCTTTTTGTAGTACAAATTTTGTCTGTGGCATCGGGCCTTCTTGGGCGTCGACTACCAAAATCACGCCGTCAGCCATGTTAAGCGTGCGCTCAACTTCCCCCGAGAAGTCGGCATGACCCGGCGTATCGATAATGTTGATTTTGTAGTCTTTGTAGAAGACTGCAGTTTGCTTGGCGGTAATGGTAATCCCGCGCTCGTGCTCTTGATCCATTGAATCCATGATCAAAGTCTGCGACATTTCGGCCTGATTGTCGCGAAAAGTATTAGACTGTTTCAAAAGCCCGTCGACAAGAGTAGTTTTACCGTGGTCGACGTGCGCAATAATAGCAACATTACGAATCTTCTGTGTCATCCTTCTATTATACCAAACAAAAGCGCTTTTGTCAATAGGCTAGTGCTGTATCTTTTAGAAAACTTGCGGCTGTTCGTACTGACGGTTGTGAATGCGCGCAATAATCCAAATAATCAATAGTAGAATGAAGGCGCCCAGCAAAATAATCAGCCATAAGGGGCAAATAATGACGATTTTCTCAAAGCTGAGCTCTTCAGCTAGATACTCGATGGTCTGTTTCACACGAAAAACGCCGAGCTGCGGAGCATCCTTCCAGACCATTTCGATGGTGCGTTTCGTGCCGGGCAGCACCGTGGAAGACGATGTGCCAATAGGATAATTGCTATCACCGACAGTCTCTGGAGTGATAATTTCGCGATTGGTAAAGAAATCGCGGATTGTCATCGTCTCGGTAACTTCGTAATCGACATTGCCACTATTTTCAAAAGTGGAGCTCATGCGAAAATTGTTGTTCAGTAGAAAAGTCGGGATATCATGCGCAATCATCTGGCCCTGCTCGACAGTTTCGGCCCCAGAAACGTGGCCATAGACCAACGAGGCGATTTGGCCAACCAGCTGCACTGCGGGACCTTCGTCGCCACTATTAAGCATGCGAACGATAATTGCTGCATACTGACCGCCGCCGGTAATATCCTCTGGGACGGTTACTTCAAATTTTACTACTTGGGCCGTGCCGGGCTCGATATGGAATTTGCTTTCTGGGAAAGTAATCCAGTTGCTTAGTTTGGTGTAGTTATTGGTCGTGGTAAAATTGGGCTTGTAATCATCGCCTTCGGCCTGATAAGGGGTGACGTCGACTTCAAAATCAAATCCAAGCCGACCAAGATTATAAACGGTGATTTCCTTTTCGTAGCGCTTACCAGGCTTCAACTCGAGGTTTTGCTCGGATGGATTGACAGACATGACGACGTCGCCGGATTCAGCAAAGGCTGGGTTGACTGACAAGAGCGGAGCGAAGATTAACGATAGTAGAATACAGACTTTTTTGAGCATTGTAGTTGAAAAGGTTAGTTAGTTTACGGATTAGTAGCAGTTACGACGAGAGTGCCAGAATATTTGCCAGCTACAAGATTTGAGGCAACTGAGATACCAATGTCAAAGGAGGCAGTGTCGTCAGCGACAGGCTGATTGCTATGGTGGAATTCGGTAGCAGTAGCTGGGATGGCTTCATAATCTTGTGCACTACTGAGTTTGACGCCCCAGCTAGTAGTACCCTGAGTAACATTGCCGGTGCCGGGGATTTTGTTAGGGGTAGTACCATTAGGATCGCTGTCAAGTGTCATGTCGGTTTTGCCATTGCGGGCGTTGAGCGTAAGACTATACGCCTTGTTGGACGAGACCTTAGTTGTGAACTTACCAGTACCAACCATATTAGGAGTAACTTCGATATTAATATCTTTGGCTTCGGTCGACGGATCGTCGTTGTCAACGAGGACCTCCAAAGTAATCACTGGAGAAACAGTAACAGACACAGAACTGGTATGACTATCTTGACTATCGGCATATGATGTAAGTGGTATAGATGCGACAAGAGTAGCAATCAGTACTCCCGTAGCGATGAATAGTTTTTTTACTTTTTTCTCCATTTTTGATCTCTTCCTATATTATAGGTTACTACATGACGTTTATGCTCTTATGATACAAAACTTTTACGTTTTTAGCAATAGTTTCTGAGCATTTTCTTGAATTTTATTGAATATCTAGATATATAATCCTTATAGATATATAATCCTTATTTTAATGCATAAAATTATAAAAATGATACTATTTGATTTGCAGAAATGGGAGATTTAATTTAATATTACGTCAAGTTTCGATCTTGTTGCATGATGATTTGTCATGCGAATCGGTCTTGTTCGATAGTTGTTTTCTTCAGAGCAATTCATTGTAAGAATTACAGCAAACTGAGAAATATCGGCCGCAGCAAAGGCTGTAAATTATGCCCGTGAGCTGTATTTTTACAACATATTTTATATGTATAGCAACTTTTCGTAGAAGGACGGTCGTTTTATTACATGACGACTCACATTCCAACGACATATTAGCTGCATAACGATCTTTTCTAGAACAATAATTGATTTATTGCGTAATGCGTCATATAGCGAGCCCGATTACGGTAACAAATTTATTGTATAACGAGGCGGTTTTGGTAACAGTTTATTTGTTGTATATTACGACTGATTTGCTATTGAAATTTTAGCAGTTTTTGATATAATTGTGTTAATTCCATGCGCTCGTGGTGGAATTGGTAGACACGCTACCTTGAGGTGGTAGTGGCG
>CAZSPU010000003.1:0-57696 GCA_964608555.1 uncultured Candidatus Saccharibacteria bacterium
AGAAAACGTCTCGGATGGCTTACGCCATCCGAACGCTACGCGTTACATACACAAAAAGCTAATGTTGCACTTGAGAGTTGAATGCAGGTCTGGTACTAATGGCTCCCTTTGGTCGTCGCGAGCTTATATGAATAACGGTTTTACATACATGTATGACGTTGCTTTTGCCGATGTTGTTATTACGTCTAATTACAACGATCGCTATTGGGGTTACCCTCTCCGCTACCTAGTACGGTAGGGATAATGGTAATGGATTCTTCGTGCGTAGTGGACAAAGTGTTTATGGTATGCACATTTATGACGCTGGCTTTGCTGGATTTAATTGGTTTGATCGTGCTCAGTCGACAGAAGAATCTCAGCACAGTTATGACTTCTATTTTGATACGCTCGCAGTTAGTATATCTGCTCACGATCGGCGCTTCATTGGCTTTCCTCTCCGTTGCCTAGTACGGTAGGGATAATGGTAATGAGGTATATGAAGATTTTTTATACGCTTATGCCAGCGTCAACACTTCACAGCCATCTTCTGTCACTAGTACCGTATGTTCACAATGACAACCGATCGAACCATCTTTCATCCGCACCGACCAATTCGTCTCATCAACATAATTCGCAGGCTTTCCCAAACACGACATTGGTTCAATGCAAATCGTATCCCCCACCTGCAAAGTATAACCATGCCCACGCACCCCATAATTCGGCACTTCCGGTTTCATGTGCATTTCTTTACCAATTCCATGTCCAACGTAATTCTCAATCACCCCCAATTTGCCCTGCCTGAGGACTTTTTCAATCGCATAACTGATATCACCAATCTTGGCGCCAGGTCGCACTTGATCAATCCCAGCCCACATGGATTTTTCGGTAGTCTTAATCATCTGCTTAATCGCTGGTGAACCCTTACCACCCACCAACATCGTAAATGCTGAATCGGTATAATATCCCTTATACAAAATATCCAAATCAAAAGATACTTTATCGCCTTCTTCTAAAGACTCGTCATTAGGCGCACCATGCACCAAAGTATCATTTACAGAAATACAAATCGCTCCGGGAAAACTCTCATCAAGATAATCATAAGCCACTTTCGCCCCTCGACGCTCAATCTCCGCTCGCACCCACGCATCAATTTCCTTGCCCGTCATCCCTGGCTGTACATAATCTTTTAAGTCTTTTAATAATTGCCCCAGAATTTTCCCGCCCTCACGCATTGCAAGAATCTTCTCTGCTAGCTCATCTGACCTCTGCTGTTGAACAACTTTTTTATTCATTTTGCGTCTCACTTTCTGCTATTACTGCTTTTAACCGCTCAAATACTTCTGCTGGCGTCCCCGTACCGTCAATTTTTGTGATCAATATTCCCTTCTGCGCTAGAATCTGACAAACTGAATAAATATTTTGTTCAACGATCGCAAACCTCTTTAAAATCGCCTCTCGCGTATCATCAGCTCGCCCTCGTTTCTCCAAACGTACTAGAAGTTCTTCCTTCGGAACATCGATACAGACAACAATTTTAATAACTTCGGCAATATTCTCCGCAATCCAAGTCGCCTGCTCCACGTCTCGCGGGAACCCATCTAAAATTGCATCATATCCGCTCCGTACCACCTTGGCCATTTCTTCGGCCATCAGTTTCACCGTTAACATATCGTCAACCAGCTGACCAGTTTTGAGAATTTCATCAAACTGGCCGGTATTTCGCAAAACCTGCCCAGCCGACAGCCAGACCTTCCCCGTCTCTTGTGCTAGCAACTGGCCTTGCGTACTCTTGCCCGATCCTGCAAGCCCCATCAATATAATCATATCTTACCTCAACCTCCATTATACTATATCTGCCCGCTATTTTAGAGTTTTAACGTAATTTGAACATTTTTATCTTTCAGATCCTTCATCTCATATCTATATAGTTCAACCTCATCTTTCAGGCTTTATCCAATCAACGTCTAGAGACCGAGCCTCAAAATAAACCTAAGCCAAGAGTCAACAAACTTTCTCCCATAAAATAGGGGTTGGCAGATACGAAATAATTTGCTATAATACAGGCATATGGCAATCAAAGTAACTAGAAAAGATCAGAGCGAGGCTAACGAAAATCTCATTCGCCGATTCAATCGTAAGGTTTTGCAGAGCGGAATTATGCCTTTGAAAAAATCGCAGATGCGCTTTTCCAAGCCAATTTCGAAACGCGAACGTCGCAGCAAGGCAATTATCCGTGAGGTTCGTCGCGCCGAAAAAGCCGAGCGCATGCGTCTCGGACTCAAATAGCAAAGAACCGCTAGAATCGTCTGGCGGATTTTTGTTGAGCTATATTCAGTCTATCATAGCGGCACTCAGATATTGTCACTATTGAAACTGTTTAATCTCGTTCAAACTAACACCACAACATTTCCTGCATCATTATCTCATCTTTTTATACAACTTCCTTCATATCCATTGCCATTATCCCTACCGTACTAGGCAGCGGAGAGAATTGGCCACATGACGCGAATTGCTGCTGAAACGACTGAAATCTTTCGTAAAAGAAAAACGGTTTGCATTTTTATCTGTCTTATCCTCTAGGGCCACCATTGCCCATACATAACCATTATCGCCGCTCGCATCATTAAATCCTATGCGAGTAATATGTCCACTACGCACGAAAAACAAGCATGTTGATTAATTTTCACTCGAATCGACTGGATCCATTACCATTATCCCTACTGTACTAGGCAGCGAAGAGATTCGCCATAAGGCCGCGATATGGGAACCAAAGTAGTGTTGACTGTCGCAAAAACTAATGCTTCAAAATGAGAAAATACTACATCTTCATTTGTTACTGATGAAATGTAATTGCTCCATTCGCCATTACTAGAAAACTCAGCCCATGGATTTAAATCCCCACTGCGCACGAAGTCCTTTAATCTCTCTTAATGATTTTACAATTTTGGATCCCCACGTGCGTAGTGGCGGTATCAATCAAATGGGTCACATCTCAACATATGCCGGTTATGCTGCCTACGGCATATCATCTAAAACCAGAGGCGATCCCGAATATAGGGATATCTACTTTTTATTAATTAATTTCGGAGATGTTTCTTTTTCAAATATTGGTAGCCGTTATGCTGGCTTCCCTCTCCGCTGCCTAGTACGGTAGGGATAATGGTAATAGATGATAACAAGAGGAATTATTCTTCGTGCGTAGTGATGCAATTGGGATTGATGGCCATCTTACTACTAATACGGGGCTTATCGCAGTGCTTTGGTCATCTCGTGCCAACAGTGGCGTCGGGTTTCAGAACAGCTTCACTCTCTATTTCTATGCTACAGGAGTCCTCCCATCCAACGGCTATGGCACCGCCCGTTGGTGGACCTTTCCTCTCCGCTGCCTAGTACGGTAGGGATAATGATAATGGATGTGGTAGCACAAATAGCTCTTGTGTGGGGAATAAGACTTGGGCAAGCGCCCTGAACTATCGAGGATAGTGAACAGAAAAAGAATGCATATTCTTTTTCTTGAACGACGCAGATAGCCAAGTTACTTAAGTAACTTGGTAGCGGCCCCACACAAGAGCTATTTGTGCTAACTACCCTTCCTTAATATAGCCTAAGAATTTTATAGGATATTCTAATCACTACAATCAAAAACCCGCACGAGGCTAACTCGCATGATATTATCATCCTATCATACTTATGCTAAAATGTCAACTGTAAAACTCTGCCCTCAACGCTTCTCAAACCCCGAAATTCATTCTCTTCCAAATTAATCCAAGCATTAATCGTTTCTCCACCCCTTAAGCACAGATACTGCTCTGGCGCATAAAACTTCATTAATTTAAGGCTTTTACCATTTTGATCCCACACCGTCAAGCGCAAATGCTGCCCATCCGCACCCAGCCGAGATGCTTCCACTACACGCACTTCCGGCAACAAAAACACCGGCTGATGATTCCCCATCCCATAGGGCTCAAGTAGCTTCATTTCTTCGATCAATTCCAGAGATAAATCATCAAAATCCGTCACCGCCACGTCTTCTCGCACCGCCAAAAACCGCTCCTGCTCCTTCAGTTTCAAGTCGCGATAATATTGATTGACAGCATTCCGAAAACCTTCTAGATTCCCTTTTTCCATCTTCACACCACAAGCTTCCGCATGGCCACCGCCACCGATTAAATATTTCTGACACATATTTAACGCATCCGCAAGATTAAAATCGCCAAAACTCCGACCCGAACCCTTCAAGCACCCATCAACTTCTGACAAGACAAAAGCCGGACGCCGATAAGTTTCCGTCAATTTCCCCGCAATAATTCCCAAAACCCCCTCATGCCAATCCCCCGCCTCCACAATTACCGGGTTATCACCCACTCCACGCGCACAAATCTCGTCCACGGCTTGAGTCTGCTGTTTTTTGCGTTCGCGATTCAAATTTTCTAACGCTTCCGCTAATTGCGCCGCCTGCACACGATTATCCGACATCAACAATTCCAAGGCCTTCTCAGCCGTTTCCATCCGCCCCGCCGCATTAATACGCGGCCCGATCTGGAATCCAATCGCTTCACTAGTCAAATTCTTCACGCCCGCCAAGCGCATCAGTTCCTTCAAACCTACGCGTCGCGTCTTCTCTAAAACTTTCAGACCATAATAGCAAAGCCGACGATTCTCCCCCACCAAACGCATGCTATCACAGACCGTCCCCAGCGCCACCAAATCCAACAACCATTTCTCTTGACCTGACCGCATCAATCCCGCCCGCATCAAAGCTTGAGCCAGCTTAAACACCACTCCCACTCCCGCTAACTCCACTAAATCCGTCGCTGCCTGCAGATCCTTACGCTTCGGATTCACCACCGCCAAAGCGTGCGGCAATTCATTCGCGCATTCATGATGATCTGTCACGATCGTCTCAACGCCTACACTATTCAGCTCGTCAATAATTTCATGATTGCGACTACCGCAGTCAACCGTCATTACCAGCTGCACGCCTTCGTCCACCGCCCGCTGAACAATTTTTTTACTCATTCCATAACCATCAGTAAAACGATTCGGCAACATAATAATAATATTGTTCACCCCAATCAACTTCAATGCATCATGCAAAACTATGCTCGCCGTCACCCCATCCACATCGTAATCGCCATAGATCAAAACCTTCTCGTTATCATGCGCGGCCTGTTTTAATCTCTGAATCACCTTATCCTCATCAGGCAAATCACCCACTTCTAGACTATTCTCATATTTTGGGTGCAAAAAATCCCCCCTAAAATCTCGCACTGCCAGCAGCTGTTCAAATATTTTACTCACCCGATTGTACGATCAGAACGGTTAGTTTTTGACATTTGTTGCGACTTAATTACCATACTCTGCAACTCTTTGAGCAACGGAAATTGCTTATTCATCTGATAAATCTTCGTATTACCCTTTTGCGTCATAATCAAAAAACCGCCACGTTCCAAGCGCTGAAGTTCACGCTGAATATTTCCTGGATCTTCCTTAATTAGCTTCGACAAAGCCCGCACATGTGTCTTAAAATCTGGATATTTCGCAAACACCACAATAATCTTGCGTCGAACTCTTGAAGTAATAAAAATATCTAACATGATTCCTCACTTTTCATTCATTATACTCCTTTATTGTATTTTTTACAAGCGCCGAAAACTGGAAACATTCTAGCTCAATCTACTAATTCTTCAGCTTCGTGCGTAGTGGAATGGTTTGGTCGAATGACTTTACTAGTTATTCAGGAAATGCAGGTTTTGGCTGGTCTTCTAATGCGGGCGCTACCTTGACGGCTACTGATAATTTTGGATTTGATGCCAATTATTCATATGTGCGATATGGCGGTCAACGACAATACGGCTTTCCTCTTCGCTGCCTAGTACGGTAGGGGTAATGATAATGGATATTCTTCGTGCGTAGTGGAAATGTCTGGGATGGTGGTCGTATCCACCCAGGCCTCGACGGCTACGGTTGGCCTTCTAGTACAGGTGTCGATACTAATTTCCAACATATTTACTATCTCGGCTTCAACGCGTCATCGGTCGCCCCGTCCGACTATAACTCTCGTTGGTTTGGCTTTCCTCTCCGCTGCCTAGTACGGTAGGGATAATGGTAATGGAGTTGGTGGCACAAATAGTCTCTTGTGTGGGGAATAAGACTCGGGCAAGCGCCCCGGAGCGACCCCACACAAGAGACTATTTGTGCTAACTAGCCAACTTCTGAGTCGGGCCGGATTCTTTAGATGACAAGAGACTTAAGCGTAATCTGAGAATGATATAGAGATTAATATAACAGACCAAAAGACGAAAGATTTTTGTTTATCAAAATCAAAAACCCGCGCGAGGCTAACTCGCATGATACTATCATCCTATCATGCTTATGCTATTTTGTCAATGACTATTGCACTTCCCTCATCTCTTGAGGCTGCAAACGTGCCACATACAACTTTCCTAACCAGCCAATCGGCAACGCAAACGTCCCCAAAAGTTCTTCTACCTGCCCTCGAAAACCTTGCTTAAACAGATATACGCCATCCCCTTTTACTGGCTTCGTACCATAAAAATTATACCGCTGACAGCCAGATTTCAAGGCTTCCTGCAACATTTTCCATTGAATTAAATATGAACCATTGTATTTTTGCATTTTGCGCAAAGATCCACTATAGAGGTAGACCATTTCCCTACCATCGTTTACAAACATTGACGCCGCTAACGGAATATAGGATCGCTTTTCGTCTTGTGCCAGGTCTTTGACGTATTCACGCGGTATCTCGGCTACCACAAATTTAACTTTGTCGCCAAAACTTTGCTTCATTGAGCGGTAATATTCCATTTCCGGATCATGAAACCCATGCCGCTCGCCCGCTTCCGCCGCGATTTCCTTCAAAATATTGAGCTCGTCGAGCCCCAACTCGCGCACCCGCACATGCTCCCGCTCCGCCTTACGAATCAGTTGGCGATGAGTTGTCCGAAAATCCATAATCATTTTCTCAGGCGTTTCACCAGCCAAGTTTTTCGTAAAAATCCACTTCGCCTGCTCGTATTCACCGAGATATTTATACCCAAAATTCTCCAAACTCTGTTTTATCCTCAAATGATCCTTACCATCGACAATATTATTCTGCATGTCACGCGGCTGACTGATAATATTAGGGGAAATTTCGATCGCAATACCCGACTTTTTTCGGCAAAATTCTCGACTTTGCTCTGTTAAAAACTGCAAAATCTCCGTCGCGCGCGCACCATCATAATCCAATAGCCAGCCCCCCGGAATTCGAAAAATTTTCTTCCCAAACCGCCACGGTCGCACTAGCATTAAGCCCGCCGCAATCACTTTGCCGCCTTCACGCACCCCTAGAAGATAACTTTCTCGTCCCAAATTTTGGTAGCGCCGATACATCTCTACACTCTGCAAAAAACTCCCGCAATCAAAATGCAATTTTGCAAACTCTTGCTCCGACAGCTCCACAAATTCCATGTTTTCATTATAGCACACTCGCCGCTGGACACCTTCAATATGCTATAATCAAGGTATGTTTTTTGAGGTAATTCCAACTGAAGTCTACCGCAACGGTGGCGGCGCACTAACCTATTCTTCTGATCTCCATCTACTGCCAGGGCATGTCGTGCTCATTCCACTCGGCCGTAAAACCATGACCGGCATCGTCTTGCGCGCAGTAAAATCTTCCCCTTATCAGACCAAACCCATCATCCGTTTGCTCCACCCTCTCCCTATCCCTACGCATCTCCTCAAAGCCGCACGCTGGCTAGCCGATTATTATCTATCACCACTTCCAAGCACCGCCAACCTGATGATTCCCGCCGGCTTAGCTGCTCGCACCGCTCTCAAAACCTCCGCCTATCTCAATTTTGAAACTTCTCCACAAAAAGAAAACGAGGATGGCGGCAATAAAAAGACCGCTACTCATCTCAACTCTGACGCTAACCCTCAAATCACCCACTCTACCACTAAACGCAAGACATCATCAAAGAAATCTGCTAAAATAGCCTCAACCGTCAAAACTACCCCTTCTGAGCTCAAATTACCTCTAATTCCGCTAAATTCCGCTCAAAAAACTGCTCTAAAAAGCCTCCAACAAGCCTCACAGACCACTTCTCTACTCCGAGGCGTTACTGGTAGCGGTAAAACTAATATCTATCTCCAGATGGCCGCAAATGCCCTTCAAAGCCAAAAATCCGCCATTTTGCTCGTTCCAGAAATCGCGCTCACCAGTCAATTGGTAAAGATTTTTGAGCAAACCTTTGGTAGTCGCGTCATCTTAATCCATTCCCAGCAAACCCTAGCCGAACGCCGCAAAATCTGGCTCGAAATCCACGAAAATAATACCGGTATAATCGTCATCGGCCCCCGTTCTGCCTTGCTTTCGCCACTGCACAATCTTGGTCTCATTATCGTCGACGAATGCCACGAAAGTGCCTATTATCAAGAAAATACCCCCCGCTATTCGGCCATCCGCCTTGCGAGTTTTATCTCTAGTACGCTCAAAATTCCCTGCATTCTCGGTAGTGCTACCCCTAATCTGGTAGATTACTACCTTGCTAAGTCCAAGCATTCCCTCGTCGAACTCGACCAAAAAGCCAAAACCACCGCTCTCGACCCTCAAATCACTATTATTGACTTCAGAGATCGCCCATCTTTTTCAAAAAATCGCTACTTCTCCAACCAATTATTGACAAATATCCAAAAAAACATTCAAGATGGACATCAAACCCTGATTTTTCATAATCGTCGCGGCTCCGCCCCTATTACTGTTTGCGAAGAATGCGGCTGGCAAGCGCTTTGCCCCGAATGCTATCTACCAATGACGCTCCATACTGATACATATACTCTGACCTGTCACATTTGCGGCCACGAAGAAAAAGTGCCTTCGAGCTGTCCCAATTGCCACCATCCTAGCATTGTCCATAAAGGTTTTGGCACAAAATTACTCGAATCAGAGCTCAATCAACTTTTTCCGCAGGCTAAAATCGCACGTTTTGATGGCGACAACAAAAAGTCCGAAGATCTTGCCAATCTTTATAATGAAGTCAAATCTGGCCGAATTCACATCCTGATCGGCACGCAGACTCTCGCACGTGGGCTTGATTTACCGCATTTGGCCACAGTCGGCATTATTCAGGCTGATTCGGGCTTAGCTTTACCGGATTTTGCCGCCGAAGAACGCACCTTCGAGCTTCTAACTCAAGTTATTGGCCGTGTCGGACGAGGTCACCTCGATATCGCTAATGTTATTGTGCAAACTTATCAGCCTGATCATCCCGTCATCCAAACCGCTTTGCGCAGCGATTTTATCACTTTTGCCGATTTTCTGATCAAAAAACGTCGTCAACAGCAACTCCCACCCTTTACGCATCTCGCCAAACTCTCTGTCACTTATAAAACCGAGAAAACCACACTCGCTAAAATCCAAAAAGCCCATCAAGAACTTGCCAAGCAGCCCGCTCTTAAAGTCTCCCCGCCCGCGCCAGCCTTTCACGAACATACTAATCGCGGTTATACTTGGCAATTTTTTGTCAAATCTTCCTCGCGTAATCAACTCCGTAAAGCACTGCAACCCTTCAATGATAGCGGAAAATATTCTATCGTACTTGACCCGCCATCACTTTTGTAGCATTCATTTTACGGCCTTTTTGCTAATGCATGCCAGAAATAGTTGTGCATCCTCGAACATATTCAGCTTCGTGCGTAGTGGATTTATTCCTGAGGGTGGAACCGTGCATTGGGCGCCAATCGACGCAAGATATTGGTCAGCTACCACAATCGAGGATAAAATTATCAGTTACTTTATAGCTAATGCCGGTCTAGTTAATGCAACCGATCGCGGTTATCGTCTTTGGGGTATGCCTCTCCGCTGCCTAGTACGGTAGGGATAATGGTAATGGATGATAGGAAAGTAATACCTTGCCATAAAAATCATAAATTCAAAAAAATATAAAATAATATTTTCTCTTAATTCATTCTAGGTAAGTATGCTTTTTGGAGATGATCCGGACTTACGAGGAGGATTAGCGCACGGCACCCGTAACGACGGGATGCCGTGACGCGCATCGACAAAAAGACATACTTACCCAGAATGAACGCCCTATCTGCCTAGTACGGTAGGGATAATGGTAATGAATAAAGCAAAAATCGACAATGGGCATCAGCTTTATTCTTCGTGCGTAGTGGACAAGCCGGCTGCAACGGCTATACTGCTGGTTCTGGTCTTGATAGTTTTGCTTGGTCTTCTCGTGCAGGTTCCGGCTCAGATTCGTACAATGCATTTTATCTCCACATGTCTGCATCAGGAATTAGTTCGTCCCACAATTTGAGCCGCTGGTTGTCCTTTCCTCTCCGCTGCCTAGTACGGTAGGGATAATGGTGTATGGATTGTAGACGCTTAAAGCACGAGATAATTAAACTTGACCGGTCTAATATTATTTGATAGAGTAGTTACATGAGATCGATTTAGCGTCGCTTCTTTGAAGTGACGCTAATTTTTATACCAAACCAAAATAGTTCAATACAAAACACTAAGGATTTAATCCGAAAACTAATACTCATAGCGACAACCTCCTTCCTCCCCACCTCGATCAATATAAGGTGCCCGATCTACGATATTTTAGTAGCAATATCTACGCCCAATTATCTCGTGCCATTTCATACTAGCACAAAGGTCCTATAAACCCCAAGCATAAACGTAAAGAAAAGTTGAAGAGATATCCATTACCATTGTCCCTACCGTACTAGGCAGCGGAGGATTATGCCCCAATAACGATAACCATCGGTCGGGTAAAGGTGAGTTGCATTAAATCCTATAGTGAAACTGTTCTGAAAATTAGGATTCGAATACGCACGCGATGACCAAAAAATACCATTAGCACCAACAGGAGAACTAACTTGGCCTTTTGGCCAGATTGCATCACTACGCACGAAATGACAAACATCCGAGTGAAGTGAAAGTTTTACTTTCATTTCTGAGGATGAGTAGGCATTTCTAGGGCAAAGCGATAGAAATGACAAGTATTTGAAAGAATGCTCAGTTATTTCTGACGCAAAGCGGCAGAATAATCTTTCCTTATCCATTACCATTATCCCCACCGTACTAGGCAGCGGAGAGGAAGACCGACAAATGTAACATCCACTATAGCAGTATTCACATTAGTAATATTAAAGCCAAGACGATAAGGATTGATTTGTTCCGTATAGATTTTTGACGTCCAATTTCCACCCCAAAGACCAGGATTAAATATACGTCCTTCGTAATGCACAGCATCACTACGCACGAAAAAATGAACGAAGCGCAGTTATTTCTAACGCAAAGCGGCAGAAGTGAAACAAAAATAGTAAGCCTCCGAAGATGAGTAAACATTCCTGACACATGTTATCGCAAAAAATAATAATCATTTGAAAGCTAACAGACAATTCCAACTTACATTAACTGTAAAAGTTTGAATTTCACTGCAATTTTCTAGGAAGTAATGTATGGCTTTTACCAAAAATCACCCGAAAAGTCGTCAATCCATTCTTGGAAAACGCCGAAATCTTGCCTTCGTGATTCTCCACGATTCCCTTCGCAATCGCCAGCCCCAGTCCGTAATGATTAGTCTGACGATTACGCGACTTATCCCCTCGATAAAACCGCTCGAAGATCTTCGTCTCTTCACCCTTAGGGATCGGCCGACCTTGATTAGTCACCTCTAAATTAATCCTGTTCTTCTCGCGACAAAGACGAATCGTAATCATACTATGCACGTCACCGTGCGCAATCGCATTATCCAACAAAATACCCACCAATTCATTCAGTTCTTCCCGGTTGCCATTCAGTTTAATCGCATTCTCGACCTGGAGTTGCAACTCAAGATTTTTCTCAAAAGCTAGGCTTTCAAATGTCAACACACGCTTTTTTACTAATTGCGAAAAATCCAACTCATGATATAACTCTGGACGTTGCATATCTTCCACCTTCGCCAAGTCCAACAAATTCGTAATCAATTTATTCATTCGCTCCGACTCATGCCGAATATCGCGCAAACGTTTCGTTTCGCCTGGATTATCCTCTAGAGTCTCCGCGCAAGTCATAATAATCGCTAGCGGCGTCTTTAGCTCATGGGAAGCATCCGCAATAAACTGCTTTTGCTTATTAAAGGTATTTTCTACCGGTCGAATCAACCATTCCGACAGCAATCGTGCCGCAATTATAATAATTATTTCGGCTATAAGGCACAACAACATCATTGCATACAACGACACCAAAAGCTGCTCGCGCAGCACTCGATTATCAAACAGAACAATGTAGCGACCGCGCTCATATTTATAGGAAAAATCGCTGAAATACAAATTCCCTACCCGCAAAGTGCTCTGTTCTTTTGTATTCACAATTCTAGCAGCGGCTTCCGTCACTGCGCTATCAACTTCACCATCTTCCGTATGACTAATCATCGCAAAAATCTGATTGTCACGATTCAACAAAATCGTGTAGATTTTCGCATCCATAAACTTTTTTAATTCTTCTTCGCTCAGCGTATCATCCGAAAGATCAATACTCCCAATTCTCAAAAACCCGCTACCATTCCAAATGATCTCATTTAAATTCTTGCTCATGCGCGTCAAACTTTGCAAGACAAGCGTTTGATCGCGATTGTAATCATGATACCAAAAAATCAAGGTCATGCTTAACAAAAAACCTGACAAAATCACCCACAGTGTCCAAAAAATCTTCTTGCGCAGCTTAATCACTATTCGCCTCTAACCTATACCCCATTCCTCTCACTGCTTTAATTATAACATTGACATCAATCGCCTTCAATTTTTTGCGAATAAACGACAGGTAAGCCTCCAAACTATTCGATTCGCAATCGTTATCCATCCCCCAAGCCTGCATATAAAGACGCTCCTTCGTAATAATCGTCTCTGGTTGACGCATCAAATATTCCAGCAGCAAAAACTCCTTCCGGCTAATTTCAATCGATTCATTCGTCTTGGTACAAAAAATCTTCGAAGTCTTTAAATCCAAACACAAATCGCCAACCGTCAACTGCTCAGCTTCACCATTCGCCTTATGCTTCCTCAGCTGCGCATTCACCCGCGCCACCACTTCCTCGATCTTAAATGGCTTAGTGATATAATCATCCGCGCCCCGCTCAAAACCATTTAGCTTGTCCTCCAACTCTGAACGCGCCGTCAGCATGATGACCTTCGTCTCAATATTTTGCATCCTCAGCTCCCGCAAAATCTCAAAACCATCTTTATATGGCAACATCACATCCAAAATCATCAAATCATAACCACCATGCAAGGCCTTATACAAACCATCTTCACCGTCCGTTGCAATATCAGCAATATAATTATCTTTCCGCAAACGACTCGCGATAATATCCGCCAGAATAAACTCATCTTCAACTATCAATATCCGCATATTTGCATTGTACCACCCATTTATTAAAATACTATTAAAGTTCGTGCGTAGTGATGCAATTGGCGACGATGGGAGCGTTAGTGCCAGCACGGGTGCTAGTGCAATCTACTGGTCTCTTCGTTCAAACTCTGATACGATTTTTCAGCACGTCTTCATTCTCGCCTTCAATACGTCTCCAAATGTTTACCCGTTCTTCGTCTATCATCGCTGGTGTGGCATGCCTCTCCGCTGCCTAGTACGGTAGGGATAATGGTAATGGATGTGGAGAAAAATTCGTACGGGTCATAAGTCTTATTCTTCGTGCGTAGTGATGCTGCGCATTATGCTGGTCGAATTAGTAGTCCTGGAACATTTGCTAATTTATGGTCATCGCGCGCATACACCAACGGCGACCCTAAGCTTAGTTTTAAGCTATATTTCTCTACCTCAAACACAGACCCATTCTATAATAGCGACCGTTATTGGGGCTTTCCTCTCCGCTGCCTAGTACGGTAGGGATAATGGTAATGGATATTCTCCTGTCATTTCGCGCGTAGTGGCGAAATGTCAGCGCAAGCTCATTCCCTTTATGTTGGTACATTGGGTTATGCATGGATGGCACGCGCCCATATCTATAGTCGGCAGGATGCTTTTGATCTTAATTTTGACTCTATTAACGTTTTTCAGCTTGGTTACAATACTCGTTTCTGGGGTATACCTCTTCGCTGCCTAGTACGGTAGGGGTAATGGTAATGGATATTCTTCGTGCGTAGTGATAATATTCATGAAACCGGGCTATTGGTTGACGGAACGGGAGTGTGGGGTCATCTCTGGTCATCCCGTACTTACATTAACATTAGTTTACAGCGCAGTTTCAACATGGGTTTTGGTAATTCTGATACCAACCCATCCTACGATGACCATTATTTTTGGGGCATGTCTCTCCGCTGCCTAGTACGGTAGGGATAATGGTAATGGATATATTCTTCATGCGTAGTGGTACCGCTAGCTCCAGTCAAATTGATGGCAGAGCCGGGCAAATAGTCTATTTCTGGTCGTCATATGCTTGGCTGGATGGTAGTTTTTATAGTAGTTTTAATTTAATTTTCAACAATTCAGAGACTAATCCAATTGATGCCAATAATCATTATCATGCATTTCCTCTCCGCTGCCTAGTACGGTAGGGATAATGGCAATGAAAATACTTCGTGCGTAGTGATGCAATGCATTCAAACGGTAATATTGCTAATGCTGGGTTATTTGGCCTTAATTGGACATTACGTATTTCTATGGAAAATGGCCTTAGGGCATTTGATTTGCGTTTTAGCAATCCTGACGTTGAGCCAATTCATGACGATCAAAAAGTGGACGGTTTTCCTCTCCGCTGCCTAGTACGGTAGGGATAATGATAATGAATACCGATCGCAAAAATAATAGATGAATCTGAAGGTAGGTATACTTTTTGGAGATGATTCGGAGTTACGACGAGAAGTAGCGCACAATACCCGTAACGACGGGCTATTGTGAACCTTGTAGGAGACGAGAGAAGAGAAAGTAAAACTTTCTCTTCCGAGACGACACCCAAGGCGAGAGAGCGGAGCAAGCGATGGCGCATCTCCAAAAAGCTATACCTACCCTTGCTTACCATAATCTGAAAATGATATAGAGATTGATGTTACCCACCAAACTTTAGAAATTCTTGATTCTCACAATCAAAAACCCGCGCGAGTCTAACTCGCATGATATTTTCATCATAGCACACCATAAGCATTTTGTCAAATCAACCTCTTATTACATCTGTGGGAGCTCATAATTTTACTTTTTGAATCTGTATGCTATAATATAGAATGTAAATGAGAAAGATAATTACTACACCAGATCCACGATTGCGCCAAAAATCCGCGAAAGTTCGCGAGATTACCGAAGAGACTCAAGATATTATTTCTGACATGGTTCAAGCTTCTCTCGATTGGGAAAACGAACATCCTTACGAAATTTCTGCCGCTATGGCTGCGCCTCAGCTTGGGGTCAATCAGCGCATCATTATCGTGCGAGACGATCTCAACGACAAAAACAACAAGGCCTTTACGGCGCTCATCAACCCAGAAATCATTCGCACCGAAGGCAAAACCGTCCAAGATTACGAAGGCTGTTTGTCGGTGCCAAGTATTTATGGCTTAGTTGGTCGGCCCAACAAAGTCAAAATTAAAGCCATGCTCGAAGATGGTCACGAAGTCCGTCTCAAAGCCGACGGCTTCTTAGCGCGCACGCTCATGCACGAAATCGACCATCTTGACGGCCTGTTATTTATCGACTTAATTCGCGATCAAAAAGACGCTTTCTTCCGCATGGACGACAAGGGCGATTTGCAGCCTGTCGCCGATTATCAATCCGAAATTGCCGATAATTCGGAGTTGTTCCCTGATGACTAAGCCCCAAATTATTTTTTTTGGCAACGGACCTCTAGCTGATTATACCTTAGACGTGCTCAAGGACCACACCGAAATCCTTCTGCATGCGCGCACCGTCGCCGATCTCGACCAAGCCGCAAAACTCAAACAGCAACATCCCGACGCTTTTGGCATTCTTGCTTCTTTTGGCATTATTATTAAACCTGATTTTCTCAAACTTTTCGAACCCGAAGGCATCATCAATCTGCATCCTTCCCTCCTGCCGAAATATCGCGGCGCTTCCCCGATCGAATCCGCAATTCTTGCCGGCGACAAAGATTTTTCTTATTCCATCATGAAACTCGTCAAAGCCATGGATGCCGGTCCAATTTATCATCAGGCCACTTTAAGCAACCTTCCGCTCGACAAAAATATCATTTATCAAAGCCTCGCCACGGCCGGAGCGACTTGGATTGTCGAAAACTTATCCAATCTCCGCAACTTCAAACCACTTCCGCAAGACAATGCCGCCGCAACCTTCACAAACAAACTCGACAAATCTATGTCTATGCTGGACCCTAGCAAACATACCGCCTCCGAAATTTTGCGTCAAATTGTCGCTTATCAGAACTTTCCCAAACCCAAATACGTCTTTTTTAACAAAACCTGTATTATTCTAAAAGCGCGCGTTCTTCGCGTGACAGATATCCTCTGCGAAGCTGCTGGTCTCGACGGCAAATCATCCTCACCGCTCATGATTAAATGCGCAGATCGCAATTTCGTTGTCGTCGAACAACTCCAGCCCGAAGGCAAAAAACCCATGGATGCAATTTCCTTCATCAATGGGTATGGCAAAAAGCGCTAAACGAATACTAATAACCAAGAATTTTCGCTTGTTCAGCAATGATTTCGTTTTTGAAAGCCTTAAAAACTTCCAAAACCATCTCGCGATAGTGCGGAGCATTTTCTTGTAGCCAATCAGCCACTCCTTCGTCGTCATTGATTTGTTCAAACTCCGCCAACTGCTGCTCTGACAAAACATTGCTAATGCTTTGACCAACGCGCAGCTGCAGCTCTTCCTCTGCATGTTGCTTGAACGCGGCCTTCTCGTCCGCCGGCATCTCACCTAGACCAACTTCCTCCAAAAAATCATCATCAACTTGCATCTTTACTCCTTTTCTACATTATAACATAAGAATAATAAAAAAGAGAAACATCCGCCTCGGATGATTGTATTTCATAATCATTTTCCTCATTTTCTGCAAGACTTACTACAAATCTAGACTTTCACCGGAAATAAAGATTCAAATTATAAAATAACGCCACTTCAGTTTTACCAATTAACTTCACTAAGAGTTATCAATACGAGTGCAAATTATGAAATAGCGCCACATCGGTTTTATCTCGACGTATTAAGAAATCACCTTTTCTATCACGCGTATTATGAAATAACACAATCTCGATTTCATTCCTAAGTACAGCATAACCAGGATAAAAATCAGTAGAGGGTAGATAATTAAGCCATATAATTATATATTTAAATTAGTCAAACTAGACATCAAAAAAAGACCCTAAGGCCTCTTACTATTCATGTGACGAACGGATTCAAATAATTACTTACCGAATTACTTCATTCTCAGTCGTAGCATCTAAAATTAAATAAGTTTCCTTTTCGGCTACAGCCACATCTGTATGATAAGCTTATCCTGATTCGTAAGCCTGCCTTTCACCAGTCAAAAAAAGACTAAATAGTCTTTTCTGCCTGGTGGGCGATAGAGGATTCGAACCTCTGACCTCGTCTACGTCAAAGACGCGCTCTAGCCAACTGAGCTAACCGCCCTTATACATCTATATTAGCATATTTTAATTCATCTGTGAAGACAGAAAAACCGCCAAACTGACGGTTTTCTGTACTTATAGCAACTCTCAGCTATTTCTCGCGACGACGAGCTCTCACCATTAGGTAAGCGGCGAACGCAGCTACTGCTCCGAAGGCAACCAGCCCAGTCAAGATATAATCAAACTTCGCGATGTTCATGTCTCCGAGAATCGAACCTGTCCCTGGAACTTCTGGAACATTGCCAGGCTTGTCCGGATTTGAAGGATTCGATGGATCCGAAGGCTTAGAAGGATCATCAGGGTCGACCGGACGATTTGGATCGTCTGGATCTACCGGACCTGAGCCCTTCGGCACATAGTTGAAATGCACGGTATTAGTCGAAACATTCTTACCTTCCTTGTTGTAGGCACGCACGACTAAAGTGTAGTTACCAGCCTTAGCATCATGCTCTGCCATCGGCAAAGTCAAAACATATTGACCCTTTTCCGCATCAAACATGGTGTTTGGAATACTCAGAGCAGCATCAGCTCCACCCTTGGTAAAGACCGGTTTACCCTGTGCATCGTAGACCTGCGCCACGATCAAAGTGACATCATCACGAATCGTAATGGTAGCAGACGGATTACCTGCATCATTTACCTTGTCGTTCATTACTACTTTGAGACTACGGTAACGGAAAGTGACTACATCTTCCAAATCTCCGCCCTCTGCACTCACAGCCTTAGCTCGCAAAGTACAATCCGCTTCATTACCGAGATTGTACTCTTCCAAAGACTTACTGAAGGAACGACGACCACTCGTTGCCGATGAATCTGGAGTATAATGATCAATTACAGTATTGACCACCTCAGCACCATCCTTTTTACATACTAGGGTATGGTCCAAGCTCTGAATCTTGGTGTATTCCGTAGTTACATCAAGTGTACTACGAGCCACCACCGACTCATCAGCAGGCGTAATAATCGTTACCTTCGAGCCAGGCCCCTGCACCGTAACATTAATATCGACTTCCTCAGCGTGCGCCGAGTCGATTTGCGACGGTAAAATACAAGCGAAAGCCAACGCCACCAAAGCGGTTCCTAAACCAAACGCACCTAAAAGTTGCTTTTTACGCTTAATCATATTCACACTCTTTCTTTTACATTTTTGTTTGAACTCGCGAAGGCGGCCGTCTCGCAGAGTATTACCTAACTGTCCCAGCTAGCTAATACTACGGCTTACTCGTAAATATAATCCAGCGCTAGACTAATTTACGGGCTTTGCGCTCTTTGCGCTTTCTGATTATGATTATAATCCAAACAATTACGATAGTCAACAATAAAATCATCAAAACCAGTACGAAAATTGGCATAATAATCACAAGACCAGTCTTCGTCGCTTCTTCACCTGCCGCTGTAACTTTAAACTCAACGTGGAAAATACCTAACAAAGGCGGCTCTTCCCAATTGACGTTAATTTCATAATCAGTTTCTGGGTAAGCTGCCAAAGATTGTTGATCACGATAACGCTCACCACCAAAGAAATTATTAACTACGTAAGTATAATCAATCGAGAAATCATCATTACCAGTATTACGGACTTTTGCACCAGCGTGCAAGCTACCACCAAACGTGAAACGTGTCATCTCAACATCGCTGATCTCAGCAGAACGTACTGTACCCGTAGCAGACGAACCAGAAATTACAGAACCAACTTGACCAACGGTCTGAATACCGCTACTGCCAATATCATCACTGACGATCTGCGCCCACAGTACTGCATACTGTGAACCACCAGGAATATCATCCGGAATTTCTACCTGATATTTAACCGTCTGAGTCTCACCTGGATTAATAGAAAAAGTGGCTTCTTTTACATAATTACCAGAAGAATCCTTAACTTTCAACCAACGCGAAATCTGCGTATGCGAAGTGCTATCTTCTTCTGCAAAACTGAGCTTATTATCAGAACCGCTCACTACATAAGGTGAAAAATATACTTTATACTTAAAAGGCTTCTTGCCAGTATTCTGTACTTCTACGCTACAACTATCGCTTACACTCGAAACACAACCTGGAACTTCATCGACTAACAAATCGCCCGGCACCAACGACAACCTTGTGCCACTCGGAGACACACGCAAAGAATTCGCGTTCGAATCTTCTTCTTCCTCTGCATAGGCAGGCACGGTAGTGAGCGCCCCCACGCTCAAAACCGCCATCGCCAACGTTAAAAGTTGTATAAGCTTATTTTTCATCTCAAAAACTCCTTCTTCTTACTCCTTATTACGGCCACGGATACGAGTGACAATCCAGACAATCAAACAGATAATGATTAGAATGATAATAAACAAGAACCAAATCGGGCAAAGGATTACCGTCTTCTGAACCTCTGATACCTGATCTAAAATCTTCACAGTTTGTTTAACGCGGAAGATACCAAGTTGTGGCGCACCATCCCAATTCATTGTGTTAAGACGCTGCGTACCTGGCAAAATCGTCAATTCGAGTGGCTTTTCTTCGTTGGTATAGACTTCTTCGTCGCCAAACATTGGATAGACCTGTAATGTATAAGTCGCCTTGACGTGAGTATTACCGGTATTCTTCACAATGGAGTCGGCTGTAATTGGTGGCTTAAACAGAAAAGTTGCAATCTTATTGCTCTCGATGCTAGCACCCTGGCGCACGGTACCATTAATATCTGCGTACACCTTCAAACCAACCCGAGCATCAACCGCAACACCAGACCCGGTACCTGTATCTTCGTTGACAATTTTTGCCAAAATAACCGCATACTGACCACCACCAGCCGCATCTTTCGGCACGTTGATCGACACCGAGATCTCATCAACTGTTTCTGGCTCGACCTCACCTTCGTACTCAGAAAGCTTAATCCAATCTTTGATTTGAGTATGCTGGCTTTCGCTCTCATAGTCAGGATTATAATCATCGCCAGAAACGCTATATGGCGCAACCTCAAGCTCATATTTAAACTTTTTCGAACCAGTGTTCTGAACTTCAAAAGTCTTCGTCTCCGACGTGCCAGACTTCAGCTCAAGATCAAAATCGACCGGCGAAATCTGGATGCGATAATCTGGACGCTCCTCAGACTCATCCGCAAAAACTGGTATTCCAATAAAACTAGACGCCACAACTAGTAACAGCGCGCCCAAAACATTCCTTATACGTCCTAAGACTTTCACTTTACCTCCTTGATTTATTCTTCCATTATAATCGTCTTGAGATAAAAAAACAAGAGTGAAATCTATAGTTCACTCTTGCAAAAAAAGTCGCCCCAGCAAGGAGCGACTCTTTAATAACTAAAATCTAATTAGCTATTTGCAACGGCAGTAATGGTAACACCACCCTTGTAGGTAGCAGCCTTCTGTCCGCCAGCAGCCTTAACACCAAAGGTGATATCAAAAGAATCTGGCTTTGGAGCAGCAGCGCTGGTAGCACCAGCAATATCAGTCGCAGTAGTTGGAATTTGAGCCCAGGCTGTACCCTCACCGATGCGATAACCCCAAGCTGAAGTAGCACCATTCAAATCACCAGTAGCAATTTTCGCAGGATTGACCGCAGGAGCATCAAGAGCCTCATTCCATTCGGTCAAATCAGTGTTACCATCCTTACCTTGGATTTGGAGCTTGTAACCAGATACAGACGAACCGGAAACATTGATAGTTGTCGAACCAGTAGCGATAGCACCACCAGGAACAACATCAGCAATGCGAACAACAGCGTTAGTAGTAGAAACAGAAAGGCTATCCTTAACTGTTGCGTAAACATCAACATCAGCAGCGTAAGAGCTAAGTGGCAAAGCAGCAACGCCAAGACCAGCAACAACGCTCAAAGCAGCGATAGTTTTTGTCAATTTAGACATAATTGTCTCCTTTTATATTTTGATTTAATGTATTTATCTGTGACCTTTGATATTTCTATTATATATAAGCAGTATGTTTGTGTCAACGATTTTTTAAAGCTTTTTTCATTTCATTTCTAAACTTTTCCACAACTGTACCTCTGTTCCTTCTCTGTCTTAGTGATTCCGCAAGACCTTAATCTCTAATAGTTTTAGCGATCCTGAAAAGCCTTGATGCCTAGTAACTTTAGAGAGCCTGCAAAGCCCTTGATCTCTGCAAATCTGATAACCCCGCAAAACCTTAATCTCCAGCAATTTTATCGATCTTGCAAACTCTTGATTCCTGACAAAATTTAGCAATCTTGCAAAGTCTTATCCTCTAGCACTTTTAGCGATCCTGTAAAGCCTTAATTCCGGGCATTTCTCCGCCACTCAACAATTCCAAAGCCGCTCCGCCGCCAGTCGAAACCAACGCATACTGCAAATCGGCATTTTGTTCTAACAACTTACGCACAAACCCCGCTGTATCTCCGCCACAAATAATTGTCGTAATGGTAGGATTTTCGCCCAAATATTTTGCAATCATCTCTGAACTAGTAGCAAACATCGGATCTTCAACTTTGCCAAAAACCCCATTCCACAAAACCGTTTTCGCATCGCGCAACGCCTCCATAAACTTCCCGGTCGCCACCGGACCAATATCAAGTTTATTACCTTCTCCATCCTCATCAAAATCCTCGGCAACGTAAATTTTGGGATCAGTCGCCTGATAACCATCCGCCGCAATCTTACCGCCCACCAAAATTTGATCAGCCATTGGCAAAAATTTATCAATGAGCGGCTGCTTATCTTCAACTTTCGCCCCACCAATCATGACCACGAAAGGATGCTCGGGATTATTCAGCGCTTCCAACAAATGCTTTGTCTCATTTTCTACTAACAAACCCGCTACCGCTGGCAAAAAATGCGTAATCGCTTCTGTCGAAGCATGAGCGCGATGAGTGGCACCAAAACCTTCTTGCACGAACAGCGTCGCGCCGGTATCCGCAATGATTGCCTGAGCTAATTCCGCCGAATTCGCCTTTTCCCCCGGCTCAAAACGCAAATTTTCTAGTAACAAAATTCCCTTTTCCGGTAATTCCGCCACCGCTTTACGGACTTCTTCGCCGGTCACTTGATCCACAAAATCCACCGCTACCCCCGGCAAAAGCCCAGCCAACACTTCCGCCACCGGCCGCAACGACAAACTCTCGTCTCGACCTTTCGGACGCCCAAGATGCGACATTAGAATAATCTTTTGCGCTCCATGCTCCCGCAAATATTGGATCGTTGGCAAACTTGCTCGCACCCGAAAATCACTCGCCACCTGCCAGCTGCCATCATCAAGTTGTTCAAGCGGCACGTTATAATCCACCCGCACCAACACAACTTGCTCATCCAAATCTACATCATGAATTGTCTTCTTCTGAAACATTTTCCTCCTTTCTCTAATCATATCACAACTTCTCAATTGCATATGCACTCCGCTCAATCCGGTTCGTGCGTAGTGGCTTTGCAAAAGAACGAGGTAATATATGGGATGGCGGCTCTCGTAACACATACTGGTCGTCACGATCCAGCCTAAGGACAGCTGACCAAAATTCATTGAATTTGAACGCTGAAGTACTTACGCTTAGTTTTCTAAATAACAGTTGGCGTTTCTACGGCTTTTCTCTCCGCTGCCTAGTACGGTAGAGATAATGGTAATGATTAAAAACGGTAGGAATTATTCTTCGTGCGTAGTGGCTACATTCACTGGAATGCTTATAATCGGATATCTGGCCTCGACGGATACAACTGGATGTCTAGCACATATAATGGCGTAGATTTTCAAATTGGATACACCCTCGGTTTTAACAATCCAACCGTTCTCTCATTTGCTGAAAATAATCGTTTCTGGGGTATTCCTCTCCGCTGCCTAGTACGGTAGGGATAATGGTAATGGATGGTTTATCAATCTCTATATCATTCGTAAGATTAATTTTACGGCTGAGCCGGGTTGGAATCTTTAGATGACAAGAGACTTAAGCGTAATCTGAGAATGATATAGAGATTGGTGCAATATGCCCAAATTACACAAAAGATAATATTCTTCGTGCGTAATGGTGACATTTATTACAGTGGTCGTACGAACGTCTCTGGCATCAACAGTTACTATTGGCCCTTGCGTAGCAACGCTAACGCCAGATTTCAGGAAGGTTTCAATCTCAGCTTTTATGCTACAGATGTCGGCTCGTCTTACAATAACAATCGTTACGTCGGTTTTCCTCTCCGCTGCCTAGTACGGTAGAGATAATGGTAATGGAATGGCTTGTTTAGTTGCTAAGCTATTAATACAAATAAGAGTACTTTATGATAAAATAGAGCAAAATAGACTTGACCAGATTAAAAAGTTTTGATAGAGTAAGAATGGTTAGTTTTTAGCGCCGCTTCTTTGAAGTGACGCTAATTTTTATGCCGAACCAGAATAGTTCAACAGAAAAAACTAAAGGACCTACAGTAAAACTCAAGCCCATAGTGATAACCTCCTTCCTCCCCACCTCGATCTTTGGTAAAGTACCCAGCCTATGATATTTTGTTCAAATACCTACGCCCAATTTGCCCTATGTTATAGAGACTAACACCATTTCTTTCAAAAACACAAACATAAGTTTATATAAAAAGTTGGTGTACAAATGATATGAAGATAGTATAAAGACGATGCAACATTATATCACATCTCTTCTACTAACTACAAACATAAACATGTAGATTATATACTTACAGACATTTCGTCTGTAAGTATATGTTAAAAATAACTCCAAGCATAAATGTAAAGTTTTGACATTGTATTTTCAGTAATGGGGCTTCTCGCACACAAAACCTAAAATACAACAAAATACAACAAAATATAACATAAACACATAAAAACCTACGCTAAAAACGCAAATTACAAATTATTCAATGCGAAAATTGTAGTAAACCTCAAAAACCACCAGCAAGCCTAGAAACAAAAAGTTTTCGGCATATATGTCGAAAACTTTTTAAACAAACGATGATTTGCAAATCTTACACTTAACGCTAGATACGACGAATCTTGATTGTATCGACGCCAGTACCACGTTCGCCAGAAATGATCACCACATTCGCATAATCACGCTCACCACTGGTCTTGATGACACCATCCTTGACTAATTCTTGTGCCAGTTCAAAACCAAATTCTGGCGAATATTCACGCACATACGCCTGGCAACCATAAACCAAAGACAACTGGTTAGCTGTACGCTCACTCGAAGTAACCGTATAGATCGGCATGCGTGGGCGCTGTGCAGCCGTAGCCCGAGCACTCGCCCCCGAAGCTGATTGACAAATAATTGCATCTGCCTCTAGTTGCTCTGCCAAACGCACTGCGGAGTCCGCCAAAGCGTCATAATCTGGATTATCACTCTGTGGCTCCTGACATAACGGAGCTGTCTCCACATGATCTTGCACATAGGCAATGATATTCTTAATCTCTTTAATCGTCTCGACAGGGTATTTACCCATCGCGGTCTCTTCTGATGTCATTACGACATCTGCGCCTTGAATCACTGCATTGGCCACATCGCTCACTTCGGCACGAGTAGGTACCGGGCTTTCTACCATCGAAGCCATTGTCTGAGTAGCCACGATACAAATCTTTGCATGCTTGCGGCAGAGTTTGATCAACTTGCGTTGGACCACCGGCACAATCTCCGCGCCAACCTCATAAGCCATATCACCGCGCGCCACCATAATCGCATCAGTCGCTTCAACAATCTTCTCTAGATGCTCGTCACTTTCGACCGCACCCTTAGTCTCAATCTTAGCAATAATCTTCGCCTTCGAACCCTTAGATTCCAACAACTCGCGTAGTTTAATAATATCTTCGGCACTCTGAATGAACGACAAAGCGACATAATCAAAGTCTTTCGTTACGCCATAGTCAATATCACGCAAATCTTTTTCGGTCAAAATGTCACCACCAAAATCCGTATCCGGCAAATTCAAACCTTTATGGCTATTGACGAAACCTTTATTCTCAGCCGTCAAACGAATCGCTGTATCAGAAACAATTTCCTGAACGTGAGTGCGAATTTTACCATCAAAGATGTAAACTGGCTCCCCAACTTTGACCTTTTCCGCCAAGTTATACTGCACTGGCAAAGTCAAACCACCATCATGCTCCTTCAATGCGTAATCCAAAATTAGATCATCGCCTTCGTTAATTTCTAGATAATTATCCTTGATATCACCCAAACGAATCTTCGGACCCTGCAAATCCTGAACAATCGAAACATGACGACCGTATTTCTGCGCAGCCTTGCGAATCCAACTGATAAATTCATCCATTTTTTCGTAGCTACCATGAGAAAAATTCAGACGACAGTTATCCAAACCCACCTCAATCAGCTTATCAATCATTTCTTCGCTATCAGTAGCTGGCCCAATCGTAGCCAAAGTTTTAGTACGTTTAAATATTTCACTCATTATTCTATTCTAGCACAAATCTCCTCCCAGTAAAAGTATCAATCTCAAAACAAAAACCATTATAATCATGATTTTATAAATATCCAAAAATCGTGTGATATAATTATATTACTTATGGTTAGCAAAACACTAAAAGATCACCGTGCCGCAAAAAAAGCTGCTCAAGACTTGACAGAACGCACCATGTCTATTTATGGTCGTCCACCGATGTCAGCTAACTATGCTCGCGTTATTCAGCGTCAAAAGGCTGCCGCTAACCGCTCCAATCATTCTGCTTTGCACGCAGCCAGCACTAGTCGCCCTCGTCGTTCAAATCGCCCCACCGTACATGTGCCAGCCGCCACTTCACGACGCAAAACTTCCACCAAACCCACTGCACGCTCCGCCAAGCAATATCTAACCGCCAAAACTCGTTCACTTAATGAACGCGCGCACGCTCGCACGGCCAAACGCAAAAATACTTCTCGTACTTTTTCCTGGTCAGAACGTACACTAATTGGCATGATTAGCATAAGCGCTATCTGTATCAGTATAGCGCTTCTTATTGATTTTTCTTTCAATCCAGAGCGCGATGCCGAACACGCCCTCGAACAACTCGCCAAAGATTACTACACCGAATATCTTTACCCCAACACTATCCGTAATCAAACTTCCGATCCCAGCAAAGTTTTAGCAAGCTACACCGAACAAGGTTACCCTACCGTGCGCCTCCGCCAGCTATTACATTACAACGATGACGCCAAAATCGAAATGAAAAAATACTTCGACAATCAATATTATAACTGTAATACCAATAGTACAACCTTGCGCTACTTCCCTGTTGAGCCATACGGACCCAAAGATTACACAGTCACTTACAGTTACGACTGCCAAGATCTACGTGAAGATTCCGCCCAGGCCCAAAAGTCAACCGAATCCATCCGCGCCATCGAAAAATAACCGACCTATAGACATATAAAACATAAGCTTGATTCTTCGTGCATGGTGGAAGAGCAATCGACCTCGGCTTTTTGATTAATGCAGGCTTTGGTAGCAATTATTGGGCCCTTGATGGAGGCAGTGGCGCTAATTTTGAATGGGCACTCGGCCTTGATATTTATGCTTATCCGGTTGGTCCCGATCACGGTCATTATCGTTACTCGGGCTTTCCTCTCCGCTGCCTAGTACGGTAGGGATAATGGTAATGGATAGGAACGGGAAGAAGTGTTTCTTCGTGCGTAGTGGATTTATTTACTACCCTAGTTACGCTCACGAATCAGGAACTTACGCATACTATTGGTCTTCTCATGCGTATGCAGTTACGCATTTTCGAGTTACGTACTACCTCCTCTTCAATGCTTCTGGTGTCAACCCGTCCAACGGCAACGACCGTTTCTTCGGCTTTCCCCTCCGCTGTCTAGTACGGTAGGGATAATGGTAATGCGATCATTTCCCGAAACTAACCTAACTAAACCTTATAAACGATCAAATCGACATTAATTAACCACCAAAACTCATCCCTTCACCTCTGTTATTTTCTACTTGAACTTGTGTAGAAAATACAAGTTCAACTATATTAATTTAATGCCATTTTCGATTGATTAATAACTATTATGCGCAACGTTCTTGAGACTACGATCAGTCAAATCAGTCGGCAACAAAATCACTGTTTTCTGCGACGGATCAGCACTAATCTTCTCCAATGTTTGGAGAGTACGAATATTAATGCCGCCCGGAGTCTGCGCAAGCATACGGGCCGCTTCTGCAACCGCCGTTGCGGCGCTTTTCTCTCCCTCAGCCGAAATAATTGCAGCCCGGCGCTCACGCTCCGCTTCGGCTTGTTTAGCCATAGCACGCTTCATATCT
This sequence comes from uncultured Candidatus Saccharibacteria bacterium, assembly GCA_964608555.1. Lineage (GTDB taxonomy): Bacteria > Patescibacteriota > Saccharimonadia > Saccharimonadales > Saccharimonadaceae > Nanosyncoccus. Next base: position 27,815 of record CAZSPU010000003.1, read on the forward strand.
GCCGGCAACTCAATATTCTGCAACCGCACGCTCTGAATATCGATCCCCCAATTATCTGTTTGCGCATCAACAATTTCCCTAATTTGAGCCGAAATTTCATCTCGCTTGCTCAAAATTTCGTCAAGATCAAAATTACCTGTAATATCCCGCAGGGCAGTCTGCGCAAAGGTACTCGTCGCATACGAATAATTCGTCGTTTCAAGCACAGCCTTCTGCGCATCAATCACTCTCGCGTACACCACCGCATCAACATTAACCGTCACATTATCTCGCGTGATAACTTCCTGTTTCGGAATATCCATCGGCGTCGTTCGGATATCTACCTTAATCATTTTATCAATATATGGAATAATTACCCGAAAACCCGGATCAAGAGTACGTGAATATCGCCCCAAACGCAAAACTACACCGCGCTCATACTGATTAATAATACGAATCCCTGGGATAATGATAGCCAAAAGAATCAAAACCAACGCTAAAACAAACAACATAAAAACTCCTTTTCGCCATTGTAACACATCCAGAGTACTATCTCAATAGTAATCAATAATAATCTTTATTCTCCCATGCCCATTACCATTATCCCTACCGTATTAGGCAGCGGAGAGGATAAGCCCAATAATGACCGCTGTAGCCATTGGATGCATTGACATCCAAATTAAAATATAGATTAAAACTATTTCGTGCTTTCACGTTCTGATAAGAGCGAGAGGACCAAAACATGCCAGCCATGCCCGTCCAAGTACTAATATGTCCATTTGGCCAGACGCTATCACTACGCACGAAATAACAAGTATTCGAGAGCAATGAGAGCTTTTGCTATCATTTCCGAGAATACGCAGTTATTTCTAGAACGAAGTGACAAAAATGGCAAACATTTGAGCAAAATAAAAGTAAACTTTCATTTCTGAGGATGAGCAGGCATTTCTGACGCGAAGCGGCAGAAGAATAAAAAGTATCAACAAACCATAAAAATAAGCCTCGAAAGGCTTCTTTTTATTTATGGTGAGCCGGGAGAGGCTCGAACTCTCGACACCAGGCTTAAAAGGCCTGTGCTCTAACCAACTGAGCTACCGGCCCAGAATCATTGACATTCTGGTGACCCTCATTGAATCGATGTGGAACGAAATTGCTAAAGATTGTCGCAGAGTGAAGCACATCATCTCTGCGTTACCAATAGCTTATCGCTCCCCCTATCAAAACTAACAATGGTCTGGATATGTCACCATACCCTGTACCTATTATAACACGACTGCTCGACAAAACAAGAGGTAAAATAAAGGAAAACATCTCCCTTGCGCCTGTGGAACTAGGCTGGGGAGATGTTTATCATTCAAGAGCTCATGAAACAGTGGGAGGGGAGAGAGGAGAAATGAGAACAGACGACTGACTCACTATCTTAGGCTACAAACACTAGAGATAGAGATTCTCGTAATCACTAGAAGGAGTTAATTTGCCTTTGCCTTCACTCAGTCAATGCTGAGCTTCAACATTCTACCCCTTATCGTAACATGCTTTTGGTTTTATGTTTTTTATTTTTGGTGTTTTTTTGCTGATTTTACCCGTCAATCCTAAACTAATACCCCTCCTCCTTATATTTCGATGACCGCCCTAAGTCCCCTATTTCACGCTCCGCCAAAAGATTTAGCTTTTGTTAAATTTGCTTTTTGACGAAGTTGGGGTTTGTCTGGTGAGATACCTTTTGGCTAGAACTCTATTTTGAACTATCACCGTCGCCCTGTTTAGTATTGTAGTATGATGCGATTTTATGTAGAAAAGCCATATAAAGCACCATTAGTGCAACGATAAACAACGCCAATGCTGAATCGACGATGCAAGAAACGGTGTTGCAATTAAAGCTTTGCCATTCAAAAATTGATTTAACAAAAGCCCAGGCAATAATGGCCAACGGGTACATCTTCTTATAAAAGAAATCAATAAAATCGAGTGCTACAGGGTAATCATCAAGATAGCTATTCCCCTCTCTAGTAATGCCAAGCTCATTTTCCAACTGACCTTCATAAATATAAGCCCTCTCAACTTGAATACTCGCCTGCACATATCTTATTAGGGTGTAGGTTAAAATTGCCCAGTTGAGGCTCTGGAGGATGTAGATGAGAGTGTTTATATCAGTCGCAGCCCCAACTTGAAGCCATGATAGAACCACCTGCACAATGAGGTCTGGCAATATTACAAAGATAGCGAGGCACGCTATGCACACTAACGAGGCGAGAAAGAATTTATTTCGGTTTGACTGGGCTAGCTCTCGTTTGGCGCAAGAGTCCTTATAGTGGTCATAAAGATTGTCTTTATTCACCTTTGAGTGCCTTAACGATAGCATCCTCCGTAAAGCTCATTGCCCATGATGCATTAGAATTAAGCAATTCTGATGGTGACTCGTAATCTTTAGAAACCTTGACAGCTACAAGCCGTTTTCCGAGTTCTTTGGCTTTAGCGATTTCATAGTTTTGCCAATTTGTGTAGCCAATCTCCTCACTATCGGGATGGGTTTTATTAGCCTCCTCGCCAACAATGACTAACAGGCAAGATGCTGCATCAATTTTCTGAGTTAGAACAGCCTTGATGCGTGAAACACTTTCAGATTGAATCTCGCTTGGAGTGCAGTCGCCAAACGAAAAATCAAAATTGTCGTTAGCATCCCAGGCTTTGAGCATATAGTAATATTGCTTATCGTTCGTGTAGTCAAAAGAGACGCAAACTTGTTTTTTCATGTTTTACCTCCGAATTATTATTTCCCCAATTATACCACAACTTTGTGGAGATTAAAATATTATTATATAACGCTTATGTTTTCCCACATTTTCTTAAACAATCGAGGTTTTGCTATGGAAAACTCTCTTTGCCAATTTACAACATAAGTATAAAAATGAGGATTAAGCAAGGACTTGGTTGTACTAGCGTTTGGTGAGTTCAGGTTTGCCAAAAAACGCTTCCGTTCTTTAGTGTTAAGATTAAACCATATATGGCGCGACCCACCAAATACACCGAAGAACTCGTGAGACGCATCCGTCAGTATCTTTCTGATGGACTAACTGTGCGTGATTGTTGCTTTGGCGTCGGAATAAGCGAAGACACGTTTTGCCGTTGGCGGAGAGAGAAGCCTGAGTTTGCTAAGCTAGTGCAAGAAGCAACTGAAGCTCAATATTGGAGCAGCCTAGGGCTTGCTCGTACTAGTGAATACCGACGCTACACGAGGCGAGCAAAACGCACCCAAAATCAAGCTACAAACGAGAAACGGTCAAACACTCGTCTTGGTACAGAAAATGCCCTAGAAACGCCTCTAAATGCGTCTGAGAGGCACTCTGGAGTTTGGCTTGGTGTGAACTTAGTAAATGTGGCAAACAAGACAAACCAGCTCCCCACTCGTACTAAGCCACCAGTAGATGAGTTTGGTGAACTGGTTTGTTGTAATCCATATCGTAATTCCACTACAAACAAAGTAGAGTGGGTGGAGCGAGAAACGTATGGAAGACCTATACTGCATCGATGCAGCTTGGAGAAGTGGGAAGAGCTGGCGAGAGCTAAAGTTATGAGGTGAAAAGCCAAACAAAGAGAGCAATCACGCCACCTACCAATATAAGTGAGATAATGAAACAAATCACAACCACCGCAAAAGCTCCATTGCTGACTTCTCGTTTAGGGTTCTTAGCAGTATCTTTGCCCATCTCGTAGAGCCAGCATGGGTCGAAGGGAGAGTTGTTTGGCATCTTGTTCCTATTTTTACATCAAGTGATTTGATTTGAGATTGTTGTGTCGCTTACAGAGCATCTGGCAATTTTCTAGAGCGGTTTTACCTCCTTTGCTCCAGGGCACTATGTGGTCAGCTTCCATCTCTGCAATCTCATATCTTTCGCCTATATGCTCTCCATCTTGCTCTTGGTCGCAATAAGGGCAATGACCATCCTGCTGTTCATAAATCGTGCGCTTAGTAGTATTATCAAAAGTCCGTAGATTAAGAGATTTTTCTTGACCATATAGGACATACTCGTAGATGCCAGTCTTTGACTGGACTTCATCGTCCGCCATCAAGGTTTTTACTTGCTCCTCCAAGCTACTAGCGTCAAAATCCTGTCCTTTAAAATCACCATAGAACTTACCCCAATCTAACCCCTTCATCTCGGAGCGATAGACGGGGAACACCGACCGTATCCAAGCTATAACATTTTCAAAGTAGCGCCAGAGCTCACCAGCGTTAGCGTCTCGCCGATGTTCCGCCATGTACTCTTTTACATCGCCTTTACTAACCCATTTTAGCACCTTGGCTAGGTAGTCCTGACGCTCGACTGAGCCTTTCATATAATCCTTGCCTAATCCGTAAGCGGCGCAATTTGGTTTGCTAAAATGTCGGCGCGCATCAGTCAGCCATTCACCTGTATAGGTAGCATTGAGCATCTCCTGCTCGTTGAGAGCTAACCCATTGATATTGATAGTACGAAACCAGTCATAGATTTCATTTTCTGTGCCGTCGCAAATACAGATTTCTAGTGGGTAGTTCAAAATTTGCTCACGCTCATTTTCTGGGAGAGTGTCGAAATACATCTTTTCGCCATTTTGGTTTGTGATAGCGAACTTATGGTCGAGATATCGACAAATGGATAGAGTGCGTTGTTGCCCATCGAGAAGGTCGAAATGGTCATCATTTACAACCCAATACATAATGTTCAGTGGTCGTTCGTGCCTTACCGTGTCGATTACTTTGCGCTGACGCTCATCGTCATAGATAAACTCACGCTGGTATTTTGGCCGAATATCAAGCTTGCCACCAAAACCAACAACGCCATCCCAGTCGTGGTCTTGGTAGCCATCAAACAATTGCCTAACAGTGATTTTCTGCCTAGTGGTTTTCACTCGTTCTCCTTTCGTTTGATTGCTATGCGATGGTACATACGCTTATGATGGTGTTTCGTTTCATCGGTAAGATAAAAACAAGGCCCTCCCTTTTCATAAGTGTCGGTGGCTGGTATGCAATTTTGTATCGGTTCGGCAAGATATAAACTAGACCCAATGATTTCAAACTGCTCTGGGTTGTAGCTATCAAGAAATGTGATAGGCACGCCCATCACGCCAAAATAATCTTTAGGGATAGATTTCACTTTATTGACCTCGATAGCATCGTAATTGTCATAATGTGGAAACTTCTCTGGGGTGTACTCTTCATACAAAATCATATCTTCGTGGCGTTTAGTTGTGTCGAGGTTGGTCCACCAGCGACAAAGCCCCGACATATTGGTGGTCTCAGTGCCATCAGGCCTAACAAACTTATTTGGCACAGTGTAACCAAGCCACACTTCGTTATTAGCCAGAAGTGGAAAGACCTCTTTATAAGTGATGGCGTTCTTGTTGCCGATGACGAGAAACTTCTTGTGGTATTGTATTAGCTGCTGGATGTACTCACGAAAAAGCGAAAACGGAGGATTGGTGCAAACAATGTCAGCCTCCTTAAGAAGCTCAATACACTCTGCACTCCGAAAATCACCGCCTTCCTCTAGGTCTATCTTCTCACACTTATCTTTGCCTGTAATTTCGATGCGGTAGCCCACTCGGTGCATTGGGTCTAGCCACGCTTGCGAGAAAAGGTCAGACTTAACATAGCGAGTGCAAATTAGCTTCTTTAGGCCGTAATGGTCAAAGTTTAGCTTAAAAAAATCCGAGAACGCACTCTCAGCAGGGTCATCGCAATTACAATACACGACTTTCCCTCGAAACTGGTCTCGGTAATGATTTAGCTCTGCTTGAATATCGTCATAACGAGTGTAAAACTCATTATCCTTGGCTTTCTTAGCCTTATCTAATGATGTGTTTGCCATAGTAGTTTACCAACCGTTAGTTGGGCGCTACTTTTGAGAGTTCAAACAAAAGAAGCGACCATTTGCTATTAGTTGGTAAACTACAACTCTTACTTAAAGCAGAGCGAGCAAATGGCCGCAAACTTCCTACTTTAAGTAAAAATTGAATTGTAGTTTACCGTTTCTTATTATATCACAAAACAAGTCATTTTGTAAGATGTGAACTCTGCATTTTAAGATGTTTGTTCACATAAGACTAAGAAAACCAGCCCTTTTACCAAATGTGAAAAAACACTACGGCTTTTTCGTGCTACGATAAAACCACAAGACTTGCTCGACATATTGACCGAACGAGCAACTAATCTTGACGACATCTTCGGCGACGTAAGCCAGCATAACAACTCTTTCGGTCAGGAGATGCTGATGATGTCGAAAGAAGACTCTAGCCTTTCCAAAACAAAAACTAGCCCACAACAAGCACTCGATAACCTGCTAGATAAGCCAATCATTAGCGTGAAAGAAGCGAGAAAATTACTTGAGTCGAAATACGAACACCAAAGCGACGAACAAATTTTAAGCATCATTTGCTCAATGCGCATAACCGCAGAGGTGTTGCTTGAGTCGGTAATAATCCGTTCTACAAAACAGGAAGGTGATATAATACAAATAGGAGAAACAAAATAATGAGCAGAGGAAAAGCCGTCGTATATGTTAGGGTATCCAGCAAAGAGCAGGTTGATGGAGCTTCGCTGGATGTGCAGGAAAAAGCTTGCGTAGCATACGCTGAAAACGAATTAAACTGCGATGTCGTCGTACCACCCTTTAGAGAAGAGGGTGAATCTGCCAAGACTGCCAATAGGACAGAGCTCACTAAAATGCTAGCTTATATACAAATGCACAAAGGCGAGATTGATTATGCCGTATTTTATGATATGAGCAGGGCATCTCGTGACTCCGACTCATATTATGGAGTAGTAAAAGCTATCTTGCAAAAGAATGGCGTAAAAATACGTTCAGTCAAAGAGACTGGTATTGATGAGTCGCCGATGGGGAGGTTTATGGAGCTAATCTCTGTCGGTATGGCGCAATTTGAAAACGATATTAGAAAAGTCAAGGTGCACGAGGCAATGGCCGAACGAGCCCGACAAGGGTACTGGACTACGCAGCCCCCACTTGGATATAAGATAAAGGTAGCTATGGGCGATGGCAGTATCGTTGATAGCGAGGGACGTAAAAATCGAGTTAAATTCCCGAAGATTTTAGTGCCAGACACGACAATTAAGCCAGGCGAAACAATGAGCATCAGTGAAAAACTCACCACGATTTTTCGTCGTTTCGCTGAGGGGGACATGAAAGAATCAGAGGCTTATGATATGGCTTTAACGATGGGCATAAAAGGCAAAGGAGGCAAGCTTATTACCTTTGGGCGCTTTGATGACATACTACGCTCACCCGTTTATGCTGGTTATATTGAATCAGAAAAGCTACTAGGACCAGGTGAGATTGTGAAGGCAAAATTTGACGGTCTTATAGATAAAGAAACGTTCGACAGAATACAGACTATATTGAATGGTGATAAACGAGATTTGAAGCCAAAGAAGAAAGAGCTCTATCCTCTGGACGGTACTCTTGTCTGTGAATGTGGCAGATTGATTCACGGAGACGCTCCAACGGACGGCTCTAGCAGGAACGTGCCACGTTACTATTGTCGCAAAGGTAAAACCATCGCTCACAATTACCAATCAGTAAAAGCTGATGAGATTCACGACGCTTTTAATGATTTTCTGCAAACAATCTGCCCCACTGAGGGCACAATGCGACTCTTCAAAGAAATCCTCAAGCGAACTGCCGTCAAGAAGCTTGGCAGCGTTAATACTGCATTGGAAGCAAACCGCAAGGCAGAAACAGAACTAGATGAACAAAAAACAAAAATACTCCAGCTGCTCGTAAAAGGAGACATTAGCAAGGAAGAGAAAGACAGGCTGATTCTCGAGTCCGACAAAGAGCGCATAGAGCTACGCGCGGAACGTATAGAGCTTGAACAACAACAGACCTTGAGTGAGGGGACAATCGAATATGTATGCAACTTTATGACTCAGCCAGCAAAGCTCTGGAAGGACGCTGATTTGGCATCTAAGCAAGCGCTCCAAAAGATGATGTTCCCAGACGGTCTCCATATCGACCTCAAAACAAAAAAGTGTAGAACGGAAGATTTAAGCCCCCTTTTCTCTATTATTGCCAACAAAAAAGCGCCCGAAGGCAGCAATTCTGATACTATGGTGACCCTTATAATGTCGTTCTGGAACCAAATCTGTTTAGAGATAATCAGCTGGAATCAGCTAAAGTATAACTACCAGAGACGATAAGCAGTACGTATAGGGAGTGGAACCCTAGTGCACGATAGCATGTTCGTCCATCAACGTAGCGCATAATGTGCCAAGTCGAATATGATTCAACAACATTAAAGTCCACCTTGTAATCATGAATACTATCAACAATGTACAGACTACACTTAATATTATATCAAACCCTGAAAAAATTGCAAGAGCATTCCTCCGCCATAAACCGGATAATCTTAATTTGCTATAATTATACTTAATATAACCATGAAATGGACAACACACAAAATGAACTTGAAGCTTAATGACGAACAAATTGACGTCCTTGCTGACGTAATCATGGACAAAATTACCACTCGTGCAAATAATTCCATAGTGAGCGACGACAAAACCCTTAATAAATGGGACGGGCAAATTAGTGAAAGAGCGGGATTCAGAGAGAAACCCAATCTTGAGCGGTTGATGTACAGTTTAAGCAATAAGACCGTCAATCACCGGTATTATCTGCCGAAACGAACCGGACGCATCATGAACATTCTTCGCAATAGCAATTACACTTATATTGAGACCGTTGTAGCCTCGGTCATTGACGCTGCTTTAGAAGGCAATATGGCTGCCGCTAAGCTAGTCTTATCTCTAACATGCAAAGAAGCTAGCCCAACCGAAGAAAATGCTCCAGAGGACAAATAAATGCCCTTTAATGACGTTTCTCGCGATAACCTTCAGCCGTTCACGGGCAAAGACGACCCACGCCGACAAAATGGGCGTAAGACTGGCAGCAAGAACATCAGAAGCATTACTCGTAAACTGCTTGAAGCTGATGTCGATTTGACCTTACCAATTAACGACGATATGAAGCAGTTTTTAGGGGAGAACGGCAACCGTTCCTATATTGAAGCTATCACTCTCGCTATGTTAGTCAAAGCGGTCAATGGAGATGTAAGGGCTGCGAACTTGATTTTCGACCGAAGCGACCAGTTGCAAATTGGCAACGATGAAAGTGTCTTTGATAAGACCAAGCTAGTCTTCAAAGTCGTTCCAGACCGTAAGGATTATCTAGAAGAAAAGCAGAAACTAGGGCTAGTGGATTAGTCTAGTGTGAATCTAGAGAGGTTACTCCGTAGGGATTTTATAGTAGTCTGGAAGATATGGCAAAATACGCTCATACGTAAGTGGCCATTCAAGCAACGATGGTACTCTCACGGTAGCGTCACCGATTGCAATATTAAAATCACTAGCCCCTTTGGGCACATGAAAAGCCCAATCGCCGTTTTCTATTGTCGCGCTCCCCATGCTATGAATCAATTTCATTCGCTTGTATATAAAAGTCCGCTGATTTTGGTACTCTACTGATACTTTTTTATCATACTCTTCCCATGCCTCAATATTTTCTTCACACGCCAAATCGTAATTACATGAATTGCCAGTTGGCCTAGGATTTTCTGGTGGAACAATATTTGATACCGGTGCAGATAAAACTTGTACATTCATATCAACAATATCGTATGCAGAATTATCCCTACTTCCATTTGGCCACCCTACATTGAGGCTATCAGGTTTATTTTTCATAGCACAACCAATTTTTAGCTCATACCTTTGCCCGTCAATTACTGGGCTAAGATGAACATAGTCAGATTCACGACATAACATCCCTAGCCAAGCAGAGTATCCATTATCACGAATTACTTGATTCTCTATATTTCTCTTCTTACTCTCCTCGGCTAGTCTCGCCTCCTCAGCTTTAGCTTTCTCTAAATCGGCAAGACGCTTCGCCTCTTTTTCCGCCTCTAATTCCTGTTTCCGTTTTCTAATGATAGCCTCGATATCTTCGTCAGTTAACCCAGGATTATTCTGTACTATGACTTGCTGGATTTGTTCAACGGTGATATTGGAGATAGTTATGGAATAATGGATAATTTTGTCGACATCTTCATCGCTTATGCTGTAGTGCACTTTCACGGTCTTTGTTGCTAGCACCTCGCCAGTATCGCCGTCCAACAATGTAATCTCGATTTCGTCATCCTGTCCGGCTTTGACGGTTTCAATGTCTAAGGTTTCGGCGTTGTAAGTTTCTTGAGGAAATTCATAGCTGATTGTACGAGTGAAATTATTCCCGTTAATTTCATACTTGTCGGCATCTTTTAGCACAACTTCACCGTCGGACGGAAGCGTGCCAGTAATTTTCTGTTCACTACAAAATACGCCATTGCCATCATCTTCACCAATAACCTCTTGGGCTTCACAATCAAAATCAAAAGAATCGGCTACATCTACACCCTTAGCCGAAACTTCAGTTGCTGGAAGACTATTATTGGACAATAGCGCATAGACGCCGATAGAAGCACCAGAAACGCATGCTGCTCCAATTGTCCACAAAAGAAGCCGAACAACCCGCTTGCCAAACTGCTGGTTATCTCTCACTGTAATTCGTTTTATGTCTTCCTCTTTCTCGTTCATCATGCCTCCTTTTGGTTTCATTTTAGCGACATTTCTATGGACTCTCCGCCAGCAGTATATATTACAGCAATGCTGTTCTGTGGCATAGCAAATATCAAACCGACGTCGCCCATTAGTGTCCAACTATTCGGACTAACTCCAATTAAGCGTATTGGGACAACACCCTCCATACCATAATACTTGTCCAGTCCATATAATGTGCCGTCCTCGGTCTTAATATATAAACCACAATCATTGCCATACACCGACAGCTTGTCTGGCGCATCACGACAAATTCCTCCAGACGGAACAAAACCGGGCACACAATATTCACGATTGCACGAAACTCTGAGCGTCAATTCAACAACTCCGGAATCCTCAGCAAAGCCTTCAGCAGTTCTTACCCCTAGAACTTCAAGCTTCAATCCGGAAGACATAACATTGCTGCCCGTCGAGCTACTACCACTCGGTCGAGTAATCTGCGATGACTGATAGTCAGTCGTGTTTTGAAGCCCTTCTTGCTCTCGTCGTGCCGCTTCCTCTTTTGCTGCCACAAAATCAGCTTGTTTGGCTTCTAATAGAATTTCGTCTTCCTTTGTAAATATATAGCTTACCTCTACGGTTTTATCTATAGAAGTATCGCCATCCTCCAGCTTCAAATCTACAATTTTCGTGATGCCTTGTTCCAAAAGCTCCCTGTCAAGTGCCTCTACCCTGTAGAAAATCTGAGGGACTTCAGCTGATATGGTTTTCGTGAAAGTATTATCCACAACTTCAACGTCGCCGTCACTAGTTAACCTCACGCCTTGTTTATTAGAAAAAGTACCAGAGATGGAGCGTTCTTTGCAAAATAGTTGCACAAGTTCAGCATCATCTGTGTGAACTTCTTCTATCTCACAATCAAAGACAAACTTCTCTGCAATATCGAGATACCGTTGTTTCTCGTATTCTTGTTTCTGCCAATGTTTATAAAACAGAACGCCCCCAATTCCAACAACAACCGCAACGCCACAGATACAAGTAGCCAAGACTATTTTTGTTGGTCGCTTGATTGGTCTCTTTTCATATTGTCTTTCCATACCGCTCCTTACTTGCAAGTACGGGCACAACTTCTAAAGCTGAGTGAAGCACCCGCATTGGGTGCTTTGAACTCAACTTCTGCAGATAAGGCATAAACCTTACTGGAGCGGATGCTTCATACAGAAGTTTATATTTGCTGCAAGACAGTAACCCCTTGCACCTTATCTACAAATTGTTGAATTCAAAGCTTACTTTTATTATATTTTAACTGTAGTCGCCTGTCAATACCGGCAGCAAACCTCGGCAGCAACGTTCACTTGACATAAGCAGTATTGTAGCTTATAATGATTGCAGTAGACTAAGCAAGGTGAAATAACTATTTATAATAAAACCTTGTTTGCTACATATCAGATGCTATTTTGATTAGAATAAACGGCTGCATAGTCGTTAGCCGATTTATTTTTTGATATTCATAATAAGGAAGGAGTGAAGTTTCTGTTGCGAAGTTAACAGAACATAAAGGACTACCATCTCGCAGCAGATAGTCCCGGAGAGTCATCTTGGCAATGACCACGATAAGCGAGCATAACAATTTAATAATTAGCGTAAAGGAGGCGAAGAAAATACTAAGAGACAAAGGCAAAAATATGTCAGACGAAGTAATAGCAGACCTAATAAGATATTTAACTGAGACCGCCCATAGCTTCTTGCAAAAAAGTGGTTCTTAAAATATAATAGGTCTAAGGATAAACATTTTATGGAAGGCATATTGACCCCAAAAAATTTACTGGATAAAAAATACAACAATAGTAAGCAACGTGTTCCTATAGCCGTTGCTTACAATCGTGTATCAGACCCTAGACAAATTGAGGGCGAAAGTCTCGAAGTCCAAAAACACACAATTCAGCAATATGCCAATAGCCGCTCTATCTGTATACAAAAGTGGTTCTCGGACGAAGGCAAATCCGCTAAAACCGTCAAGAAGCGTCCGGGCATGATGTCACTAATTGAATACTGTCAACAGCATAGAGGTGAAATCGGATATGTAATTGTCTATAAATATCAACGCGCCTCAAGAAACGTAGCTGCCTATTATACCGACTTTGACAGCGTAATGCGCGGTCTAGGCATAGAGGTGGTCTCTGCTACAGAAGAATCAGCCAACGGTAGTTCGTCGCAAGAAGAACTTATGAAGGTAATTAACCTTGCCGTTGCACAAATCGATAATGAAACAAAATCCAATATAGTTAAAGACGTTATGGAGTCTATTGCTAGAAAAGGATATTGGCAGACAAACCCACCCATCGGATACACGATTGCTAAAGTTAAGTCAACGGAAGGCAAGAAGCGCAGCGTCCTAGTCAAAGATGGCGTAAAAGCCGTGTTAGTCAAAGAATTACTTGAGCATTATGCCAATAGTAACTGCAACCAAGCCGACCTAAAACGCTTAGCCAAAATCAAAGGGCTAAAAAATAACAAGGGCGGTTCCCTTGATGATGACGCTATTAAACGAATGCTAACCCAACCTGCTTATGCTGGATACGTTTGTAATAAGCATACTGACTTCGAGTTTTGCGAGGGTCAACATATGCAAGACGCGCTAATTACTACAGAGACGTTTAATAAAATCCAAATGAAGCTTAACGGTAGCCCTACTACACGTGTCGATATTAAGACCGACAAGGATAACCCGCTATACCCACTCGGAAAGTTTATAAAATGCCCGAACTGCGGACGAAACTTTTATTATTCGGCACCTAAAACGGGTGCTGGTGGACACTCTGCTCGATACCATTGCACCAGAGATTGCTGTAAAGGCATTATACCGTCTATTAAAGCTGAAGAGCTAAATGACTTATTCGCGGAACTTCTTGGAGATATACAGCCCGAACAAGAAGTTCTTGAGTTATATAAGCTAATTCTAAATCGTGTAGCCTTGAATCAGCTAGACGCGACAAATACACAGATTCGTACCCTAAATAGCCAATACGAAAAACTAGAAGATGAAAGACTGCAAACCCTAAGAAACTACAATGCCGGTAAACTAGCGGAGAAAGAAAAAGATTGCATTATGAGGGCAGTGGATAGTGAAATCTTAGAATTGTCAGCAGAACTTAACCAGTTAAAAGATGAACGTAGCGTAAAAAAAGTGCAAATCGACTACGCATTAAACTTTATGGGCAATATAAAAAAGATGTGGATTGACGCGGATTTAGATACGAAACGGAAGATACAAATAATGGTATTCCCAGATGGTCTCAGTTTTGATACAAGAACAAAAAAATTTGGAACCATCAATACCAGCCCACTTTACAGATATATACCCACCAAAAAAGCGTCCGAAGACGCACCTAATTCCCACATGGTGATCTCTGCGGGAGTCGAACCCGCGTTGACGGGATGAAAACCCGTTGTACTAACCGTTATACTAAGAGACCAACACCTACATTTTACCAAACTTCTCTGTCATCGTCAACCTTAATTTAGCAACAGATTCATCTCTATTATCTTCTAAAACCGCCGGAAACATTTTATTGCCATTTTATTTGCTTATTAATGTTGTTCCTATTTATCATTAAAATGCCCTATAATGAATATATGCAACGCAGAGAAGTAGAAGAATTCATTCATGAGACTTTCGCTCCTATTGTCCAAGATTACCCCTGGGAAGATTCCCCGAATTATTCCGTCTTTCGCCATCAGGATAATAAAAAATGGTTTGCACTTTTGATGACCGTCTCTCCAGCTGTCCTAAAATTACCTAAGCAAGCCAACATTCCCAAAGATCCGGTTGAGATTATTAATCTTAAATGCGATCCCGACTTGATAGAAACTGTTTTGCAAGAACCAGGAATTTGCCCAGCCTATCATATGAACAAACATCACTGGATTACAATTATCCTCGAACAAGCCGCGCCCCGAACTATCAAAAACCTCATCGAACTTAGCTATAATCTAACCCTTAAAAAGTCAAAATCACAACATTTCCCTACTATACGAAGTTAAGAGAAGTATGCTACAATATTAGATAGTTATGACAAACGAAACTGCGAAACACGTTCAATCAGAAGACACTTCTAAAACTGATGTAATTGCCGATTATAATGGTTATGATTACAAAAAAATCTTCTGGGAAGATGCCGACCGTAAATACGAAGACATGGCTGACCGCCTAGCAATTCGTCGCCTCTTACCCAAAGAAATCGATAAATTCCTCGACGTCGCAGGCGGCTATGGGCGTCTTGCCGACGAATATTTGCCGCGCGCTCAATCCGCCACTCTTTTCGACTACTCTGAAACCGAATTAGCTCAAGCCAGAGAAATCCACGGCGATAAACTTCATACCAAATCTGGAGATATTTACTCAATTCCGTTCCCTGATAATTCTTTTGATGCTCTCATGATGATTCGTGTCACTCATCATTTAGATGATATGCAGAAAGTCTCCAACGAGCTTTATCGCATTCTTAAGCCAGGTGGCATCGCAGTAATAGAAGTTGCTAACAAGAAAACCTTACCCAAAATGTTCCGCTATTGGTTCAAAGGTTCACCGATTAATCCTTTTAGTCTCGAACCAGCTCATCTCAAAGATTTGAATAGTGATGGTTTTTATAATTATCACCCAAAATACATCGAAGCAATCTTCAAAAAATCCGGATTCCAAATCGACAAAGTCTTATCAGTCTCCAACTTCCGTAGCGCCAAACTCAAAAAGATTTTTGGCAACAAAAACCTCATTCGCCTCGAAAAACACTCCCAAAGCATTCTTGCTCCTATTCGTTTCGCGCCATCGATTTACTACCGCCTCGTCAAATAGCTTCGTGCGTAGTGATGCGATTAATGCAAGTGGACAAGTTGGTGCTTGGACTGGCGCACATGCCGTCTTCTGGTCATCTTATGCAAATACTGATACCAAATTCCAGAGCAGTTTTCGTTTGTATTTAACTGCTGCAAATGTCAATGCATCACTTGGTAGTACTCGTCTGGGTAGCTTTCCTCTCCGCTGCCTAGTACGGTAGGGATAATGGTAATGGATAAAAGGTAGTACAGCAACCAACGCAGGTTTTCGTGCGTAGTAGCGGAATTTCTTATACTGGCTATATGCCTTGGATTGGTCAGTATGGTTCTGCTTGGTCATTACAAAGTAACGCATCTAGTACACAGCTAACAGCCTTTTATCTTGATATTTATGATTTCACAGTTAGTTCATCACACCAAGATATAATTTACTGGGCACTTCCTCTCCGCTGCCTAGTACGGTAGGGATAATGGTAATGGATATATTCTTCGTGCGTAGTGGCGCCCTTCATTTCGATAGTTATATGAATTGGTCAGGCAACGACGGCTATCATTGGTCGTCTCGCACATATACTGACAATATGTTTCGGGAGAGCTTCAGCCTCTATTTCAATCCGTCAGGCATCACTCCATATGGCGATGATCCTCACTATTTTGGCCATTCCCTCCGCTGCCTAATACGGTAGGGATAATGATAATGGATATAATAAACTGCAAAATATCAAAAAACACCCCATCTCATCGTTAATTAACCACAAAAACTCATCATTACATCTCTATTATTTTACACTTGAACTTGTACAGAAAATACAAGTTCAAAACCACCCGACATAGGTCGAGTGGCATAACAGCAAGCTCATATTTTGGCGACGCCAGCTGGAATCGAACCAGCATTGTAGACTTAGAGGGTCTATGTCCTATCCGTTGAACGATGGCGCCACCCTATTATTATAGCATGAGTAGCAGAATCTAGCTAGTTCTCAAACTGATTACAAGTGTATCCCATTTGAGTATAACGCTCAGTGATAAGATTACGATCTTTTAGGACTGCGCCAGCATCATCAGTTGGCATCTGGAAAGCACTCAAATTTACATCAACCAATTGTTCTGGCGTGGCAGTCGCAGTCCAATCTACTACATTCCCTGTCACAGAATACTTAATGCCCAAGTCCTTCACTCCAGATTGCGCAGCATAATCAGCAAATGTCGCACCCAGCGTCTGGAAATAGGCATCAGCAGCACTCGCGGAATCACCATCTGCGAAACTATAACTATCCAGGACACTAACATTCTGCAAAACATCATTTGTAAAATTCAAACTTACAGTCGTGCGCAAATTCACAAAACCATTCAAACCATCAATAGGATCTGCCTTTTCTCGGGTACAAGTCACAGCAATATTCTTCGCATCTTGCTGACCACCGTCCGCAACAGGAGGAGCTTCATAAACTGTATCTTTCTTATTTTGCGTACCGAACCACAACACAGCAAATACAATCGCCAAAGCCAACATTGCCACCGCTAAAATGCCTAAAATAATCGTCAGAAGATTCGAGCTAGACTTCCTCGGCTGTTTAGCATCCAAATTGACTTTCGGTGTCTGATTATTATTTGGCGTAGGAATATTACCGACCGCGATTTCAGGAGTCTTCGGTGCAACAAAAGGAATACCAGGCGTATTTGACACCGGCGCTGACTGAGCGGGCGACGCAGAAGTAGTACTAAAGGGATTATATGGCGCACTTGGTTGACTTTGAGCTGACGGCGTATTACCAACTTGACTCGAAGGAGCTGCCTGGAACTGTGGCATGTTCGTAGAAATCGGAGCAGCACTAGAAGCTGACATGCCACTCATCGGCATTGCAGAAGGCGCAGGAGCAGGAGTGCCAATTGGCGCAAAGCCACCACCACTGGCCGACGCGCTATCTGCACTAGCTGGCGCCGCTGCTGCCGCAGGATTAACAAAACCGCTATCATCAGTAACATTCATATTACTTGTATCCGACAACGCCGGACCAGAAATCACACTACCGATCGAACCAGGCACCGGAGCCGCCGGAATCAAAGGTTCATTAGGCCGAGCCATATAGGCTGAAGAATCCGAAGCGCCAATCTGATCCAAGCTCATTGCATCTGAACCATTCCCTATGCCTGCCGCCATACCAGCCGACGTCAAATTATCCTGCGCCGACGCCAAACTATCTGACATCGAAAGACCATCAGAATTAGACGTGAAGTCAATCGGCCCCATCCCAAAGCTATCGCCACTGCCATTTATATTATTATCTTCAGGATTCATTTCGCCTCCCTTTTGACTACTTACTAATTCCTAAAATATTCTCCTTTTATTATATCGTGTCGACCAAAAATCCGCAAGGTCTTTTATGTAGACCTAGTCCAAAGTCCGACGCCGACGTTCCCTGGTAAAGAATTCCAGGCGATCACCGACTTGCAAATTCAACTTTTTGGTAGTTTTAAGTGCTAGACCACCAATTTCATTCTCAATAAGCTCTTTAGCATCAATACGTTCCTTCTGCACGCTATCAACTTCCGCCTCACCCAGGACTTCCTTGCTATGCTTTAATCGCGCAAGCGCTCCCGGCACTAACTTACCCTTCAACATCTGACCGCCAGTGATAATCTCTGTCTTTGTTGTGCGGAAAACTCCCATTACTTTCATTTCACCCATTTCGGTTTCTACCACTTCATCACCCAACAAATCTTCCATCGCACTTTTAGCATCATCCAACAACTCATAAATCACTTTATAATTACGAATCGTCACCCCATCACGCACAGCCAACTTAGAAATATTAGTCGGCACGTTCACATTAAAACCATAAATCACCGTATGCTCATCCCCCGCCGCCATGTAAACATCATTCTCAGTAATGTCACCTACTCCTGTCGCTACAACGTTTAAAATCACTTCACCCTTAGTATCAATTAACTTCAAAGAATCAACCACACTTGTAACCGATCCTAGTACATCGCCTTTGATAATGACGTTAAAAACTTGAGAATTATCCGCTGAATTCATCATGCGCAACAAATCGCTAGAGGTCACATTGGCTGACATTGCTTCGTCCATTGCCGCTTGTGCATTCATCAAAGCCGCTCGACGCGCACTCTTCTCGTCTTTGTGTTCGAGGAAACGATCACCAAAACTTGGCAATTCCTTAAAACCAGTCACCGTGACCGGCATAGACGGGCCGGCTTTACCCTTCGGCTTGCCCTGAAAATCTAACATCGTCCGAATTTTACCATAACTATTACCAGCCGCAATAAATTCACCGACCTTCAGCTCACCACCAGTGATCAATAAATTCACCACTGAACCCTTACCGGTCTCCATGTGCGATTCAATCACCAAACCTTCGGCCGGAATATCCACATCCGCCTTCAGCTCTTCGACATCCGCTACCAACAAAATCGCATCCAAGAGTTTATCTAGATTCTCACCAGTTTTCGCCGAAACCGGAATCATCATAATATCACCACCCCACTCTTCAGGCTGCAAACCATGCGTCGCTAAATCTGCCATTGTCCGCGGAATATCCACACCTTCACGATCAATCTTGTTAATTGCAACAATAATCTTAGCATTAGCACCCTGCGCAAACTTAATTGCCTCAACCGTCTGTGGCTTCACGCCATCATCCGCCGCCACTACAATGACCACGATATCAGTCAGCATCGCCCCGTGCTGACGAATCGCCGCAAAAGCCTCATGCCCCGGAGTATCCAAAAAAGTAATTTTGCGCCCATCATGCTCCAACTGGTACGCCGAAATATGCTGAGTAATCCCGCCCGCTTCCGTCTCGACGGTCTTTTTATGTAAAAGTGTATCTAGCAACGTAGTCTTGCCGTGATCGACATGTCCCATCACCGCTACCACTGGCGGACGCGGAGTCGCATGCTCACTTAATTCTTTGCGAAAACCGTCTGTTGTCTGAGTCGCGGTATTTTTGCGCTCCAGGCGCACATTTTTAATGCCCAACTCTTCAATCATAATTTCCGCCGTCTCAAGATCTAGACGTTGATTAATGGTCGCCACAATACCATTTTTAAACAATTCTCCAATCAGCGCCGTCACCGATAAACCTAACGCCTGCGCCAGCTCATCTACTGTAATCGAGCCAGCAATCCGAATCACTTTCTCTGCATCACTTTTCGCTGAATCTACGCCACTCTTAGCACCACCAGTCGCATCTCCCGAACTCATGCTAACTCCTTTCTGATCTAACAAGTTTATTTTCTAATTTAACTCACACCATTTTACCACACAAACGCAAAAAGCGCCAGTGCTCATATCTTAACTCAAAAATCAAACACATCCGTTGTAATTTTTACAACATTTACAATCCGCAAATATTGTAAATTTTACAGTAGTTTTGCACAAAGTTTTAACATTCAATACGGTAGTAATTCCCTATTTTATCACCGACAAAGGCTCAACTTTTCCATCAATTCTTTACTATTATTTTCATAGAAAAAGTTTACAATAAATCCAATATACACGGGAGAAATGCCATGAAACAGCAAGACGAAGTATTTGATTGGATTAAACGCGAAGAAAAGCGCCAAAGCGAGGGGCTCGAGTTAATTCCTAGCGAAAACTATGTGTCCGCTAATGTTTTAAAAGCTATGGGTTCAGTTTTGACCAACAAATACAGTGAAGGCTACCCAGGCAAACGCTACTACGGCGGCAACGAAAACGTCGATGAAATCGAAACTCTTGCCATTGAGCGCGCCAAACAACTTTTTCATGCTGACCATGCCAATGTTCAGCCTCACTCGGGCGCTAACGCCAACGAAGCAGTTTATTTCGCTTGGTGTAATCCCGGTGATACGATTCTCGCCATGTCTTTACCCGCTGGCGGCCATCTTACTCATGGCTCCCCAGTCACACGTAGTGCCAAAATCTATAACTTTATCGGCTACGGCGTGACCGAAGACGGCGATATTGATTATGATGAACTCGAAAAACTCGCCAAACAACATCACCCCAAAATCATCCTGGTCGGATACTCTGCCTTTATGAAAATTCCTGATTTTGACCGTGTCGCTGCCATCGCGCGCCAAGTTCAGGCCGAAACCGACGAAGAAATTCTTCTCATGGCCGATATGGCCCACGTCGCTGGCTTGATTGCTGGGAATGTTCATCCGAATCCACTCGACCACGGCTTCCAAGTCATGACGAGTACTACGCACAAAACCTTGCGAGGTCCTCGCGGCGGACTTATCCTTTCTAGGGGTACCGTTAGCAATCCACTCAAAAAACCTGAGCACACTCTCGCTAATATTCCAACTTTAATCGATCGCGCTGTTTTTCCAGGCACTCAAGGTGGCCCACTCGAACATGTTATCGCAGCCAAAGCCGTTGCCTTCGGGGAAGATCTCCAACCCGAATTCCAAACTTATGCCGCCCAAATCATCAAAAATGCCAAGACCCTGGCTAGTGAGCTCAAAAATCATGGTTTCATTTTGCAAGGAGATGGCACCGAAAACCACCTCATCCTTGTTAATATTCAAGCTAGCTTTGGCATTGATGGCAAATTCTACGAAACCGCACTCGACCAGGTCGGCCTGACGCTCAACGCCAATGCCCTTCCTAGCGATAAAGGCGGCGCCTTCCGTCCATCTGGCGTTCGTCTCGGTACTCCAGCCATTACTACACGCGGCCTCGGCTCAGACGAAATCAAAGCTCTTGCCTCCTGGATGAAACGAGTCGCTGACATCTGCATTAAAGCCGAATCCGAAGAACATCTTCCTGACTTCCAAGATCGGCTCGACAACATCCACAACGAAGTGCGCGAACTCGCCCTACGCTTCCCCATTCCAGGAATTAACCGCTAAAATCGTGTCTATATCGTTCCAAAAAACCACCAGGCGCTCAATCTGGTGGTTTTAAATTAAGCTGCTATATCAGAAAATAGACATCATACTTAGCTCCGGCGAAAGAACCGCCAGCCAAAGCAATTCTACCCTCAACTGCAATCAATTACATCAAAAAACAAGCCCCTTACGGAACTTCTTTTTTCTCATGGCTCCCCCTTACTGACACATTACTAACCAATACTCCAGAATACGGTTCATCCAATATGGCTAGGATGAGAAAATTTGTTGATGATATTGGGCTTAATATGTCGACTGACACTATTAAAGATTATTCTGATAGTAGCATCGTTAGTGCAGAAATGCAAGTTTTTAATAAAGAGAACGGAGGTGAGTAGAATATTATTATATAATAGCACTAGACAACAGCTTGTCTAGGGGTAGTTTTACAAGTGCAAAACTAATCTACCCGACTTTTATAATAGCGTAACCGACACGGTGCTCAATCTGCACCAACCTTTATATTTTTCTAAATATGAAACCGCTAGTGGTATAAAAATTATTTGATAAAGCGAATTTGCAGATTGAGTTTAATGAAATACTCTCCGTTATCTTGATATATTTCGCCAAAACCGTGCCTTGAACTACTTGGCGTATCGAGTTTTGTATTTTCAAATAAGTAATCCTTGAACTCATCGTGGTTATAGAGGTGATAGCAGACCAACTGGCCATCTTCTCTCACAACAAGGTAACCGCCTTGAGCCGAAATATAAGTGCTCCACTCTTTACTTGGGACCATACCAAGTGCTACGATTTTTAGAAACTCCTTCATTTTATACACAACGATTTTCTTGCTAAGATTGTAGCCGTTAGTTTCACCGACTAAATCGGATAGCTCTTGAACTGTGCTACCTTCACCAAAGTAATAACGAAGGAGTAGCTCAGCAAGTATACCTGGAAATAGTGTATCTACAATTTGCAAGTTTTCGGTAAAAATATCACTTTCTATATGAGAAAATACATACTTTCCACCCATCTCCTCTATACGCATTAGCCGTTCTTGGATTTTCTTCCTGCTGTCGATTCGGTTAATTTCTTCAATATCCCCTTTGAACCCTTCAACTTTATAGACAAAATTTGTGCGTTGGCTGGCGTTCAGCAAGGTAGCAGGATTGCCCACTTGCGATTTGATGGAGAAGCCTAACTGCTGTCTGGTGGCAATCTTATCCCTAATAACTGCTACTAGGTCTGATTTGCTATATGGGCTAGCCTTAATCTTTTTTAGCTCAAACTCGTTCATCAGTTCTGATACTTCTGGAATGGCGAAGGACGGTTCGTGTGCGGCTTTAATTCTCTCGAACAACTTTTTTGTTTTCTCTGGAAGATTTCCAATCGAAATTGTCTTAATAACCTGGCCAATCTGTTCTGATATTAGAATTACGCCATCTTGCTCAAGGTCGTAGATTCTTAATTGGCCAGGAATATCCTCTCTTAAGATTTGCAGAAACTCATATTTATCACCGAGAGGGTTTAGATTTTTATCGGCCGCTGGCACTTTATGGTCTGCAAATATAGCGAATAACGCATACAACTCAGACCATTCTCCTTTATTTGCTTGCATTTCGTAATTCCTTAATTATCTCTTTTGCTACTGCTTGGATGGCTGGCACAGCCACCGAATTGCCTAATTGCTTCATTGCTTGAACACTGGAAACTGGGAATACGAAATCGTCTGGAAAGCCCTGCATCCGTAAACCCTCCTTGGGCGTTAAACGCCGCACCTTACCATCGACCATATAAGCATCCCAGTTGCGACGGTCTGTAATATCAGAACCACGACCACCGACACGGAGTGTGAATCCGATTTCACGGTCCACCTCACCTTCAAAGACATCACTCATAGTCATTTTGAGGCCAGTTGGCTCAGGAAAATGAAAGTCGATGTTTTTATCACGAAATCCTACCATATATAGCCTTGGACGATGTTGCGGAACGCCAAAATCAGAAGCTCGCACTACTTTATAAAAGAAACTATACCCTAAATCTTCCGTAATGATACGCTTTATGGTTGCAAAGGTTTCACCGTGATTATGGTTTAGGAGCCCTCGCACATTCTCAATGAAGAAGGCTTTAGGCTGCTTAGCTTTAATAATTCTTGCTATATCAAAGAAAAGCGTCCCACGAGCTTCGTTGAAGCCCTTTTTTAAGCCTGCTTGAGAAAACGGTTGGCACGGAAAACCACCAGTTAAAATGTCGAAATCTGGAATATCCTCCGCTTTAACTTTTGTTATATCGCCAGCAAATAAACGCTCTTCATCTCGAAAGATTTCTGGTGAGATTTTTTCGTAATTCGCTTTATAAGTTTTTCTAGCCGCTTCATCCCATTCAGAAACGAAAACGCAT
This sequence comes from uncultured Candidatus Saccharibacteria bacterium, assembly GCA_964608555.1. Lineage (GTDB taxonomy): Bacteria > Patescibacteriota > Saccharimonadia > Saccharimonadales > Saccharimonadaceae > Nanosyncoccus. The sequence continues at coordinate 51,456 of CAZSPU010000003.1, forward strand.
TTACCACCTTCGTTATGAAAGGCTTGATGAAAGCCGCCAATTCCAGCGAATAGGTCAATGAAACTAATTTCGTCCATCGGTCGCTCCATTCTTAATCCAATCGTCTAACTCACTTTTTCGAAACCGCCATAATCGACCAACTTTGTATGCTGGGAAGTTGGAATCTTTTTTAATCCAGGACCTAATTGTATCAATGCTGACCTTCAGATAGTCTGATGCCTCAGCAATATCTATCCAATCCTCATTGGGCTCAATACTCGCCATTTGCTCCTCCACTTATTCTGCTTTTGATTATACATTATGTTCTGCTTGGATTCAATAGGATTTAATGGTATTTGATAATATTCAGCATATAGTGATGGTATAATAGAAATATGGAGCCAATAACGCCGCAATCGTTGCAAGAATGGCAGGAAGAAAATTTAGTCCCGATTCTCGTGGAGGTGAGTTCTATTTTAGCAAAGCAAGGAGACAAAAATGATGCTGACATTTTGTTTGCTCATTGGTGGGCGATATTTTTCAAAAATAGCTTAGCTCTATTCCAGCAATTAACGGGAATAGTATACTCAAATCAAATAAATATGACCTTACGCTTGCTTATGGAAATATCTGCTGACACTGAATTTATAAATAAAAATCGTATGAATATAGAGAAGCACAAATATCGCCATAAGAAAGTTCTTGATAAAGCCAAACGCTTGGGCGGATTAACTTACGAACAACTTGCAAATGAAGGTAAGAATTTTCATCTTTTTCGTTATGATGGGAAACGGAGAGGCGAAGAGGTAAAAACAACGATGCGAGTAAAAGAGGCATACAGTGCTGAAGATTTTTCCTTCTACGAGTATTTGAGTTGTTTTACTCATTTTAATTACCTGGGCATAATGTATGATTTAAACCTTAGCCTAAAACCGCACTCGCCTGAGTCTATGGAAGAGAGATTTAGGTCTTTGCAGTTTTATCCTAAGATATTTGAAAAAGAAGTCAGAGCGATTGGAGATTTATGCGGTATAGACGAAGTAAGAAATTATAACTGCACAAAGCTGCGGAATCTTTTGGAAGAACTAACGACTGCACCATATTGTGATTATTTCGAGATGCTTCAGAAAACCGCTGGCCGTTCTGATAGTGGAATAACTTAAGTTTTTTGCGTTTTTGCGGGTTTCGCGTGCAAAGTAGGGGTTCTGGGCTGGTTTTCGTTTTTTGCCAGCTACATTTAGAATGAGCCAAATTAAGTCCTAAAAAATTATGTTAGCATAAGAGTATGAAGAAAAACGGAAGGCCAACAAAATACACAAGCGAAATCGGAGATAAAGTGGCGAATTTTATTCTGGAAGGTTTAACAATCAAAGATGCTTGCTTTGGCGTGGGCGTTTCCGATGATACTTTTCGGCGATGGCGAGAGAAATACCCCGAGTTTAATAAGAAAGTTGTGGATGCTAGCAACCACCAATGGAACAATGCCGCAGCACTTGCCAAATACCATAGTGGATACAGGGGCTATAAACGGCCGAAAATGCCGTTTAATCTTGGTGGTCGTGATGACATACGCAAAACAGAAGCAAAACCCCTTCTGGAACCTTTAAAACGCCCACAGCCACAGTTTTGGATGGGGCTACCGATAAAATATCAAATACCTAGAGAACTAAAACCGACGCCGAAATACTATAACGCTATAAGGAAACGAGTGGAATGGGTCGAAAGGGATTCCTGCGGCATATGCGTCCTCCATACCTGTCAGCCTGCAACTTATATCCGAAAGCTAGAAAAACAAGCCTGGAACACCAAGCTGGACTCTATGATTACTGTAATTTAGTCTTTAGTTTCGGACATTTTTTGCACAAAAGCTTCTATGTCAGACCGGCGATAACGGCGAGTGCGTTTTTTCCCCATACGAAGTGCTTTCAAAGTGCCATTGGCATCATAGTTTCTCAAAGTATTGGGATGGAGGTGGAGCATCTCGCTCACTTCCGTCAGGGTTAAGATATCAGATTTCGTTTCGCTACTCATACTTACCATTATATACCAAAAAGTGATATAATGGGTTGTAAAATATGGCAACAAGTAAGATTGATAAAGCAGAAAGTCAAAAAGCACAAGGCTATGCCGAACTCTATCATCTCCTCGTTAGGGGTATGGAGACGCTAAATGCTTTCACGCACTCCACGAAAGAATCGAGGAGTAGTGCTGTTGGCCAGCAACTTGAACGAGCGTATATACTACTTAGAAGGGATTTCCTTGAGCTGCACGACAAGTTGGGACTAGGAGAACCAAACGATTGTGTTTTTAGCATCATACAAAGGTTGGGCGGTGCATATACGGCAGAGTATATCGAAGAATGGCTTGAAGGTTATGCAGATGAGCCTAGAACTTCTTCCTCCTATCCTTATGGCGGCAAACATAAATATGAGGATGAACTGGCGAACATTGCAGAAAGGGCATACCTTGCTAGAGTTGAGAATATAAACAATCAACCCTGCAAAATGCATTATAAAACATCGTATGATTTAGCTTATGAAGCTATAAAAGGTGTGAAGGCTAGGAGTCTTAGTGAATATACATTAACTTGGGGCGAGGAGAATGATGAAGTGCTGGTGAATGGAGTTTATAAATTAACCAGCGTCTACGCAAATTCTGGTTCCAATACATCGAGACTATTAGAAGAAATTAAGGTGGCTCAGGACGGCAAAGAAAATAAGACGGAAGTTGAATTTGATTTTCGACCAAGTGGAACCAGAACGACCGCACAAACTTTAACCGATTTAGGCATTACGCCAATGCTCAGAAAGATTTTCTTTCCAAAAGGCACACGAGGCAATCATATCCGTTTTCGTTCGCCCGTCAAAAAGAAAACGCTGGAGATTGAAGGCGTCGATTTGGACAAATTATATAAAGAAGTAGATTTACCAATTATTGAAAGCCAAATTAAAAAAGACCAAGAAGCTATCACCTCTTAAAAGAACGATGAAACAACTAAAATATATTGGACATAACATTTTTGTTGCTTTAAAAACAGAAAAGATACAGTTTCAATGTCAAAAAATACATTTTCATACAGTTCTCACCCTAATCGTGTGCAAATATGACAATAAGGCAAAGATAAAAAAGTTAATTTGACGAGTTAGCAGATATATGCCGTAGTGGTGATATCCTAGCTTTATGCACCAAGTAGAATATCGAAAACTGGACTTTACAGAAGATGACATTCGCCACCTAGCCCAAGCATTTGATATTTTGCTTGAGGGGGCAATTCAAAATCATCTTATTGACGAGCACGGGAAGTTGGTTGGCGGTAAGGCATCATTAAATAATGAGAAAAAAGTCGGAGAAAGCCAATGATTGACACTATTAAGTTAGTAAAGGCGTTAGAAGGCCCACTCCCCGTCAAAAGTATCAAGTGGCAATCTTTCAAGACTCGCCCAAACGGGACTACATATGGAGTAATAAACCCTACAATAGAGGACCGTCGCAACGGCATTTGTAAGCCTAATATTACATATTTTGAACGCCCAGCACCTAGAGGTGGATACCGCTATGAAGTTGCAATCGAAGTATCGCTTCCAAAGCTTCATTTTGGCAACAATTTTGAAGAACTAGCAGAATCTGATTACAAAGCGGTTGTAAAAGATTTAAAACGGAGCCTAAGAAGCGTAGGATTTCCGCACGATTTTGTGATAGATATTAGCAATTTTGAAGTGCGAAAGGTAGATTTTTGTAAGAATGTCTGTTTTACAGATGGAACAACAGCAGCAACCATAATTAGTAATTTAGCGAGAGCAGATATTTCCAAAATTTATGATGTCCAGAAAACCGACTTCCGCAATGGCGGCAAGATTCTCCACATCCATACCAACGCCCAGGATATTGCATTTTATGATAAAATTTCAGACCTTAAGCAAGCCAAATACTCAGAGCATAGAGCAAAAGATAAGACATCTAATTATTGCCAATTTAGTTTATTAGAGACCCTAGAAAAAGAACAAAAACAGAACCATCTGTCAGTATTGCGATACGAAATCAGGTTAAGTGGTAAAGACAAAATTCGTGATGCTCTTGAGAAAGTAGGCATAAAAGTGCCACTCACTTTTAAAAATATCTTTAAACAAAAGCTGGCAACCGCTATTTTATCGCAAAATCTCGATAACATTATGAGCAAGGTTCCAAATTCAGAATTGCTGGATAGAAGCCCAAAAAACCTTTTAATAGATATTCTCGCAGATGGTAATAATAAAGGACCGAGAGATGTATTTGCTAGATTAGGTTTCATATTGGTAGCCGACGACATAGGAGATTTAAGAAAATTCCGTGCTATCATTGACGATAATTTTCATAAAGATGCGTGGGGGAGACTTGCGAAAAGCTATTTAGCTGAACCCTCAAGGAGCCAATTGAGGGCATTGCTCAAACTACGAGAGGAGGTGGATATGAGGTAGAATAGCATTGTATTATCAAGTTATGGTATGTTTTGTTAGGTAAATATGCTATAATCTAAATAAAGATACCTAACGACAAGCTCTTAAGATGTTCGATTAAAAGAAAGGAATTTTATGGCAAATCTAACTGAGAAAAATGATTATACAAACAAGAAGGCGTGGCTGATTGCTAGGGTATCTGACCCGAGCCAGCGTTCTGCACTGCCAGCCCAAGTATTGCGACTGAACGAATATTCTCAAAAGCTAGGTCTTAATAGCACCCTTTATAGTTTTGACGAAACTGCTTATAAAGATGACCGCAGAAAATTTCAAGAAATCGTGAATGAAATTGCCCATTATGAAGATGGGCTGGGGATTGTAGTGTTTGATAAAATTGACCGCTTTACTCGTGATGCATCGTCTGAAGTAGTGCGTATTTTGAAGGATAGAGTAAAGGATGGCAAATTGGAACTCCATTTTCCATCTGATGGCCTCATATTTCATAAAAACTCACCTGCCTGCGACAAAACTCGTCTCGGTATGGGTATGGTATTTGGAGAATACTATTCAGCAGCTATCTCTGATAATGTAAAACGCAAAATCGAGCAAAAGCTCCACGATGGTGAATGGCCTGGAAAAGCCCCGATTGGCTATTTAAATATCACGAGGCCAGATGGCATTAAAGATATTATCCCCGACCCTGAAAGGAGCGGCTATATCAAGCGTATTTTTGAACTTCGGAACGAAGGAGAGACTTTTCGCTCGATTACTAAGATTATGAAGAAAGAAGGTTTGACAACGAATAATGACCGTCGTAAGCCAGTTGGTCGTAGCCAAATTGAGGGTATTCTTAAAAACCCATTCTACTATGGCGAGATGCGTTATAACGGAAGATTCTATATGCATCGCTATGAACCAATTATTAGTAAGATGGATTTCTTAAATGCTCAGGAAGCCAATCGTCGGCAATTGGAAAATAAAAGCAAGAAAGATACTAAGCATCACTATGCTTTTAATGGAGTTGCGAAATGTGCCGTTTGTGGTTGTTCGATGTCCTCGTATGCAGCTAAAGGGCATATTTATATGAAGTGTTCTGGAGCAAAAGGCCATTGCCCTGGCACGAATGTATCCGAAGAAGAAGTTGAAGAGCAATTAAACGATATTTTTGACCATCTCGTGCCAGATGCTGAAACCTGCGAGCGTATTTATAGCGAATTAGCGAAACGCCGTAATAATTCGCAGCAATATTTCGTTAATTCTATTGAAGAAGTCCGTCAAAACATTAAAAAGATTACGGCCAAGGAAAGCACGCTCTACGAGGACAGATTATGTGGGCGTATTACTGTGGATACTTACGACAAAATTGCGGATAACCTGAAGAGTGAGCGAGAGCGATACGAGCGACAACTGTTAGACCTAACAGCCAATGATAAGTCCTTTGAATTGGACGCAGCTGCTCTGTTATGGGTGGCTCAGCACGCTCGTGAGTTATATAAGAGTTTGAAAGTGGAACAAAAGACACGCTTTTTAGGCCTCCTACTTTCTAACTTACAAATTAAACAAAAAACGGTTCTACCATCTCTGTTAGAACCGTTCAAAAGCCTATTTGATTTTTCAAAATCTGTAAAAAATACAACTTGGCTCCCGGGGCCGGGCTCGAACCGGCAACCTCGAAGTTAACAGCTTCTTGCTCCACCATTGAGCTACCCGGGATTATCTACTAATAATTATATGCCATGACGCACAATCTGTCAACGAATTTTCTCAAAAAGACATGTAGGGTAAACAAACATATGAGAATTCTACCTGCCATGCAACCAAAAGTAGAT
>CAZSPU010000004.1:0-54239 GCA_964608555.1 uncultured Candidatus Saccharibacteria bacterium
TCAAGGGGTTATTTTGTTATGGAAAATTCTCACATGTATGTTTAGCTAACATTTATCTTCAGGCTTGAGTTATCTGGTCATATGTTATAATTGAAAATATGGGAATACAGAGAAGTGCTGATCAAGAAGCCGAACAACTGAAGCCAGAGCGCATTATTGACGCAACTTTAAGTGATAATAATCTATCAGAGCAGGCCGAGGAAGTTTCCCTGCGGCCGTTGAGTTTTGCGGATTATGTTGGGCAAGAAAGATTGAAGAAAAATCTCAAGCTGGCAATTGATGCCGTGAAGAAACGTGATGACGGTACGACTTTGGATCATGTTTTGTTGTATGGGCCGCCAGGATTAGGCAAAACGACGATGGCCAATATTATCGCACACGAGCTAGGAGCAAATTTGCGCGTTACCAGTGGGCCGGCGATTGAGCGAGCGGGAGATTTGGCTTCGATTTTGACCAATTTACAAACTGGTGATGTGCTTTTTATTGATGAGATTCATCGGTTGCGACGCGCCGTAGAAGAAGTATTATATTCGGCAATGGAAGATTATAAGCTCGACATCGTGATTGGTAAAGGCCCGGCGGCACGTTCGGTGCGTTTGGATTTACCAAAATTTACGGTCGTGGGGGCAACGACACGGACTGGTTCCCTTGCTGGGCCGCTGAGAGATCGTTTTGGGTTATTGCATCGTTTGGAGTATTATAAAATACTGGAAATCGAGAAGATTATTAGTCGTACTGCCAGTATTTTGGGGACAGAAATTGCGCCGGAAGCGACCGCACTGCTGGCCACGCGTTCGCGCTTAACGCCGCGTATTGCTAATCGTTTGACGAAGCGAGTGCGGGATTATGCGGAAGTGCATGGTAACGGTTTTATCGATGCCCAGCTAACTCACGGTGCTCTAGAACTAATGGAAATCGATGAGCTGGGCCTCGATCCGGCCGATCGCAACATGTTAGAATTGATGTTAGAAAATTACGGCGATCGGCCGGTCGGTTTGACCACAATTGCAGCTTTGACTGGTGACGAAGCGGCGACGATCGAAGATTATTATGAGCCTTACATGCTGCAGCTCGGGCTCATCGAACGGACACCACGCGGTCGCGCAGTCACCAAAAAGGCCAAGGACCATCTTGCAAAAGTAAAATCTAGGGCATCATAAGTACAAATTAAATTGCAAAAGTCACAAAAGCCCCTAGTTTAGACTAGAGGCTTGTTCTTTATAATCAGAAGATTTTAATAATTCTCGGCGCGAAGCTCGTAGTAAGCTTGAGAGTGACCGCAGACTGGGCAAACTTCGGGAGCTTCTTCACCGGTGTAGATGTTGCCACATTTGCGACATTTCCAGACCGTGACTTTGTCGCTCTTAAAGACCATGTCGGAGTCGACATTAGCTTTGAGCTTGACGTAGCGAGCCTCATGTTCTTTTTCAATCTTGCCAACCATGTCGAATTTAGCAGCGATTTCATCGTAGCCTTCTTCGCGCGCTTCGGCGGCAAAATTATTATACATGTCGGTCCACTCGTAATTTTCACCAGCGGCAGCGGCACCGAGGTTTTCGCTAGTCGAAGCAAGTGAGCCACCGTGCAAATACTTGAACCAAATTTCGGCATGCTCAGTCTCGTTGTCGGAAGTTTCGTTAAAAATTGAAGCAATTTGCTCGAAACCATCCTTCTTAGCCTTGGAAGCGAAGAAACGGTATTTGATCGCGGCTTGAGACTCGCCCGCAAAGGCAGCTTCAAGATTCTTCCAAGTCTTACTATCTTTTGATAATTCTTTCATAAAACTCCTCTCTGATTGTATAGTCATTATAACATACTTTGATGAAAATACACGCTAATCCTATGGCGCTAAGAACCAAGACCCAGATGATTCAACCTCTTTGTTGTTGTCACACCGGGAACCGTTTGCACCTCCGCCGCCGGTTACGGGATTGGTCGCCCAGCAATTGGCAGTCACCCAGAAATTCTTTTCGATATCATCTGCGCCATTCCGTCCTGTGATTTCGAGTGCGTATTGCGGATACGGGAAATATAAATCAGCAGGATCGAGACGTACTTCGACGCGGCGATAAAGCTGATTGGTACGTCCAGTTGAATCGACGCTAACTTGCACGCCCTTGAGTGGGACAGAGTTACCATTTCCGTCAATCAAGCTAGCGGCAAAATCGGTATAGGCGTCTGCGTACGGGATGGAGGCGACCAGCATAAGATTGTCGCCATTAGTAAGCTCTCCGCCAACTTTGATATCTACGGTGCAAGCAAATTCCTCTTTGGTCGTACATTTAACCTCAAAGGGTTGATTGGAATATTCGGCACTATCATTATAATGTTCATCATTATAATCATGACGTTTCGCATCAAAAGAAGCGTTGCCAGCGTCGAGAACTTCACCCCATTCGATGACTCGACCTGCTACTTCAGTCGACGCATCGGTCTTAGGGCCGGAGGGCAACAAAACCATCGTACTGTTAACTACATTGTTTTCGTTATCTTCTCTATGCATCGCATCTAGGGATAGTGTTGTATCTGGAGTCTTAATCAAGGTAAGCTGAATCGTTGGCGGTAAAGTCCTATTAGCGTAGGCCGGCAATTTTCCACTACCGCTAAATTTCATGGCATTTTCTCCGGAAGTTCCAAGATTGAGCTGCGAATGCCAGCTAAAACGAATTCTTTGAACATTATTAAAATTCGATTTTACATCATCCCTATTGAGTCCGAGCGGGATAACCTTGGTACGGGTATCGGAAGTGAGCGTGCCGCGATAATCCGGCACAGTATCGCGAATTAGAACACAAGTATAGGCTTGATCCTGATAAGTTTCAGTGGTACCATTGCCGCCAGCTTGAATTTTGATTTCTTCGTCTGTATTATAGAGAATTTGACCAAGTGGAAAACCGTTGTTACAATCAGCCATATCTGCATTACTGAAGAGGGACTGGATATTTGACGAGCATGTTCCGCTAGTAAGACACTTGTAATAATCATTGACTGCGCGTTTAGCATCTTCGACGCCAGCCATGGCGGCATCGTAGGCAGATTGAGACAGATCGTCTTCGCTGCTTTGCTCTGATTCGGAGAGAATAATCTGCGTAAAGCTTAGTGTAATCACTCCAAAAAGTAAGGACGAAAAGAGCACTACATAGAGTGACGCTACGCCCGATTTAGTATTATTTTTAGAAAAACACAACCTCTTCATAGTATGATTATACTACATACCGGCCGTTCGTGCCGCAAAATTAAAACGATTTATAGCACAATAATTAAACTCTGCACCAACATCCAGGATATTACCAGTGTCATCACTGCCAATATTGTCGCCCGCAGTTAAATGATGAATATCGCAATAATTACCTGAGCGTTCGATATTAATATTGCCACGCTCCGTTGCCAGAATAAAAGTACCGGACATAAATGTGCGCTGCGTCACCCAGTCTTGAGAAATCGGGAAGATGACAAATTCATATAGCACTAGATCAAGATTAAAACTACTAAGAAAACCAGCTTGAGGCTCTTCCTTTAGCTTATTAGGGTTGCCATTCGCGAGTTTTCTAATGTCAATGACGCCATCATTCCAGTTGGCATCATTGTTGTAGCTGCTTGTGTTGATTAAAGTAGAGCATAGACGATAAGTTTCGTCTGGGAAGCGGAAAAGTCTCAATTTGTCATCTTTATTGTCATTGTCGTTGGATGGAAAATACTTATCGGCACCTCCTTGATCAAGGTAGCGTATACGTAATGGTTTACGACCACCCTCAAGACCGTAGTAAGTATTCCAGACGTAAGAGTATTTGCCGGTACAAAATACTCCACCCAACTGTGCTTGCAGGGTATTGTCGGCACCTTCACCGGCGCTAGATTCTCCAGGTGTGCTGCGATTAGCAGTGCGTTGCTGATAAACAAATTTGTAAGCATGATCTCTTTCGCAGTCCTCTATATTGTCTGCGCCGGTCAGATAGCTGCGACACAAACTGCTAGTATCGACCGCAGGAGCTGCGTTGACACTACCGATAAACTCATCGATGAGACCGCGCCCAACGCTATTGACGGCCTTGATAGTTAAGCCCTTTTGATAAAGTTGAATAATACTGGCCGTAATAATAGCAACAGCAATTAGCAGAACCGCCATAAAGGCAGTCACGAGTGAAAATTCAACGAGAGTAAAACCTGACTTTTCTTCAGTTTTGAGTTGTCGTATCTTCAATTTGCTAATCATGATTCGCTCCTTCTGGATTATACAAGCGAATAACGGTATCGAGGGTAGTAGGAGCATTAGTGCCCGAGCCATACCAACAAGCACCCACATAAAAATCATAGTATCGCGGACTGTTACGTCGCTCCTTGACGGCAACTACCCACAAACCATCGACACGCGCCACCCGATCGTAGTCACTAGGCGTTATCGTTTGCATATCATCCTCGGACGACAGATTTGAATCGTGAGAGCTAGTAAAAACAATGCGCGCGCCAAGTATGGGCGGCTGAAAAATCGGAGTACTTGTACCGCCATTATTAAGTGTAGCTGTTCCGTAAATATATGGGTTTCTGCCGGTGCCGGGCACTCTATTATTTGCAAATTGTAGAACTCGCGTGTTAAGGACAAAGGCGTGCAGATGGTTCTCGTCCAATAATTCATTATTATTTTGGTATAGTTCGTTGCAGTTAGTGAGTGGCTGAGGCATATAGCGAGTATAGTCATCAGGTTCAATTGCGTTCTGCGTAATAGTATTCCATAAATTTAGGAACTGTTGACATTTCTGCCCTGTTCCTGCTACATTATCGCATGTCGGTAGAGTGCTCTCCATGACATACGAATCGTGGATATAACGCAGAGCTTCTACTTGTGCATTAATCTCGTTACGCGCAACGACAGTCTCGAGTGCCCGCTCCGCTATAGCTACGCCATTATTCATCATTGCAATCGCCAAAACTGAGAGAAGCGCAAAAATTGCCACCGCAATCATTACTTCAATGATTGTATCACCACGTTTTGCATGTTTCGGAGACAATTTGTGAGATAATTTTCGCTTCATATAATTACCGGCAGTTATTATCACGGTTATCTAAGTCTAGCAAGTTTACGGCTGAAGTATTACGTCCATCTGCAGCTATGACAAGTTTGCGATATAATCCAGGATTAATACTGGGGGACTTAATGCAGATGCCGATTGCGTCACTAGTGAGCGAATTTGTAGCATGATTGTCAGCTGCTTCTTTGAAATAATCCTTAAACTTCACAGCTGCATTAGTATCGCCCTCCTTGCAGGAGTTAAGCAAATCAAATGTTTCTTTGGTATAAAAAGTATGGACCGCACTAGAACTAGGCGATTGCACCATTAAGATAGTGCCCGTAAACCGAGCATTAGGTTCACCCGGAGTGCCTAGCTCTCCATCCCATGGAGGCAGATATTGCCGTACTGTAGTTGGACCAAGAGTGTCAGGTTTTTGACCGCAATAAATTTCGAGATTAGCATTCTGTAATTCCTTTTCGATCTTAAGATTTGAATCTTGTGGTAGAGCGGCATTGCCGACCAAGGTGGCGTAGTAAACACTGCGGGCCTGTTCCCTCTCCGTCTCATTGAGTTGACCATTATAGGCACCGAAGACCATAATCTTCCCCAGAATGGCAATTGAGCTGCGGCCGCCTGTATTATTATGGTCAACTTCAGTATTAATGCTCCCGAGAGATTGTGGACTAATTGTTTCGCTATACATTGAGCGCAGGAATTCAGCAAATGAATTTACGGAATCATTATAACGCTGGGTATTGATTGACGAAAAAGTATTAACGATTAGTCCAACCAGTAGCAAACCGGAAAGTCCTAGCACGAGCATGACTTCTATAAGTGTAAAGCCGGACTTTTCACTGTTATCTTGTTTCGTGGTGATAATTTGTCGCTTGCTCATCATTAGTACCTCGGCGGAAGTTCCCTAGTATAGGCGTCGGTATAGCTGGAGTTGTAGCGTCCCGCTTGAGCATAGGCCCAGAGATAATCATCGGCACCGAGGCTAAAGATTTCGGCGGGACTGAAGCGATCCGATTGCATCCGTATAGTTTCGACTTCGTCGCCGTAACTAGGAACTTCCCGGTACGATACCGGATCGGCGCCATAAGTACGGTTAAGCTGGACACCTCCGGCAATGACAGGGCCATTAATTTTGAGTTGACGGTCACCGCATTGGATCTCGCCGCCATGGCTATCATCTGCCGTACGAGTTTCAGTCGTACCGTTGCGAAAACCAGAGCAAGTATTAACTACACCGTTCGGCGCAAGGATCCAAGCATCAATACGGTTCGCCTTGTTGCCAATATTAACATTGCCGTCAGTATAAATAACCAGGCGAGGAATTTCGTAAATATCGTTGTAGTTATCTTTTTGGATTATTAAGCTATCATTAATGTTTATATCGCCAGATGTGACGTAAATCTGAGCTTTACCGCTGCTACTATCTATACTAGTACTAGTAGGCAGCGAGGCTAATTGATTTACTGCCGGGCTATTAGTGTTGCCTAGGTAATTCTCAAGCCGGGTAAGTAGCGAGCTGTTGGATGGGATTGAAGCGCCTCCAAGCGTGCCACTGTCATTTGCAACAGTTAGGAAAGATGCCTGAGTATAGATGTCTGCATCATCATGGGTACTAGAAATAAAGGCGCGACTAAGGGCTGCTCCAGATGCGAAGCCACTGATTGTGTCGTTTGCAATCGCCAGGTATTCGGACCAAGATCCGAAAAGCGTCCTACTATCAGTATCTCTTGGTATGACTGGGCCTCTGTTGCCGTCATTGTCAGGATAATATCGAAATGCAGTAGATGATATAATACCGCCGGTAGTCTTTACGCCACCATTCCAGAAGGCGACCTCGGGTTTTTTCACAATAGTGCGACAGGCAGAGCTGTAATTTGTCCAGTATTTACCATCTTCGACAGTTTGTTGAGGAATATCGGTGACTGGTTTCCAATCGCCAATATCATTTTGCACTATTCGCTCGTAATACCTCCACTCGTATCCTGAAGTGTTGCAATATTTATAGCCGGTATAATCGGGGACTTTAATCTTCGCTGTTTCGTGACGTTGATCAGAAATTTTACCATTACTAAATTCGCCTCCGGATTTTTCTGGAATATCCATATTCCATTTGATTTTGCCGCCATTTTTTTCGTTATAGTATTCAATTGGGTCTTTATGGACACGTCCGCCACCTATCTTCCCATTATTTTTAAATCGATCTGGTAAATTACCGTCTTGCTCCCTGCCATCATAAGCGCCACTAGTCTTTAATAAGTAGGCTATAGACTTATGGCCGACAATCCGACGGCTCAAATGACCCTCCGCCTTGTTATTCCAACTCAGATGATCTGCAATTTCGCCAGCGTACATAATACTGCTGCCATTAGTACCAGTCGAATCCGACCCAAGATTGTCAACACCCTCTTTCGGATCTTCATTAGCACGATAGATTTCAACGCAGGCTTCGGAAGAACCTTTTGCCGTCGAGTCGCCAAATTCAGTGTGATAATGTGGCGGACGGTATTTTGGAGGTTCGTCTTCTCCTTGCGGAACTTCAACTTTTTCGATAAATTCACGGGTAACGTTTAATTTGTAGTTGTCATGTTCATTTTTTGAACAGATTTTTACTGTTGTGCCGGGCTGCAAGCGAAGTTTAAAGGTTGTACGATTCTGACCATCGCTAGGTATCTTTTCTAGGCCGCCCTGAATTGGGTCTACTTTATTGCCATCTTCTTGCTTGCCCTCATCCTGATAGTTAAGTGCTTCGTCACCTTCTTCCAATTCAACTCCACAGCCCTCATTGCTCGTAGCTCCTGTTGTTGTGTATTGACCTGTTATGGTTTGGTTTACGCCACCACCTGAACCGCCCACGGTTGTTATTTTAACTTCGTAATTTGACGAATGTGTTGGAATCTTATCGTAGTCTGTATGGTTCTCCCAGGCATCACGCTTATCAAATTTACCAGAATACCACATATTATGCCAAATCTGGACCTCTACTTCTTCCACGTCAGTGCTGAACGAAAGTGATACTTTTGAATCTTGCTTGTCACCTTCTTTATTATCAGAGTCAACCATACGCTCTGGAATATCATTCTGTTCTGGAATATAAATCGTTGCTTGCGACCAAAAACCTTTCATTTCTAGCTCCTGAGTCGACGGGTCATCTTCTTCTGGCTCTTCTGGCTCGGGGTCAGGGTCCTTGGGATCCTCTGGATCCGGCTTTTCCCATTCTTCACTGTTGTAACAAAACGCTGAAACCTCGTTCCATTCTGGAAGGGTTTGGCCCTTCTTTGCGTATTGTTGTTTAGCAAGCTCGTATTTTTTCTTCATCTCAAGATTACTTGTGCCGCAGGTATCGTTGTAATTGTATATTGTGCCATCAGAAGTACCAATACCATCGTACTTGCCGGCGGGAAGCAGACCGGTCTGAACACCATTAGCGCTTATTTTACCGTCGGTGATACTAAAATCCGTCAATGCGGAGTAGTAAAACTCCGTCGCGCCAATGTCACCACAGCCTTCTAGCGTACCACCGGTAATGGATTCGCGATTACCTCCGTCCTGACTATTCAAATAACCATTAAAGTTGTCGCCGAAAACGATTTTGTTTGGATCACTATCATTAATAAAACCGTAACCAGCATAATTAGTGCCCCCCTTGCCGGCATCGACTACCGGTCGATTCTTATCACCAATTGTACCTTTCGACCAACAACCGCCGAGGCAGGAATCCTGATAGTGGGATGACGTGCCCTCGGTCTTACAGCCAGCACAATTATGACACTGGCCATCGCCCGATGCAGCCATACCACTGTTTTTGCCCTTTTCGGCGGACACGTTCAGCATCATACCAAAACCTGCTATTACGCCCATTACGATCACGGCGCTAATAACTGAGACAACTAGCCTTTTTTTGTTCTTGCTATTCATTCGCATAACTATTATCCTCTCGAATTAATTGACTTAGTTCTATTGCTAATTGTCGATATTGTTTTGCTTCTTCAGGCATCTTTAAATAATCATAGCATTGGTATAGCATGCTGTAATATGAGACTTGACGCTCGCCAGGCAATGCTTTAACTTTGATTTTGTCTTTCATGCCAATTACATCTTCGCAGGTAATATTCTGATAGTAGTATGACATCTGCGCTAAAAGAACTTCGTTGGTATACTGCTCACCGTCTGCAGTCTCCAAAGTCTTGTCGACGGTTTCTTGAATGATATTTGGATTGTCGGGGTTTTCTTTCTGAATCTCTTGGAGTTTTTCGGCATAGTCGGTAATATCTTGGAATGTATTACCACTGATAGTAGGAACATATTCTGGGCGATTTACCATAGCCATAATGACCGCTACTATTCCCCAAGTCACTAATCCCGCAAAAACAGCGCATGCCGCGACAACAATGGGCGGGCGATATTTGTGCCAAGAAGCGCGTCGTGACTCGAGCTCGGCCTGGCGCTCACGATTCTGTTTCTCGAATGGATTTTCTTGCTGCGAGGCCCACTTGCCGATATTTTCTGTGCGGAAATTCACATTGTTTTTATCAGTATTCGTATTCTCAGAAGCTGTCTTAGTCTCGGGAGCAGTGTTAGTAGGAGCGGTGGTGGGGCCTGCAGCCGGAGCTGCCGCAGCGGGAGTAGACTTTGCCGTGTTGGCAGCAGGTGCTGATGCTGCAGGTATAGATGTAGCCGCAGTCGATGCGGACGCAGTAGATGTAGAAGTACTGGATGAAGATGCGGGTGCCTGTGGTGAATTATTAGAATTATTTGTATTATTTGTATTATTAGTACTATTAGTATTTGTTACGGCTTGAGAAGCAGTAGCGTTATCGGCTGTAGTTTTATCAACCGTATTATTATTGTCACTACTATTATTAGCCGGTTTTTCTGTATTGGTTTTTGCTGTAGCTGGTACAGCCTGCGAAGAAGTGTTCGCAGTAGCGTCAGCCTTGGCTGACGGCGTTGAATTGTTGTCTTTCGTGCGCTCCTGAGAATTGCTCATGTCTATATTTTATCATAGGCTTAAAAATTTTGAAGTTTTTTGTAATAGAAAATCGTATTATTAATATATATTATATATATTACTTCTGTAAAAATTAAACGACGGTTGAACTCGGAATACTGTAATAAATAGCGTAGTGGTTGGGCTCGAAATGGCAATTTTCTGAGTGAAGATAAGCTCGCTTAATTTGCCGAAGAAAAGCAGGCATTTCTGGTTTTCGTTAGAAAAAATAGAACCAACGACCAAGCGGTTATGAGCCGCCTGCTCTAAGTAGTGCACAAAAAATGGTGGGGGCGGTTGGGCTCGAACCAACGACCAAGCGGTTATGAGCCGCCTGCTCTAACCCCTGAGCTACGCCCCCAGGCGTAAAAAATAATTATAATCCCCGCGAAAACATTATATCACGCCCCAGATGTAAAATCAAAATCCAAACAAAAACGCCATCCACTGCTCGAAGTTGGACATTTCATCGGTGCTGGCAATTTCGTTAGAATCCGACGTCGTGCGATGCTTATTGCGCGCCGTTTCTGAGTTTGGCGGCAGGTAAATCATATTTTCCCCTGGTAGCATTTTGCCCTGATATTTGCGTGCGGCTAATTCTTGATATTCCGTCGAAGCATAATATTCATTTTCCAATTCCAAGGTTTCGACTTCAAGTTCGAGCAGAGCCTTTTCGCGTTGTTTATTCATGAGCTGCTGCGCCAATGACCAGTTGCGCGACATCGAAGAAATTGATCCCCAGGTCCAAATCAAACAAAACACACCCGCAATAATCAAAATCACATTATCAAAAACTAACAAGTTGTGCTTCGTCCAATAAATTGCCTTGCGCACCTTGGTTCTTAACTCCGACATAATATATATTATAACACGTTTACGTATATTTATTGCGCGTTAGGTCTAATTCGATTTTGTTACTATTTCGCTATCATTAAAAACAGTACTCTCAAATTTGTGATATTTCGTAAAAGTGATACGCTGTATCGTGATATAATTACGCTATGGACAAGGTATTCAAAAAAAGTATTATTGAAACAATTAGAAGTGATCTGTCGGATCGTTTTCGAGTGATCGATAATACTGCCAAAGACAAACAGTTGGTCGCTGGTCAGTTTCCTGATGTTTTGTTGATGAGACAGATACCTCCACAAAATGATGATGTACTCTTTGTAATGAGAATTGAAAATAAAGATAGTAATTTGGTTGACAGCGTAGCTGCATGGAAAGACTTAGAGCGTTCGGATATTTCATTCTATTTGGTCGTGCCGGACGAGAAGCTAGACGAAGCAAAACGACTTGCGAGTGCCGTGGGCGTTTTTGCAAAGTTCGCGCACTATACATCTAAGAATAATAAGGTCAAGGTAAGTTATGAATGATTTTTGGGGTATCGTCTTCGGTGCTTTCTTGGCGGTGGGTGGCGGCGCAGCGAACGATGAGTTTGCATCATGGAGAAGTCGCCGTCGCGAGCGCAAGGCTATTAGTATTTCGATATCCGACGAGCTTACAGAAATATTGCAGATCCTCAGCAATATTAAAACTGTCTGGGAAGCGACCCGTACTCTAGTTCCCTCGCACCTAAAGGATCTTAAGACTTGTACTAGCACTTATGATGGCTTGCGACAACGATTGTTTTTGATAAAAAATGAGAAACTTAGAAAAGAGATTACAGCGTTTTATCGGGACTTGAAAAGTGCTGTGAATTCAAATGCACATAAGGCTGGTAGTCTCTCCAAAAATGAAACCGCTCAGAAAGAACAAGAAGAAATAGCAAACAAATTTATCGGTTTTATTTCTAGGGCAGAAAATATTCAGAGCAAATTGAAATAGCTCTTCGCACATTGAGTTTTTAACATTTTTCCAAAAAGCATATGTTATAATGGAGGTATGCCACACAACACTGACGAATCAAACAAATCTAATAATACTGCTGATAATTCCGCACCTGTTTCGGGTGGGATTTTTAGTACACCGGATCTGACGGTTTCTTCGGAAAATGTTCCGCAAAATTTAGTCAGCACCGATGACGGCCAAATGAATATCATCCATGAAGAGCCGGTCCAGGAAACGCAGCCTGCACCTGCAGACAATTCAGAAGAAATTATCCGAGCGCCGGGACGTTCAAATCGTACTACTTCATCGGCTACCGGAGATTTAGTATTACCGAAGTCACCCAAGAAACCCAGTAAAGCTCCGTTCGCAGTGGCAGTAGTGGTTTTGGTGGCTTTAGCATTGGGTGGTGGCATATATTTATTGTTGAATAATCGCGGCAAAGACCCCGAGTCATCTGAAGGTGGTGTTGCAAAAACTGCAGAAGAAATCCAGAAAAAATTTAATCGTCAGGCAACATATATGTTGTTTGGTGAGAGTGAAGATTCCCTGCCCGTCGAGTACGAGCCAGATCGGATTTATAAATTAGATGATTATGTGGCAGGCGAAGGTGAAGACAGCGAAAAGTATTGGAAAACTGTTTCAGATTCTTTGCAATCAGTAATTAATGATTACAAGGAGCTCGAAAATCATGATGAGAATTTGTTAGTATTCCTGGAAGAACAGCAGGATAGTATTGAATTTCTGGAGAAGGTTAGTAAAATTGCAGATCCTAGCGAAGAAGAAATAGTTAATTTGATCATTGAATCCGGTGCAGAAAGTGCTAAGGAGAGTATTAATAAGGCACTAGAACCGTTACGAGAGTATAATACTTTATTTATCAAGGATTACGTAGATCAGAAAACGCAACAGTATAATACTAACGTTGATGTATATAATATATATATTAATCGTCGATGTGTGACCATATCAGATGATAATGGTGAATTAGTTTGGGATTATACTTGCCTAGATGAAGCATTAAATGATGGCATGATACGAGAACAGGCAGGGCTTATGGCGGAATTAATACGGAGTAACTTGGAAAGTCTACAAGATGCAACTCGTAGAGTAGAAAGCAATTGCTGGCGTATTAGTTCGCGATTCACGGAAAAACCGAATGAAGAAAACTCTAATACGGAGGAATCCTAGATGTGGACTACTTTGCGTAAGCAGAAAAAACTTTTACCGCTTCTATCGGGCACAGTTTTGAGTTGTCTGAATGTTGTGACATTAACGTGTACTAATATTTACGCTAGAGTTTCAAATGCGGCCCAACAAAAGGCTGATGCATATGCTGCGTATCAGTGTTTCAAAGATGGCGCTTTAAGTTCAAATACAATTACTGTTGGTGGAGGTTATGGTTGGGGTGGAGTTGCAACTATCGTAGACAAACAGACTTCCGTCCCAAAAACTACCGATTCTAATGGTAATCCTGTGGCGGCGGGATCGACTCAGTATTGTAAGGACTTGATTAAAAATAACTATGGCAGTAAGGTGCCGACAAGAAATGATTACGATACGCTCGATAAATTCTTGACCGATATGGGCTATGAGAAAACCATAAAATCTACAGGTAGCGGTGAGCGCTGCGCAGAACTTAGCTTTTCTAATAAAGAGTCTGGGTCAAGCAAGTCGACCAAGATATGTGCTTCTGGAGCAAGTAGTAATTCACAAAATATCGGTAAAGACACCAAGATTACATTTGACGGCAATGATCGAACTTTTAACGGCATCGATGAAGTTGGTTTTTCTGCAGGTAATGGTAAAATCCAAATAACTGGCTTACATTTTAGTAAATCGATTTCAACGTCTGGAAAAACTTTCGATCAACTAATGACGGAAATTAGTGGGGTCTTGAACAGTGAACAAAGGACCGATAAAGGGACTTTTTCTGGTACGAACTGGAGCTATACAGGTGCATCTAATTCACAAGATCATGGTGCTGCCGGTACCGTTGCGGAATATAAGTATAATACCGACAATGCTGATAAGACTTTGAAATATTTAACTGGTTATAATTCAGTCATCGATACGAGACTAGATAGCAATGAAAAAGCCAGCGTGATGAAGTCCATATTGAACGATTATTATGGTATGCAGTTTTATAATGATGATGAATCTTGCAACTTGTCGGCAACTGATCTAGCGGCAGCCAAATCATCTTCTGACTATAAGCCTATTAATTGGAACGGCAAGGTATGTTATGTTGCTATGACGAGAAATCAGGGCGGTAAGGTTGCTGGTCTTTCTGGTGACTATTTTGCTGGTAGTAAGAATGACACTAATACCAGAGCGATGTCTTTTGAGAGCGCATTGAATCGTGCAGGCGCCATTTCTGCTGGTACAGACGGGAGCGTAACTGGGGATGATTCAGATTCTTCAAATACTAAGCCCGACGGGTCGGTTGGCGGGTCTTTGACCGATACTGATGGAGACGGTGACCCCGAAAACCCCACCTCCGAATCTACTCCGGAATGTTATAAAGCAGGTCAGGCGCTGGGATGGATAATCTGTCCAGTAATTCAAGGCGTTGGGACAGCGGTTGAATCGCTCTACGAGACTATTCTCGTGCCATTTATCCAAGTGCGATCCTCCATGGTCGAGCAAGGTGGACCTTTGTATGGAGCATGGAATGCGTTTCGGCAAGTCGCAAATATTGTCTTTGCAATTGCCTTTGTATTTGTGATTTTGGCGCAGATTACTGGCTTTGGTATGAGCAACTATAACATCAAGAAGATTTTCCCGCGGCTCTTGATGGTTGTAATATTAGTTAATGTTTCTTTCTTGCTGATTCAGATTGCGGTAGATTTATCAAACATCCTTGGTAGCGGTATCCAGAATATGTTCACAAATATGGCAGCAGAGGCTAATAGTGCAGGCGAAGATTCGTATACCGTCGGCGGGATTGCGAAAAGTCTGATTGCTACTTTGTTTACTGTGGGTGCAGCAGGAGCTGCCGGAGCAGCAGCTGCAGTTACTTGGGACTTATGGCTGTTTCCGTTTTTGCTTGCCTTGCTGTCAGCATTTATCGGCTTAATTTTCTTCTTCTTTATCTTGGCGGTGCGCGAAGCGGCTGTGGTAGTCCTGATTGCGGTAGCGCCGGCAGCTATTGTCTGCTATGCTCTGCCTAACACGAAGGGGGTGTTCGATAGATGGTTTAGTCTTTTCAAGGCTGTAATATTAGTCTATCCAATTTGCGGCGCGTTGATCGGCGGCGGTAAGTTTGCATCTGCTTTGTTGATTTCTGTAGGAAATAATGACGATCGTGGATTTATCTATATGTTGGTAGCTATGCTTATTTCTGTAGTACCATTCTTCTTAGTTCCGACAATCGTTAAAAGTTCACTAAAGGCAGTTGGAGGTATCGGCGCTAAACTTTCGGGAGTTGGTAAGAATTTGAGTAAATGGACTTCTAAACAAGCCCGCAGTTCTGAAGCGGGCAGGGATTTTCAACGCAGTATTTCTCAAATAGGCGATCGCCAACGTTTGATGCGGCTTCGTAGGAAGTATAACTTGGAAGAGGGTGGTAGTTTAGCTAATGTCCCAGCGCGCGTCGCAAAACGTGATCAGAAACTTGCTTCTCGCCTCAATGCTCAGACCACTGAAGATTTGGCTTATGCTGGCACAACGGCCACAGCATTGATCCGTGGTAATCCTGAACTTGAAGCCCGGGTAGTAAGTCAGACTGAGGCTGAAGGTTTGGATAAGGAAGTCAAGGCACAACAGTTTGCTTATCAGACTGGCGGAGTAATTATGAGCGGGCATGAAAGTGATCCTAATACTGATGATTATAAAATTAACTACAACGATGCAAGTTCTCTTGGTAATGAGTATCAAGCATTACTCCGAACACTTGATAGCAATCCACAGGATCGACAAGCAAAAGTCCGTTTGCGCGCCGTCACAAACCGTTTGATGCAGATGAAAGAAAACGGCGAAGAACAGATTCGTGCTGGTATTCAGGCGGTTTACGGCTCTAGGCTTGCAGACATTGGGCAAAACGGTATTAATGCCAAGGATAATAGCGGTCAATACGAGTACGGTGGTTTACGTGAAGCGGTCGCGCACCTATCTAGTGAGCATGTCGGCAATATTAAGGGTATGGATCGTGGTTTTCACGATTTTATCCAGGAAGCATCTACTGGCGCAGCTATGATGCAGACGGATGCCGCTACTGGTAATGTAGTTAATAAGTTACAGAATAATAATCTTTCACAATTCGATTCTGATGCGGCGGGCAAATACTCTGAGAACGCTCTGGCTAATGCCAATGACGAAGCTCTGAAACGATACTTACAGGCAATGCGCAATAATACTATGAGCGAAAGTAGCAGACGTCAACTGTCGCGTACTGCCGCTGCAGTCTTGGATAATCCTAACGCAAATGATATCAAGCCAGCAACCCGTAAAACTCTGGAGAGTATTGCTGCGGTGGGCTATGGTGATGGAGCTGAAGCTCGCACTAGAACTAATGCTACAACTGCAACTGAAGCTTCTGGTCGCGTAGCGACTATAGGCGCTAGGGCAGTTAATAATATCGCCGATCAAATTGCAGATTCTGATCTGAGCCAAAGCACCACCGATGATGGAAACAACAATTTAAGAGTTGAAGAAATCCGGGACTTCGCTGAAAATTCTCGTCGTGCGCTTGAGTCAGCCGACAACCTCGATCAGAATATGGTGAATGCGCATCAGCGCGTCCTAGCCGCAGCCAAAGCTAAAGGAGTTAAAGCACGTGACGGTGGAGACTTCAGCCCAGTCGAACGTTCTGATATTAAAATCTTCCACAATCAGTCACAGCCGCAATTATCTGGCAGTCAGCCACAGCCAGCGTCAACTCGACAACCGTTACCGTTGCCGCCATCAGGATACGATCGACAGGGTAATTGGACCGCTCGTCGCCGTGAGACTACCCAGGATCGCCATGCTTACGAGAGTTGGAAGCGTCAGGCGGATGCCACCCAGCAAGCCAACGAGCAGCAACAAATCCGCAATCAACAGACCGACAGTGGTATTATTCTGCCACACTCGCCTGGCAATGGTCCGCGCAGGAGAAGTTAGCGTAGCGCACAAAATACCCACTCTTTTCAGAGTGGGTATAATAAGGTGTAGAATAAACATGGCTCGCGTGCAGGCCGCAAAATCTGGTAAAATCTGAAAAATTCGTAGTTTTGGCGGATTGCTCTAAAAATGACCAATGGTCAGTTTTGCTAATGATTAGCGTGCTCTAATCTGATAATTGCTCTTTGGATGGCCGGCAGCTGCAATCTAATGAGTGCGGTCTATCGGCTCTGGTATATACATATCTCTGATCTGAAATAAATTGGTATTGCCTACTCTTCATTGTATAAATGAGTCCAAGCGATGGCACGGATAAAGCGACCAGCCCCACAAGTCGGAATATTACCGTGACCGGTGCAAAACCAGCATTTTTTACCGTCGATAACTTTGCGTCCGAGACAAATCGGGCACATAGTCAGCTCGTATTCCATGCGATAAATCCACATGCACGGCTGAATTCCGCGCGTACGCCAATGCGGGCAGCAGGCCTTAGCGCGCTCGGGCGTCAAGAAATTTCTGCCGCACATCGTGCAAGTGTAATGCGGAAAAATATTCCGAATGTGGCCAAACGTCGTCGCGATTTCGTCTTTCACCACATCAGTGAATGTTAACGGATGACCGCGCTTCTCCAGCAGTTCACGATACATTTTCGATTCAGTACTATCCATAACAAACCTCCATAAACTCACGCCTCAAGCACTCAAGAAAGCTTAGCGCTCTCACAACATCTTCGGTGGGCTTGCGCCCCGGCTTGCCGTTTTACCGACAAGCCATTCCGTAAGATGAAGAGGCTTATGCGTGAAAGTTTACGGAATGAGATGTCGTTCAGAACATCGGCCTTCCCCCGATGCAGGAACCTGGTCACATCCAGACTTGATACCTCTACCCGCCGGACAGACCCGGAAAGATATCAGCCTAGACATTCGTCCAACACAACTCAAGTTATCTCCAACGCGTTTAGATAAAATACGCCAGAGGACCTTAAGATCGCATCAAACATCCCGCAGCGAAGATACTTCGAGACTATTCCAAAAACTTACCCCTGAGCATAGACAAGGTTTTACAAGGAATGAGCAGGTACGCCCCGCCAAATCGAGCTAATTCTACTTCACATTCTAACTTCTAAAGTCCTTGACTACCCCAGTCATTCGGTTGATTATACTTCACACTCCCCAATAACGCAAGCATAGGGAGTATAAACAAAAACACCCAGAGAAGCCAAATTTGGTTCGGACCAGCCAGCAACAGATAAAAAATGCCTCAAATGAGGCTAAATATCAATCCTGGTGCGAGTGGAGAGAAACTTCGGTCACTATGTTCCCTCAGCGCCGGGGCGTCGGTTCGAAAAATCTAGAATAAATTCTAGATTTCCACTCACACTCCTACCGCCTACGAACCCCTAAAAGGAGTTCGTTTCTCTCTAGGAATACGAAAGCAAGCAAAAACCTGGGCGGAAACCCAGGTTTTTGCTTGGTGCGAGTGGAGAGAATCGAACTCTCATCTCAAGTTTGGAAAACTTGCATACTAGCCGCTGTACTACACTCGCGCTGGGTTTATTATAACACAGATTGAGAGTTTACGGTAAAAAATGTATCTGACCAAGGCTCTGTAACATAATTATTACTTCGGAGATAGATGTTGTAAAAATTACAACATATAGAGGGCTATCAAGCGGGGTAAGGTATTGCACGATGTAACAAAACTGAAAACTCAAGCATATTTCGAGCAGAGAAGCTGGCGTAGGCCAACCTGTAGTTTAGTCGGTTTCGATCATGTCGCGGGTAATTTCAACGGTGGCGCCACTATCGATAGTGCCAGAAAGCATGAGTTTGGCGAGAAGGTTTTCGACGGTTTTCTGGACGACACGGCGCATCGGGCGCGCACCCATCTGCGGATCATAGCCCTTTTCAACCAGAAGAGCTTTCGCATCTTCGCTCAAATGTACGGAAATTTTCTGCGGAGCAAGCGTTTTGTTGACGGAATGAATCATTAAATCGACAATTTTCATCAAATTTTCTTTGGAAAGAGGTTCAAAAATACAGATTTCGTCAAAACGATTCAAGAATTCGGGCTGGAATTGCCCTTCGGAAATCATCGCATTGGTCAATTCGTCTTTGATATTGTCTAGGCTCATTCCCTGGTCGATATATTCGCGGATATGGTTAGCTCCGGCATTGGAAGTCGCGATAACAATCGTGTCGCGGAAAGAGATTTCGCGGTTAGTCTCGTCGCGCAAAATACCTTCGTCGAGTAATTGCAGAAGCGTGGTCAAGACCTGCGGATGAGCTTTTTCGATTTCGTCGAGAAGTACCACGCTAAAAGGATGTTTCATGACTTGCGCGGTGAGACTGGAGGCATTCTTTGAGCCTTCGGCAATCAAACGTGAGACGTCACTAGCGGCAACATATTCATTCAAATCAATGCGAATAATGTCATCCTCTCCCTTAAAATAGACTTCGGAAATCGCCTTCGCTAGCTCGGTTTTACCGACACCAGTCGGACCAAGGAAAAGGAAGGTGCCGATTGGACGTTTTTCGTTGCGCACACCAGCCGCTGAACGTCGCAAAGCATCCGACACAGCTTTGACGGCAAGCTCTTGATTGACCATGCGCTGATGAATCAAATCTTCGAGCTGCAAAAGCTTTTCGCGATCGGCGACATCGGTAGTAGATTGCACTTTGACGCCCTGCGTAGCTTCGACCGCCTTCTGGACAGATTCATCGGTCACATAACTGCCATCAGCGTAATTACAGGCCGACTCCAGCAAGTTAATCGCTCGCCCTGGCATTACTAAATCATGAATGTATTTTTCGCTCAACCGATACGCTTCGAGCAAAGCCCAATACGTACAGATAACGCCATATTTCGACTCAAGCAGCGGCGCGCGGTCTTGCAAAATTTTAAGCGTGTCTTCGCGATTTGCGCTGGGGACAATAATTTTATTAAGAGCATTGACTAGCGAGCTGTTCTTGGCGGCAATTTCAAGGTATTTTTGTTCTTCGAGCATCAAAATCATGCGCAAGCGGCCAGCTTCAATCACCGGCAACAAAACATTTGCGATATCCACCGAACCCGTTCCTTCTTCGAAAAACAGGTGAGCATTATCGAGACAGAGGATAATGTTTTTGGCCGCGTATGATTCGTTGAGAATTCGGGTCACGAGATTTTCGATCTGCCCAGGGCCATGTGCCGCCGACAACAGCGCCGTGGCATCGAGAATAAAGATTTGGCGATATTTCAGGCTATTGGGAATTTTGGCGTCGGCGTCGAGGATTTTTTCCGAAAAAGCATGGACAATTGTACTACGTCCGCAACCTTCGGGGCCAATCAAAGCAACATTCTGGCGGCCTTGACCAGAGAAGATCGTGACCATCTTTTCGATAATTTCTTGGTGCGATACTAGGCGAACTTGAGTACTGGCCATTCCCTTCGTCTGTACCGAGATATTACGCCCAAACCGTTGCAAGAGCGGAATGTAGCCGAAGGAAAAATCGCGCGCAATGCCGCCATCACGATGACGCTTGCGACTAGCCTTAACGAGTCCGTGAAGATGATTATACCAGCTCATGCCAGTATAAAGATCCGGGAGTTCTAGCTTCATTCGACGCAAAATCCCCTCGCAATCAGGGTGATTTTGGACCATTGCCACCGCCAGCATGCCGCCAGAAACCGTCTCACCATCGGTTTGGTTGCGGATTTCGCGGGCAGTCGCAAAAATTGGCGCCATATCTTGGCTCAAACTTGGTGTAATCGCGTTTAACATTTCGGTGGTCAAGCCAAAATGCGTCGCCAAAAAACGTCCACTACGGGTTTTGCTGAGTTTTGGCGCAATAGCCTGCGGCGTCGGTTGACGATCGAGAACCCTCAAAACGTTAGCCGAAAGAATATCATTAATATCATCGGTCGACCCCATCGGAACTTTGGCAATTTCGTTGGAAATCCAGGCCAAAAGCATGCTACTAAAAAGCGCCGCCGCCAAGGCCAGCCAGCCGAGCGAATTATGCGTAAAAAAGAGCAAATAAACTGCGCCAGCAAACCCACCGAGCGTAAGCAGCCAAAGTAGCGCCTTAAATAGAATACTATTCAGAACGCGCCCAGCTCGGGCTTCTTTGGCGCGCAGACTATCATAATTAAAATTATCCATCAAAAACTCACCTGAGAAATCGCCAAACCGACGCAAATTATAATCATAACTGGCATAAATGGCCATATAAGCACGATGAGAGCCCCTACAAGGGCCTGCAAAATAATGACTATGGTACCAATCAGTAGCAAAAATAGACGCACCGTAGCGCCAATGATACGCGATAAGAGGCGGTCAAAAAAGGCCGTAATTTGCGCCGATAGAGCGGGAGAGGCGGCTTCGCCCACGGAAATTTGCCGAAACGGCGAAAACATATTTCCCACTAGGAGCCTGATTGAGAAAAAATCGGACGCATTCTTCAGCTGATCGACAAATTTACCAATAAAAATCCGCCATCCTCGCATGTACCACCACTGTATGAGCCCGACCATTAGCATGTTTTAATTATACATGGTTTTCGGAATTATGGAAGTCAAACTCCTGACCAGCCAGACTCGTTATTGATAATAATGCGGCGCCTTAATGAGTTGCAAAAGGCCCTCCACTATTGGGAGAGCCCGCAAAATTCTGACAGAGAATGCCGCAAAAGCTCATGCAGCGCCTAAAACCGGGAAATAATAAACTGCGTCTTCAATCAAAAGCGGGTAGTGCAAAAAATCCTGCTGCTCAAAAGTCGCCCGACCAATCGGGATCGGATTAAGCTCCGACACTGGTACGTAGTCTGCTATCTGAAGGGGCTCAGTCTGGATAATAGTTCCCGGATCCTGATTCGTCAAAATTTGATCTGACTCAACGGACAGACCGGTGACAATATCCAAATGATGGATGCAATAGGTCGTGTTGCCGCAGGCCTGAGCGTACGCATCATCGCTGAGATAATACAATTTTGACCAGGCATGGCAGTCCGAATCGTCCAGCGATGCGGCGATTTCTTCAATCACGAAGTGATAACCCGGGAGATCCGGAATCGCCAGTTCATCTCTTTCCAGAGCCGTAAACGTCAAATAGCTCGTATATTGCTCCTGCAAAACTCCATCAAAGATAAACTCGCGCCTCACGGTGAAACAGTAGTCGTCATAATTTTCTGATTCGGCGAGCACGGAACCGCGAAAGGGTTCTAGATTCAGATCATTACTATCCAAATCAGCGGCTGCGTTATCGTCGTCGAGCACGATGACTTCAATCGCTTGAGCTCGAACTGCGCTGCAGCAAATTAAAATTGAAAGCGTAAGCA
The DNA here is from genome assembly GCA_964608555.1 of uncultured Candidatus Saccharibacteria bacterium. Lineage (GTDB taxonomy): Bacteria > Patescibacteriota > Saccharimonadia > Saccharimonadales > Saccharimonadaceae > Nanosyncoccus. Next base: position 22,260 of record CAZSPU010000004.1, read on the forward strand.
CTAACAGGACAAACATACCAAGCAGACGGTTGCGGAACAAAACAGCGTAAGAATTCATACTCTTCCTCCTAACAGATGTACAAATGTGCGACAAAAGTCGTAGTGTGCGAGCAATTCTCTGTCATTTTAAGGTTCAGCAGTGCTAAAACACTGTCCCCCATATCTCTATTTTATCACATCTTAGCGTAAAAGTCAATAGTAATTACGCTTTTCTATCGATTTAGCAAGAAAATACAAGGTTTTAGACTACAGCCACTCTTACGTGACGAACCACTCGCTCCGCTCGCGTTTCCTCTCTTCCTTAACGCAATAGTAATTCTATAGTAATAATACGTCCAGGCGGACGTATTATTGCTATGGGGTGGGATACTGGGATCGAACCAGCGACCTTCTGGACCACAATCAGACGCTCTAACCATCTGAGCTAATCCCACCATAGGCTGACGCCGTGTTATATTATAACATATAATTATAATACTTGGCGCGAAATATCCTGGGAGAATATTTCTAGTTTTATTATAGCATTTTTCTTTAAAAAGGGAAGTAGGAGATCTTCAAATAAACTACCTCAGGGCAGAGCCCCGTGGAAAGCCCCGGCAAGGCCAGATCTTACTGGAAGAAAAAGATGTAGGCTGCGCCACCAACAATTGCGCCGAGCACAACCGTTAAGATAAGCAAGGCCACCATCGGCGTATGCGAACGGCGACGCGACGGGATAATGACCGTGGGACGAGAAGATGGCTTGGCAGGGCGAGATTTCTTCGGATCTTTGGTGTTTTTGGCTGCAGGAGTTTTTTCGTAAACGTTTTTCTTGGGAGTTTGCTCGATTTTTTGAGCGGCATAAATTGGATTCTCAGTCTCCTTGCTCGGGCGCGGAGAGGCGTCAGAAAGTGGACGCTTCTCTACCTTGACAGATTTTAAGAAGAAAGGCGACTGGCCGCCCAAGGCATAACGATTATTATCGGGAGCGGATTGACTAGCTTTGGCCGCGCTGATCTGCTCGTCGATAACGCTGTCGCCTTGAGACTGGTAATCTTCGACGACACCGAGCCCGCAAGCCTGCACTTCATCGAGGTCGGGAACGGGAACATTCCAGGGAGAATTACTATCGGGCTTCTCCGGACCTTCGGTCATACCATAGAAATGAATAGTTTCTTTGGCTTGACCTTGCGCAAGAATAGAGTCGGACTTTGGTTTTGCGGGAGCCGGCTTTGACTCAGAATGCGTTGGGTTCTGAAAATCTGCCAACTGATGTGGACGATTTGGACGCGCCTGCTCAGGAGTCGGAGCGCCATATCCCTTCGGTGCAGGACGAAAACGATTTTTGATAGAATCCAACGGACGTAATTTAGAACCTTTGGCGGTCTTAGGCTTCTTCTCAGCGGATGCGGTTTGAGGAGTAGGCTCTGGCTCAACTGCGGCGGACGGAGCAGCTGGAGATGCGGCGGTACGCGCAGGGCGAATGACGTCCTGAAAAACTCGAGCTGTCTCGGGGTGCGCTGGGCGCGGAGCGCTAGACTTTTTGGCGGTGTTTTGAGTAGCAGCAAAAGCCGCTGCTTTAATGGCGTTGACCGCGGACTGCTCCGCAGAAGGCGCCGACGGACGACGACGTACCATATCTTGCATCAGGCGAGTTTGGCCTTTGCGAGGGCGTAACTGCGGATCAAGCACGCGCCGAACGTTGCCATTATCACGCGAAGACTGCCCCATGGCAGTGCGAGATTTCATAACTAGAGGAGGCTTTTTCGGACCGAGCTTAAGGGAAGTACGAATAATCGGCTGCTCGGGATGAGCCTGATGCACACTGGCACCTGCCACTGGATGTTCTCCTGCACGCCTTGACGTCAGCGGATCGGCGGAAGTAAAATCTAGGCGCGGTTTAGTCCGCCTTGAAGATTGCGCCGTACGTAAAAGACCCGAAGCGGAAGGTCGGACTGATTCGACTTGGCGCCGTCCACCAGAATGCTTGTGAAGATTGGCGGCGGAGCTTGCGCCGTAAGCTTGCCCTTGCGCTGCGGCGTTGATCGCATCCTTCGCGGAAGCAACCGGGCGCGCCGCCTGAGGAGATGGCTGCGTAGCATACATGGCGTTGATCGCATCCTTAGCCGAACGAACGGCCTGCGTAGCGGTCGGAGCTTGAGCGGAACGGGAACTAGACGCTGCAGGATTTTCACTGTGCTCGGTCATAGTCGTAGTTCCGGTGGTTTGAATGGTGGCCGCAAAATCCTCATCCAGCAAATCTGAATCAAGCAATACCCGCTCATCCTCCGGATGCGAATTTAAGACTCCTTCCATTTACGACTTTACCTTCTTTGCAGTTTCGACAATATCAATAAATTGATCAGCAACCAAGCTAGCGCCGCCAATCAACAAGCCGTTTACCTCGGGCACGGTCAGGTAAGCACCAGCATTAGTCGGCTTGACACTGCCGCCGTAGAGAATCGGAACATTGGCGCTAGTTTCTGCGTCATAGGCATCAGCAAGCGTGTTACGGATAAATTTGACAATGGCAGCGATTTCGTCGGGCGTAGCAATACGCGCCTCGGCGGTAGTACTGATAGCCCAAACCGGCTCGTAAGCGACAATAACTTTAGAAATATCTTCTGCAGAAACTTCGGACAGGCCGCCTAGTAATTGATCGCGCAGTACGTCGTACGTCTCGCCGAAAGTGCGTTCCGTGCCGGTCTCGCCAATGCAGAGAATTGGCGTAATCTGATTGCGTAGAGCGGCCGCTACAGTAGCGCGGATGTTTTTGTCGGTTTCGTGTAATAATTGCCGTCGTTCAGAATGACCAATAATGCAATAATTAACTAGCCCTCGTAGCTGCGTACAAGAAACATCGCCAGTATAAGCTCCGAAATCATGCGGATTGGCAGTCTGCGCAGCAAGACGGATCTTTTTGCGATCAGTCTGCAAAGATAGCGGCTGCAAAGCGACAAAAGATGGCGCGACGATCACTTCAATGTCACGATATGCACGAGTGCGTTGTAAAAGCTTGTGAAGATAGACTGAAGATTCGCCCACAGAGAAATTCATCTTCCAATTGCCCACGATGTAAGATTTCATAATTTTATTATAGCACAAACGATTCGTTCTTGGCTACATGTTTTACGCGACTAATCCTAAAATTCCGCGCAAAGCATACAAGGTATCTTCGTGCGAGCGCACCGTAATAGTCTCGATACCCATTTGGACGACAGGATAATCATTCCCGCCGGGCTGAGTCATATCGCCAAAGTATAAAACGGCGTCTTTTGCAACCTTCAACTCTTCCAACAAATGCGTCATGCCAAATTCCTTGTTCATGCCTGGCGCGGCGACATTAATCGAGGTAGTGCCGCCAATTTCGTAGAGAAATTCTGGGGCCTGTTTACGACACTCGGCGACGATCGCTTCGCGCTTTTGCATATCAGGATCCCAGGCATACTTGTCTTCCGTACTGGCAGCCTGACCCAAAGCCGAAAAGGTCACCTGCGACAGACGATTTTCGATAATTTCATCACCAGGCTTCAATTTATCAGCCTCCCAATAGCCTAATTCCCTGGCCGACTTTTCTAATATTGTTGTAATTTTTACAACATCTTCATCTTTGAGCGGGAAACTGTAAACTTGCTGCCAATCATGATCATGATAATTATAATATTGTGTACCTTGAGCCACAAAAAGGTGTAAATGCGCTAATTGCTCGTCGGTTACGCCAGCTTTTTTCAAAGGATCGACAATCTGGATCAGGAATTGTTCAAATTTCTGCCCGGATATCGGACAAATCTCAAAATAATCTAGACATTTTGCTAACACTGCAGCGATTTCGGGCGGAATCGGGGTCTTGGCAATATTTAAGGTCTGGTCAATATCAAACGCGAGAACCTTTTTGGTGATTTTTGGGATTTGGTGCATAAAACCTCCGATTAGTTGGGTTAATTATAGCACAAATAGACAACTCAAATAAAGATTAGTTCCTCGGAAGATCAGTTTTCCAAAGGTCTATATTTTTATTGTATCACAGATTGTTAATTTTGTCAATAGTTTCTCCGTCCAATCTGGGGGATTTTTCTTGCTTATAGTTTACATCGAAGATATCGTCTGATAGGATAAGAGAGTGAGCGAGCTTGAATTTTAAAATTTGTGAAAGGGAGGCGTATGCGGAGAAAAATTGTTTCTGAAGATGCTGTGGAAGTTTATAAAACTAAAACTGTCTACAAGACAAAAATTACTCTCGTCGAACTAGACGAGAGTAATTTCACCAAATATGTTACCATTTTAACAAACTATTTTATTAAAAGCAAGCCCACTTTTATTTATTTTATCAAAAATAACTTATAATGGTATTATGAAATTATCGGAAGAATTATTATGGAGGGGGTTTCAGGCGGAGACTTCCATCAAAGACCCTGCAGAATTAAATGATCGAGCGAGCAAAAAATTTTATTTGGGCGCGGATCCGTCGGCTGATTCCCTGACGATTGGCAATTTGGCGGCATTGATGATGTGTGCGTGTTTCGTGCGACACGGATATCAGCCATATTTACTAGCGGGCGGTGCGACTGGCCAAATCGGTGACCCGAAAGACAACGGTGAGCGCGAGCTCAAATCCCTGGCCGAAGTGGAGCACAACAAGGCTTGTATCGCAAAACAAATGCAACAGATTGTCCAGAGCGATGATCTAGTAATGGTAGATAATTATGATTGGTTTAAAGATATTAACTATCTAAGTTTTTTGCGCGAGGTTGGGAAGGCGTTTTCGATGACTCAGCTTCTGGACCGGCAGTTTGTCCAGAATCGAATCGGCGAAGGCGGGAGCGGGATTTCTTATGCCGAGTTTTCTTATACTTTGATTCAAGGTTATGATTTCTTGCATCTTTATCGGACTTATGGGATTGATTTACAGCTTTGTGGGGCGGATCAGTTTGGTAATTGTTCGAGCGGTATTCATCTAATTAAGCGTTTGGAAAATGCCAAAGCCGACGCCTGGAGCACGCCGCTGATTATTGATCCAGTGACTGGGCGTAAATTCGGCAAGTCCGAGGGTAATGCGATTTGGCTCGACCCGCAGAAAACTTCGATTTTTGATTTTTATCAATTCTGGCTTAATCAGTCTGACGAAGCGGTTGAATATCTTTTGAAGATTTATACTTTGCTCAGCAAAGATCAAGTTGAGCGTATTATGACGGAACAAGCCGAGCATCCTGAGCGTCGTACCGGCCAGAAGGCTCTGGCATTTGGGGCGACCGAGGTAGTTCATGGCAAGAAACATGCCGAGGCGATTGCTAATTTGACAGATGTCCTATTTGGTGGCGATTTGACGGCGCTGACCGAAGCCGAAATCGGTGAATTTGGCGATTATTTGGCTTGCGCGAAGATGGGTACGAATCTATTTGATGCTTTAGTCGAGACGGGGTTGGCCAGTAGCAAGAGCGAGGCGCGCAAGCTAGCAGCGGCCGGAGCGATTAGTATTAATGGCGAAAAAGTCAAGGACGACGCCACAATTAGCCAGGTTGCGCTACTGAAGCGTGGCAAAAACAAGTTTGCGGTCGTGAGATAGTAGAGATCTATAGTCAGGCATAATTAAGGAGAGATCTTTGATTAGACATGATAATGCTTCAAATTGTAAAAAGAATGTGTTAAAGTTCTATTGTGCGTTTGTGAATCATAGACGTATTCCTTTCAATAAGGGCCATCCTGCGGGATGACCCTTTTACGACGCCAAGAAAAACTCGGCCAGAAGGATCGCGGGCCGAGTTTCGTGTGGGGTTGATTTTGTAGGCTTTGTAGGCTTAGGCAGTTGAAGCACGGTTTGGTAATAGCCAAAATACTTGAACATTTCTGAGGCATGGCTCTGGAGCATTAACCCTGGAGGCACAATAGGATAAATCTGGTGCGCTAGAAATGACCGTTGGTCAGTTTCTGAAAATCTGGTCTGGATAACAGAGTGTTTTTGGTTGATAAAAATGGCTTATGGTCAGTCTGTAGATTAACCAAGTTGTTGAGGTTTGCTTCTTGGATTGGCCTCAATTAGTCAATGCGGCAAACCCGCTAACGCTTTCTGAGTTATCTTCGATATGTCAATGCTTCTAAAGTCGCCGTGACTTATTCTTGGACCAGCTTCAGTTGGTCGATGCGGTCTGACCGTTGAGATTTACTTTGGACGGGCTGCGCTTGTCAATATAGCCAAAACCGCCGCGGCTTGCTTTTGGATAAACTTCTTGAACTTGCTTTATTTTATCTGCTTAGTGGATCAGATAAAGTTTTTCCCGATGGCCATCTCGGCCAGCTCAATCATCTTCTGCCGCGTCTCGAGTCGATCGGCGGCAGTCTGCGGCGCTAAAGACATCGTCTCTTGAGATGGCGCGAAAATCGCTCGACAACCTAACTCAAAAATGGCATAGTCTCGGCGCTCAGAAAGCGCTTCTGGATCCATTCCCTGTCTGCCTGCAGCATGAGCCAAATCCTTAACCAGACTGCGCCAAAGAGCGTCGCCCTCCTCCATGAATTTATCATCTTTGTAATCCCACTTCACAAGGTGACGACCAAAGTACTGAGGATAGGCACGACTTTCTTTGGAAATGTAGAGATGTACGGCTTCGGAGGGCTCACATAAGGTAAAGATCGGGCGATTCTGATGATCATTCGGATTAAACTTACCAAACAAGAAGCGGCAATCAACACCATCTTCCCCGTCAAAAACCAGCGCCGACAATTCCGGGATCGCCCAGCCATCTAAAATGTCTTCCGGGCGACCATCAGACATAAAGTTGAGCATCGTCTCGCGCATACGAAAGGCCAGATTGACGTCATCGGGGTGGCGATAATAGTGCGGCACAATGACGGTATGATCCACAATATTAGGAATCAAATCTGACCGCCGAAGATAGTTGAGAAAATTCGCAAAATATTTTTCTTCTCTTGACTTAGAATAGGACTCCTGTTTTTGCATAAGGCATAACCTCCCTAAAAATCAAACGTAAAGTTACGAGAGTCGCAGATTGAAATTCAATCATTCTCTTCTCTTAAATAATATCACAGAATCGATATTTTTGCAAATCTAGCGTCGCTGCTGTTGCCTCGCGTCAAAAATGACTGCATATTCTCGGTCTCTCAAAGATTTGCTATTTATATGTTACTTCGTGCGTAGTGGGTATATCCATAATGCTGGGAGTGCTGATTGGTTTAGTGGAGGCTTAAATTGGTCTTCTCGTGCTAGCTCTAATGCCGATTTTCAAAATAGCTGGTACTTTGATTTCACGGAGTCAGAAGTTTATTCATATAATAGCTATTATGTCGTGAACCGTTATTTTGGTCTTCCTCTCCGCTGCCTAGTACGGTAGGGATAATGGTAATGGATTCTTACAATCAAAAACCTGCACGAGGCTAACTCGCATGATATGTACATAATAGCACAGTTAGTTAGATTTGTCAAGTGTAAATACCTGAGAAGGAAATCTAGTAAAGTAATTATCCTAAGACGAGTGTAAAAATATCAGCTTTTTAATCTTTCTTCCCTGTTTAGTAATTCAAATGTGACGAAATTGTTATTTTGAAATATCTTGAGATATGCTATAATGGTGGTATGTCAAAAACTGGGAATGATTCGAGAAGAAGCTCCGGCAAGCGGGGTGAGATGGGGGTTTATTCAAGTTTGGTGAGTCAAAAGAAGCATATTAAGGATCGAGCGAGCGGTCGGCCTACGAAATCAGACAAAAAGCCGCTGGCGCCTCTGCCAAAAGATCCGTGGAAACGGTTTTGGGCACATTTTCGTTGGGAAAGAATTCGGGCGTACTGGTTTTCGAAGGCAGGTTTGAAGCGCATCGGTAAGATTTTTGCGGCGTGTTTTTTGTTGGGTATTATTGCAGTTGGGGCATTATTTGTTTATTATAAGAATCAGCTTCGAGAGATTAGCTTAAACGATATTTCCATTTCTGAGACGGTCAATACTTATCTTGACCGTAACGGGGAGTTGTTATGGGAAGATAAAGGCGATAATGATTATCGCTTGGTAGTGAATGAAGATCAGATTTCGCCATACGTGCGTCAGGCGACAGTTGCGATTGAAGACCGTAAGTTTTATACGCATCCAGGGGTAGACTTGTCGGCGTTGGTGCGCGCGGTGCTGTCGACGCTCACTGGACATGGAGTTCAGGGCGGTTCGACTTTGACGCAGCAGCTGATTAAGCAAGTATATTTCTCTAATGAAGCCGCTTCAGCTAATCGTGGTGGTATTTCGCGCAAGATCAAGGAGCTAATCCTTTCGATCGAGCTCGAAAAAATGTATAGTAAAGAGCAAATTATTACGATGTATCTAAATCAGTCTCCGTATGGAGGCCGGCGCAATGGAATTGAGAGTGCGGCGCAGACTTACTTTGGTAAGAGCGCGAAAGATTTAGATTTGGCGGAGTCAGCTCTATTAGCGGCGATCCCGAATAACCCTGGCCTCTTAAATCCATACAATACTTATGGAAATGAAGATCTGATCGCGCGTCAGCACAAGACCTTGGACGTGATGGTGGAGATGGGATACATTACTCAAGAAGAAGCGAATGCTGCCAAAGAAGTGCCGATTCTGGATCAAATTTTGCCCGAGAGTAATCAATATACTGGTATGAAAGCGCCTCATTACGTGATGGAAGTGAAGTCGCTATTGGAAGAAAAGTACGGTATTCAGACGATGCGGTCGGGCGGATATACGATCAAGACTGCGTTGGATTTGCGCGCCCAAGAGATGGCCGAGCAAGCTGTGGCGACTGGCAATGGCATGCGTAATTTAAACGGTAGCGATAATATCGCTTTGGTGTCGCTCGATGTGGAGACCAGTCAAGTTTTGGCGATGGTCGGGTCAATCGATTGGAACACGCCAATTTACGGCGAAGTCAACGCGACGACTTCTTTGCTAGAACCGGGTTCGACGATTAAGCCTTTACTGGATTATACGCCGCTATTCGCCATGAAGGATGGTGGGGTGGTCTATGGGCCGGGCAGTATTACCGTAGATGAGAATATTGATTCGTTCTATTGTGCAGGGGCGTCTGGGCCGTGTTCGATGAGTAACGCTACGGGTCGTTTTTATGGTAATATTACGATGCGCGAATCCCTATCAAACTCACTGAATATTGGCGCGGTGAAGGCCTTGGCAATTGTAGGAATTGAGAACGGCCTCGAAGTGTTGCATAAGTTAGGTGACACTTCCTACTGTAAGGATTCCTCGGCGGGACTTTCGATGGCAATTGGTAGTGGTTGTACAGTGAAGATGGTAGAGCATGCCAACGCTTATGCTTCGATCGCGCGTGGCGGTACTTATAAGGATCTAGTTTATGTATTGGAAGTAAAGGACGGATCCGGTAAGGTAATTGACACCTGGAAAGATACCGAAGCGACGCGTGTCGTTGATGAACAAGTGGCTTATGAAATTGCCAGCATCCTCAGTGACGCTGAAGCGCGCGCAAAATATAACTTCGGATCGCAATCTTATTCCTTTGGGTTTGTGGTTCCTGGAGTGTGGACAGCTAGTAAGACTGGTACGACGACAACCACAAATAGCGCAGTGGCAAAGGATTCTTGGATGGTGAGCTTCTCTACCGCAATCGCTACAGTAGTCTGGAACGGTAATCATGATGGTGCAGGCCTGACGAGTAGTACAAACCAAATCGTGCGCCAAGTCATTAATGATTATATGGAAAATGTTCACAAGAATCTTTATGCTGAAGAAGGTAAGTGGCGGTCTGGCGACAAGCCGATTCAGCCAGCGGGTATCCAGGAGTTGACGGTCAATGGCCGAAGGGATATTTGGCCGAGCTGGTACAATGAAGATAAGTCTGGCGTCAAGAAAGAAAAGGTAATGTTTAATTCTTCGAATTATTTGCAGGCAAGCGACTGCACCCCAGAGCGCTTCCGGATTGAAGTTGAAGTAACGAAGGTGATTGACCCCATCTCTAAGACTGAGACGATTAGCGCTCCTGAGCCTTACAAATACGGTGAATACGACACCTGTGAAGTTTCGGCAAACGCAAATGTGATTGAGATTAAGCCTAATTACTCCGCGCCTGGGCAAAATGTTTCTGGAGTCGTAATTAACTTCTTGCCGGTATCTAACGATCAGGAGCTATCTACTTATCGTATTTCTGTTGACGGTTTAATTACGAGCGAAGGTCCGATTACATCTTCTATGTTGCAAAATGGATTACCTTATCCGTTAACTGGCAACGAATCGGTCTTGATGGTGGAAGTGACGGACGGTGACGGTAAATTATACCGCGCTACACATAATGTTGCTTCGTCTTCACAGCAAGATAAGGATGAGTAAACCACAAGCTTACGCGCATGAGCGGGCGCCGCAAAGGCACCCTAAGTGTTGGTGGATATAATTATACTTTATATTGTTTTGCGTTCGAGAAGGTTGTCATTTTTGTGACTTTGCCCTAGAAACGCCTGCTCATTCTCATCTCTCAGGTCTTCGTGCGTAGTAACAGTATCGATTATTCTGGTCGCATTGCCGAAAACACTGGTAAATATGCTAATTTGTGGTCGTCGCGCGCCAATACTTGGGCTGGACTTCAACACGCCCTCATTCTATACTTTAATGCTTTGGATGTCGGGTCATTTACTAATGGCGATCGTTATTACGGCTTTCCTCTCCGCTGCCTAGTACGGTAGGGATAATGGTAATGGATGTGGTAGCATAAATAGTCTCTTGCGTGGAGAATAAGACTTAAGCAAGCGCCCTGAACTATCGAGGATAGTGAACAGAAAAAGAATGCATATTCTCTTTCTTGAACGACGCAGATAGCCAAGTTGCTTAAGTAGCTTGGCAGCGGCCCCACACAAGAGACTATTTGTGCTAACTACACATCCTTAATATAACCTAAGAGCGTTATAAGAAATTCTTGATCACCAGAATCAAAACCCACACGAGGCTAACTCGCATGATACGTACATGATAGCACAGTTAGTCATATTTGTCAAGTAGGAGCCCCTGAATCCCAGTCACAAACGCAACACAACTGTGGTGGTATTATTTATTTACGAAGTTTGGAGCGATGGTTATTAAGGTGGCTTTTTCTGGGTTCGCGAAATGACGATGAGGTGGCTTCGCTCTTAGTAGTTTTAGGAGATGTTGATAAGGTCGATTTTGAGGAAGTCAGTTTTGACCCAGTTGGTTTCGATGATATTACCTTTGGAAGATAGTTGCTGCTAGGCTTTTTAACACGTTCTTGCAGATCTGCACCAAGCGGCTTAGCAAACATCATCGTGCCGGAGGCGGTTTGATTTAACCGGATAAACTCCACCTCGAGCTCATAGCCGATTTTGTCGCTAGCGTTATCGATGACGACCATCGTACCATCGGGTAAATATCCTACACCTTGATGCGGGTTACTACCTTCGGAAATAACTTTCACCTTCGCATGCTCGCCAGGGAGATATTGGTTCCTAATTGCTAATGCTAATTCATTGAGATTGAGGACGTCGATATGCTCCGTGGCGGCGACTTTTTGCAGATTAAAATCATTGGTTAGAATGAGACCATGATTGGATTTGGCGAGGTCGATCAGGCGATTATCGACCGGAGTGCGATCGAGCTCATCATTGAAAATCGTAGTGTTAAAATAAATCACGCGCTCAAGCTCACGTACCGTATCGAGGCCGGCGCGAGCGCGCATACGCTTCTCAGAATCTTTACCATCAGCCAATAATTGCAACTCATTAGTCACGCTACGCGGAATAATTAGATCGTCGCCAATAAAACCGCTCTGAGCCACCGCTAGAAGGCGCGGATCCATCAAGGCAGAAGTATCGACATAGACCTTACGCTTGCGATTATTGCTGGGAAGAGTTGTATTAAAATTTTTATAAACTAAAAATGTTACCTCTGCAAGGAGACAGAGTGAAATAATTATGTTGAATAATACCATGATTTTGTATTATAACACTTTACTCTGGTTTATCAAGACCATAAGTGCGCGCATAGATAGAGTTGTCGCGGATTTTTTTCTGGTATTTTTTGATAAGATCGTCGCGTTTTTCTAACTGCGCAACATCGAGCGCCAAATGATAGCGTGAAGCTTCGTTGAGACTGAGCATTTCGAAGGGCGTAGTTGTACTGCCACGTTCGAGGAAACCATGAACTTTTAGGCGTTGCCCATCAATATAGTGGAGTAGGATTTGGCGTAAAGTTTCTGGATAACCATGGAAGTTGGCAATCACGGGGCGATTTTTAGTAAATAATTCGTCAAATTCTTCTTGCTCGAGCTTGCGATCGGTAGTACCGATGGCGCTGTAGGATAGAGCCGAAATATTGATGAAACGATAATGCTTTTCGGGGATATCTTCGCGCAAAATTTCGATGGCGCTGAGAGCTTCGGTAGAGACAATGTCACCAACGCCAGTAAAGATATAGTCTGGGTTGTCGTCGGAGGCAAACTCAAAAATACTAGCTCCGCCATTCGGAAATTGCGCATCAGCTTGATGGGAGTCGATCCAGCGCGGCTGGTCGGTTTTGTTGAATGTTGTAAGATTTACAACATTATGAGAATTGACCATGTAGATAAAAGCAGACTCTGCGGCCACATCGTCTACCGGGAAGAGACAGTTGACTAAATCACTAGGATTGCTAAGCAAAAGCGAAATGAGAGCTGGAGATTGGTGCGTAAAGCCATTATGATCTTGGCGCCAGCAAGTACTAGTCGAAAGTAAATTAGCGGCGGGAATGTCAGGACGCCAGTCTACCGCACTTGATTGCTGCAAAAATTTAATGTGTTGCATGACTTGCGCGGCGATAATCGTAAAGAATGATTCGTAACTAGTCATTGCGGCGGGCTCACCATTCATAAGATGACCAACCATACAAGCAAAGAGCGCATTCTCGGAAAGCATTTCCACAATACGACCATTCTCGGCTTCAGGCAAATCCCAATTTTTGCGCGGCAAACTCCAAGCACGTGAAGTGACTTCGTAGGTAGCATCGAGCTTATTGCTAGTAGTTTCGTCGGGAGAGAAAAGATAGAAATCTTTGTGCCGCAACATGTAGCTCGCCATCACAGCGCCGATGCGTTTGGCTGGAGAAAAAAGTTCTTTGCCAGGACGATCTACTTTGTCAATCATATTAGAAATCCTTTCTCAACATCAAATAATTCTGAAAAATCGTAACTAGAAAGCCATTGTTTGAGAATGGCAAGCTCGTCAGCATCGGTCTTGGCCTCTGGTAAAGGAATTTGATGGGCGAGATAGTTACCAGCGACTTTTTTGCCATTGACTTCGGTGGGGCCAGTAGCGCCCTTCTCAGTCTTAAGGATAAAGAACGGGTGCGAAACTTCGGCCGAAGATTTGAGGGTTTTTTGGAAAGTCTCTGGATTATCGCCTTCGATCCAAAACGGCGTATAACCGAAACCGCGAATTAGCTCCTTGAGTTCACGTTCGGATTTGCGACCATAAAGAGTGGGGCCAGAAATCTTGTAACCATTGAGATGTAAAATTGGTAAAACCGTGCCATTATAAACGCGGCTGCCAGCTAATTTAACTAGATTAAGAGAGGCTAGGGCAGAAGCGGTTTCTAATTCCCCATCCCCTAGCATGACCACGATAGTCTTTTCGGGATGCCCGAGCGCGTAACCATAAGCTGCGCCAAGAGCGTAACCAAGCTCGCCACCTTCACAGATGACGCCAGGAGTAAACGGGCTAGCATGCGACGGAAAGCCGCCGGGCCAAGAAAAATTACGACAGATATAAGCAATACCACGTTCATCACGAGTAGCCTGAGAATCAACGCGTTCTAAATCGCCATCAATAAATAAATTAGCTTGTAAGGCCGGAAAACCATGGCCGGGACCAAGAATAAAATGAAAGTTCGAGCAAACATTATCACTCGATTCTTCTTTTGGTAATTCAGCATAGCCGGTGTTGATTTGCGGAACTGAATGATCTAGATTGCTTGTAATAAAATCGAAACTTTTGCTGCGCGAGGAAGTATTGTTATCGGATGACGTAGCTGTGTCAGGGAGACTTTTGGGGCAAAAGAAAGCTTTACAATTAGCATAGGCAACATTAATACCGTGACAAGTACCCCAGTGACCTAAAAGACGCGGTTTGATATCATCGGCCGTCAGCGGGCGTTCAAGCAGAAAGTTGTCTTGGAGAAACAACTGCGCAACCGTCAGATAATCACAGGCGCGAACACGTCGCGATATAGCTTGATACTTTTCTCCTCCTGAACTGCTCATATTTATATTGTAGCACAAGGTAAGATTTATGGGGAGAAATTCCGGACTTCTTGTTGCGTATCATACTTCCAAAAAGACAGATTAACGTCTCCGCATAGTTGTGGTGTTGATACTAGCAGCATTAGCTTAAGCGTGACCAACTTTGACGAGTGCCGCCCGAATCACGGCACCATCGTAAGAGTAACCTGGACGTAACGTCTCGATGATTACCTCAGTGTCACCGTCTTCATCATCGACAGAAATCGCTTCGTGTAGATCGGGGTTGAACTCTACGCCCGGGCGAGAATCAATTTGCTGAAGACCGAGCTCCTTCATGAGCTTCGTTAAGTTCTTTTGTAGAGGCTGTAATTGTTCTGGATAAGCCGAAATTGCACGAGTAAAATCATCTATCAGAGGGAGAAACTTTTCGACTACGCCGTAGCGCGCTGAAGACATGGCTTGTTTTTTCTGGAGTTCATTTTGTTTGCGATAATTCTCAAAATCAGCTCGCGTACGCTGCAAATCGTTAATGAGCTCTTGAATCTTAGCATCTTTTTCGGCTAATTCTGGTATTTCTGCAATGTTTTCTTTAATAAAATCAACGTCTTCTTCAGAATTGGAATCATCAGCGACTGGCTCATCTTCAAGACTATCTTCTAGAATATCATCATTTTCGAGCGACGTAATAACTTGATCTAATAATTCTTCCTCGGTTTGATTAGCCTGCTTATTTTTGCTAGTTTTAGCTGATTGCTCCGAAACTTTCTTGCCAGTTTTGTGATTCATAATTCTCCTTTATTTAACTAAAAGTGCTTCTTCGAGTAAATTCCCAGCGTAGCTCACTAGCGACATCACACGGCTGTAATTCTGGCGGGTCGGACCGAGGACGCCGATGTAACTTTTGTCGGAAAAAGGCGACCGAAAGCGACTAATAATCAAGGATACCTGGGAAGTTTTGCCGATAGGGTTTTCTTGGCCAATAAAGATATTTAATGGCTGCCCAGGGGATGCTTCACGGAGCCATGGCTCTAGGTTATCTAAAAGTTCTGCAACTGCGAGTACGCGTCGATTGTCAAGAAACTCTGGCTGCGTAAAAAGACGCGAGATGCCGGAAATATATAACTGTTCACCAATTGTAGCAAGGCCGAGATTACCAGTAAGCTCGACCAGCGAATCGACCGCGCCACGAATCGCAGAATCCGCGCGGGTTTGAGAATTGACCCGTACAGCTAGAACACGGTTGCCGCGATCAATGGCATTGTTATCACGAGTGCTATTGAGATAGGTGCGTTGATGCGGATCGCTCGACTGTTCAGAAAGTTCTGATAATCGATTAACATAATGGCGATAGCCAGCGTCAGTCGGAACGCGCCCAGCGGAAGTATGCGGCTGAGCAATATATCCCATCGACTCAAGCTGAGCCATTTCCGAGCGAATCGTGGCCGAAGAAACGCTAAAAAGTTTTGCTAAAGTAACACTGCCAACTGGAGCAGCGAGCTCGGCATACTCTTCGATAATCGCAAATAAAATTTCTTCTTGGCGCTTGGTCAAACTCATATCTATATTGTAACAAGCTGGCAATCTTTTGGCAAGATTGCTAGTTGCATTAGAGAGATGATTAGGCAAAACTCTCATCTTCTGATATAATATAGACATGGAAGAACAAATTGAACAAATTAAGGCTTGGCTTGGCATTGGCAGTATTAATATTTTTGGATTACCAATGAGCGGTAAGGATACTGTGGGAGTCCAGTTAGCGGAAAAGTTAGGAGCGAAATTCTTATCATCTGGGATAATTATTCGCGCGATGGAGCAGGCGGCTGGACAGAAATTAACACACAATGGTCAACTTGTTCCTTCTTCAGTTTTTTATGATTGGGTATTGCCGTATTTTGAACGCGAAGAACTCTGGAAATATCCGTTAGTACTATCTTCGATTGGTCGATGGTCTGGCGAAGAAGACGAGGTGATGTCGGTAGCGCGTTCGAGTGGACATACTATTCGTGCCGTTATCGAGCTCCAACTTTCCGAGCAAGATGTCGTGGATCGCTGGGAAGCGGCAAAGTTATTAGGAGATCGCGGTTTACGCTCTGACGATAAAGACCCGGCAGTTTTCCAAACCAGAATCAATGAATATTACGACAAAACTTTACCAGTTCTCAAGCGCTATCAGGAGTTAGGGCTTCTTATTTCGGTTCCGGCCTATTTTTCCCGCGAAAAGGTTTTGGCGAACACGATTGAAGCGCTGGCGAACTTTGCGGGCCGCACGAAT
The DNA here is from genome assembly GCA_964608555.1 of uncultured Candidatus Saccharibacteria bacterium. Lineage (GTDB taxonomy): Bacteria > Patescibacteriota > Saccharimonadia > Saccharimonadales > Saccharimonadaceae > Nanosyncoccus. Next base: position 38,715 of record CAZSPU010000004.1, read on the forward strand.
AATTTCGTACCGAAATTGTAAAACTATATAGACAACTCCGACAATAATTATCAGTATCACGATACCGATTGCCGTAAAAACTTGGGAACTAGAACTCGTGTTGGGAACAAGCGCGAAATCGGCGCCTTCGTTTTCTTTGGTGATTTTGCGACAGCGGTTCGTCTCAGGATTACGTTCGTATCCCTCGGCGCATTCTTTGGGTGCGCTCGCAGTTTCAATGTTTTTGCAGCGACCAGTCAGCGGATTACGATATTTTCCGGCAGGACATTCTTTGGTTTCGGTTGCGCCTAAGACCGATGTAGCATTAACGCAATTCCCTGTCAGCGGATTAATAACTTTCCCAGTTGGACAAGTGCGAAACTCTTGAAATTGATTAGCGGCATTAGGAGTTGGAAGATAAGTCTGCCGCCAGGTCTCGCTACCATCTTGATCATAAAACTTGGCATAAGATGCGGATTTCTTCTGACCATGTTCATAGATTAGTTCATCAATAACTTCTTTGTTAACGTCAAGCAAGAAAATGCTATTACTAGTAGTAGGATTTTTGGTGAGGGAAAAGTTATTTTCTGGATAATAAGCAAGGTATGCGCCCGCCTTAATATATCCACTTAATGGATAGGTTTTATTCTTGTACTTGAGTTGGCACCCCTCTAGATCAATTTCGTGATCACCGGCATTAAACAGTTCAACGAATTGCTCACTATGATCTTCAGCATAATAACTAAAGATTTCGGTAAATTCTAGTTTGGTACATTTCGGAGCGAGAGGTTTTTCGTCATCCGATTGTGACTTATCATGAGATGCATCATCGCTGTCACCATCATTATCGTCAACCTCTGGATCTTCGGGAATTTCGGGCGGAAGGTAAAGGTTGTTGGACGCAGAATTATCATATGGAGTGTAAGCTGTATCATGTTGAAATTCACCAGTTTTAAGATTTCGGACTAGTGTGGTCGGATTGGAACTTTTGAAACTTTTTGCACAATGCTCTTTACCAGTCCAGCAAACCGTATCCACGACCTCATCTTCATAAATCAATTCAAGCGGGCCAGCGTTCAAGGCGAGACTATTAGTATAGAGCATATCCGCTGACCCATCGTTAGATTTTTGATAACCTAAGAGGAGATACTCGCCAGTCATGAGACTTCCTTCTGGAAATTTTACAATTACAGTTTGTTTTCCAGAGCCATTGGTATAGCGTAGGAAAAAACTGGCGAGCGAAATTGAAGAGTCGGATAAGTTCTGTAGTTCGATGAGTTCTCCGACATCACTAACTCCATCGATTTTGTAGCCCGGATTAACAGATTTAATAATGAGATCGCTAGAAAATGCAAAATTATCATCATCAGCATCTTCGGCTGGTTCGTGTTCCGAGTCGGGTTCCGAAGTATCATCTTCGGCAAGATCAGAATCCGTCACAGTTAAATCTACGCCAGGTGGACCTGAAGGATTTTCTAAATCGATCACAGGACTTTCGGCACGAAGAAGTTGATTAGTATTATTAGAGTCATGATGTCTAGTGAGACGGCCATGTGCAAGAACTGCACAAGTGGAGACAACTACGACGTAGCAACTCACGATTAAAGCGACTAATACGGTAAAACTGGGTTTGGAATAGGATAAAATTTTCTTCATGACGCCAGCATAGCATAGCAGGTCGACTTTTCACAAGCATAGGCAGAAAACTTTTTTCAAAATTTGATTTTAAAGGGATTTTTGATAAAAATGCCCCTGGACATCATAGCACAACTTGGTCATCTAGTACAAACATAAACGAGATAAGCTGTAGCACACTTTGCAACTTTTCTACAAGCATAAACGTAAAGATTCACTACCACATTTAGCCGTTTTACCACAAGCGTAAGCATGAAAAAAGTAGCAGAATGGTTTACGTCCTACATTAATTCCCGCGAATCTTTGTGAAGTAAAATCCTGATCAAAAACCTAGACTAAGTTGTAAGCTCCATAGACAAAGTTCAATTTACTATACTATATAAGCGAGATAACATGCTAATGATGCAACAAACGCTACATGAAGTTGAAACGTGCTATAATAATATTATGGATATGGTTATTCCATTTAGCGAGGTGTTTTTGGCAGCCCTAACCCATGCGACATTGCAAATTGGTTTGGGAGCGCTACTACTGCTTTATCATGCCAGTTTAGGTAAACACATTCGGAAGAAAACTCGTAGTATCGTCAGTTCCTATATTTCTGGTGCGGGAATGCTAGTTTTCTTGTTGATTTGTTCTTTTGCGTTTATGTTAGATCGTTATTTTGAGAAAGCATTATATGCCGAAGAGTTATTAATCGTAGTGGGAATGCTCATAGCTTTGGCAATTGCAGCATGGGCAATCTATTATCGACGTGGCAAAAGTACGGAATTATGGCTACCGCGAACCGTTGCAAGGTTCATCAGTAAACGCGCCAAGGAAACTAATAGCAATACAGAGGCCTTTTCGTTAGGAGTTTTGACCAGTTTAGCGGAAATGCCTTTCACAATGGTCTTAATTCTGGTGGCGGCAAATAGTATTTTAGACTTAGCACCGATGTATCAGCTTTTGGCGGTAGTATTATATACAGTGGTTTCGATTTTACCATTGGTGATTATGCGATTGATGATCCGGAAAGGAAGGACGGTCGTAGATATTCAGCGTTGGCGCGTGAAGAATAAACTATTCTTGAGGATTATTACTGGTGTGGGATTTCTGATTTTAGGGATGTTTGTTTTAGCATTTGAGGTAGTAAGATGAAGAAAAAGACAAAAGAAAACGACGCACAGGAGTTTAGTGCAAAACAATTAACTCAGGATATATATAATAGTGCGATGGCAGTTGGACTTCCCGAAGGAGCGGCGAAACAAATTGCAACGCAGGTCGCAAACAAAGTAGCGGGTTGGGTAGAAAAACGTTCAGTAATTACATCAGATGATTTAAATCGCAGGATTGCCGCCGAGGCAAAAAATTATAACGAAGATTTAGCTTATGTTTATGAAAATCGTGGTAAAATAATATAAAATGGGTCGGGAGAGAATGGGAAAAAAATTTGATTATCAATATCTAGTGATCGGTAGCGGTGCAGCAGGTAGTGCAGCGGCATTGTTAGCAGCTGGACTTGGTGCACATACTGCAATTGTAGAAGCTGATCGTTGGGGTGGTACTACTTTAAATTATCGCGATGTTCCCTACGGTGCAGCGTTAGGTTTTGCGCAACGCTACAGTGAGGCAGTGGCTGGTTCACGCTTTGGTATGTCTAGCTCGACTTTGCGCTATAATTATCCGACGGTTTTGAATTGGCAGGCCGCAGCCGTACGCCGAGCTGGCGGCGGTAAGCGTACTTTGTTTGAGAATGCTGGTATTGATTGCTATCAAGGTTTTGCTCAGTTTATTAATTCGCATGAAATTGCGGTTGGCGAACAAAGAATTACAAGTGAAAAGTTTCTCTTGGCTACTGGTACCGAATTAGTAGTCAGCGGAATTACAGGAGTGGATACCGTGAATTGCTGGTCGCCCGATACGGCATTGCGGATGTCAAAAGTGCCAAAGGCAATTTTGGTCGTAGGTGGCGGCTCGACTGGTTGCGAAATTGCGGAATATTTTGCAGCACTAGGTTGCAAGGTTTTGCTAGCAGAAGCTCAGGAACGTTTATTGCCGAAAGAGGATTCTGAAGCTGGTGCCGCAATTGCTGATTATCTACATAAGCGTTTCCAGGTAGAAGTATTGACAAGCTCGCGCGTTGTAGCTGTAACGCAGGACGAGCTGAGTAAGCAAGTGATTTTTGTGCGCGATAGTCAAGAAAAATCTGCGCGCGTGGAAGCGATTGTATTGGCGACTACGCCGCAGCCAAGTATGGATTATGGATTAGAAAATGCTAATGTTAAATATACACCGGCCGGAGTAGAGGTGAATGACAATCTGCGAACCACTTGCCCACATATTTGGGCGGCGGGAGATGTCTTAGGTGGAGAGAGTTCGACCGAACGTGCAACTTACGAAGCAAAATTAGCGACCACAAACGCCATCAAAAAAGCCAGTAATGCTGTTAATTATATTGGTTTTACGCGCATGACAGACACTTGGCCAAAAGTTGCCAAGGTGGGGCTCAATGAAGCCGATTGCGCAAAAGTAAATATGAAATTTAAGTCCTCTTTGGTGCCGATTGAAACCATTAGTGCAGCGAATACAAATGATTTTCGTGATGGTTTTGTTAAACTTCTGGTGGATATGCGCGGACAGGTAATTGGCGCGACGATAGTTTGCCCTGAAGCTGATTTGGTGATTCAGGAAGTTGCTTTAGCTGTGCGTAATGGTCTCAAAATTGACGAATTAGCTTCGACGCCGCATGTTGCAACTAGTTGGAGCGAAGCAGTACGCATCGCCGCACGCGAATTAGTCTAGAAAAAAAGAGCTACAGTATTATATATTGCAGCTCTTCTGTTTTATGATTCTTGGATGATGGTGCCGGCGCGACGCTCTAAGGCAAGTTCTAGGTTTTCTGGCGAGGCAATGATGCCTATGCGTTTTTTAGATGCAAATTGTGTAACGGCCTGGATTTTTGGAAGCATTGAACCGACCCCGAATTGACCATCATTAATATATTGCTCTGCTTCACGTTTAGTTAACATGCCGAGACTAATCTGATCTGGCTTGCCAAAATTGAGGAAAGCATTTGGTACGGCGGTGACCGAGACAAACATATCTGCGTTTACCAATTCGGCAAGCTTGGCGGCAGCCAAATCTTTATCGATCACAGCGTCGACGCCTTTAAGAACTTTGCGGATTTTCGTGCGAATAACTGGGATACCGCCTCCGCCTACAGCGATGACGATTGCACCAGAATCAACTAGAGTCACAATTTCTTGACGCTCCACGATGTCCAGTGGCTTGGGCGACGGAACCACGCGCCGATAACCACGACCGGCATCTTCGCGCATTTCCCAGCCCTTACTCTTAGTTAGCTTAACAGCTTCTTGCGCCGTATAGAACTGGCCAATAGGCTTCGTAGGGTGCCGGAAGGCCGGATCATTACGATCAACAATAACTTGCGTCACTAGACTAACAACTGGTTTTTTACGGTTTTCTGCGGCAAAGGCGTTATCGATAGCTTGCGCAAGCCAATATCCAATCTGGCCTTGACTCATGGCAACAGCAGTTTCTAGTGGCATAGCTGGAGCAGCGGGAGTGGCAGCATTTTCTTCGTGAATGAGAATATTGCCAACTTGCGGGCCGTTACCATGCGCCACGATGATTTCGTATTTTTTTGATAGTTTAGCAATGGTCTTACCAACGCCTTGGGCAACTTCTTTCTGGGCTTCGGCAGTCACTTCACCATTTTTCTGCAAGGCATTTCCGCCCAAAGCAATAACAACACGTAATTTATTCATATATAAAGTATATGCTAATTTTGTAGTTTCGGCAAACCGCTACAGTTCGCTCTACGAACGGAAGAGTTGCATCATGATAGTTTTGTAAGCTTCTACTCCAGGCTGATCGAACGGATTAACGCCATGAAGTTTAGCTGAGGCTGCGCAAGCAAGTTCAAAGAAGTAAACTAATGCGCCAAGAGTCGTCTCAGATACCATAGGCGCCTTGACCTCAAAAACAGGAATTCCCCCTGCGCGATGCGCGGTCACAGTAGCTGCGCAAGCCATTTTATTGAGATCACTGAGTTTCTTGTTTTCTATAATGCTGAGACCGTCGAAATTTTGGACTGACGATGGAATATCTAAATCAACAGCAGGATTTGGCGCAAACTCCAAAATAGTTTCAAAAATATTGCGCCGACCTTCTTGCATATATTGACCTAGGGAGTGCAAATCCGTCGTATAAATAGCGGAAGCCGGAAAAATGCCCTGATGATTCTTGCCTTCTGATTCCCCAAACAGTTGTTTCCACCATTCCGTAAACAGGCGCATTTCTGGCTCAAAAGAAGCCAGAACCTCTAAATCATAACCGTCGCGATATAAGGATGCGCGCGCATTAGCGTATTTCAGAGCCGCAGAATCAGCGATATCATGCGTAAAATTATCATCATGTTCGGTGGCAGCACCTTCGAGTAGTTTTTCGATATCAACGCCAGCAACCGCAAGCGGCAAAAGTCCTACGGCGCTTAAAACTGAATAACGGCCACCAATATTATTAGGAACGGTAAATTGAGTCCACTTTTCTTGGTTAGCTTCGGCTCGCAAGGCGCTGGTTTTGGCGTCAGTGGTAACATAGATACGCTTATTGGCGGCTTCGCGACCATATTTCTGCACTAATTTTTCACGCAACAATCGAAACCCAATCGCCGGCTCCGCCGTAGTACCCGACTTAGAAATTACCAAAATCGAGAAATCCTGGTTCCCTAAAGTCTGAAAGACTTTTTGATATTCCCGAGAGCTAAATGATTGACCAGCGTAAAGAACCTGAGTAGGTGATTGCGGGTCAAGCGCTTCAATTAAGGCACGGTGTCCTAAATATGATCCGCCAATACCAATACAGACCAAAAATTTCGAATCAGCTTGAATGGCTTGAGTGGTGTTTTTGATGCGGAGCACTTCTTCTCGATCATAAGTTTTAGGTAAATCTAACCATCCACCCATGTCATCATTGCGGATTTGTTTGATGATAGTTTCGGATTCGGTAAAGTTGAGAGCTACTGGCTGCTCTGAGATGAATTCGATCATAATTACTCCTTATTGTTTGAGATTAAACAAATTGTTTTGATATTTTTCTTGGCAGCTAGAGCATGTGAACGCTGACTCCAACCACGATCGGGATGGTCTTCGAGATAATAAATTGTATTTACGCCTTTATTAGCAAGCACTTTCAGGCATTTATCACAAGGAAAAAGTGTAATATAGATCGGCGTATCGAGAGTTTTGACTTTACCAAGTTGTTTTAATAAGTTCATCTCGGCATGTTCAACTGTCGCATAAAATAATTCTGTGCGGTTTTGAATATCATATTCGGAAATCGTAAAATCAATCTGGTTGGTGCCATAAACCCACTGGCCATTCCAAAAACAGGCCGCTGCAGTCGGGCAGACGTCATCGGTGGATTTGCGCAGCGCCTTCAACAGACCAGGAATTGGCTCGGGCATTTCTTTACTGTAGTTAATCCGACGCTTGAGAATATTAGCAGCTTTGGCAACTTTTTCTTCGATACCGTCCACCTTGCGAAGACGGCTATTAATGGTAATTTGGCGGATTTTATCTGAAGTCGAAGTCTTAGCTTGACGCGGCAAAATCGCAACCCGTCCGCAATATTTTTGAAGTTTTTCGATTTGTTCGTCAGTATAATTATCTTTGATGGCGACGAGAACGTCAGGCTTAATGGTTTTAATGAGATGCCATTTTGGTTCGTCTAGTTCTTTAATTACAACTGCGTCAGCAATATTTAATAATTTGATGAACTCAAAACGTTCACCCTCGGGGATGACTGGACGAGTAGGGCCTTTGCGATGACGGATTTTTTCGTCGCTATCCATTGCAATAACCAAAAAGTCGCACAAAGCACGCGCCTTCATGATGTAGCGCAAATGGCCAAGATGAAATAAGTCCCACGAACCTTGGACCAACCCAATCGTTTGGCCAGATTTACGTGCAATTTTAAGATTAGCTAACCAATTGTCGTCCATAAAACTACCCTAGATTGCAACCGGTATCGCTTTGATAGGCGGATGCGGATGATAATCGCTGAGTTCAAAATCTTCGGGACGGTAATCAAAAATATTATCGTGACTGTTAGTAATGGTCAAGGTCGGGAAAGGCCGCGATTCACGGGATAAGATTTCTTCGGCCCACGGTAATTGATTTTCGTAAAGATGAGCATCGGAAATCATATGAATAAACTCGCCCGGGATGAGATCTAAAACCTCTGACATTGCGAGGAGTAAAGCGGAATATTGAATCCAGTTGCAGGGGCAGCCAATAAGCACGTCACAGCTACGCTGAAACATGACGAGATGTAGCTTCCCTGCTAGAATTCGAAAATGCATCCATCCGTGACATGGACAGACAACGACTTTTTGCTGATGATTTTGGTTGCGGATTGTGTATTGCGGAATCCAGGGGCTAATCAAGTGCGTTTTTAGCTCGGGACGTTCTTTCATCTGTTGAATAATTTCGGCAAACTGATTAAAACTGTCACCCTCGGCAGTCGGAAAATCATGAAAAGCAGCGCCATAAGATCCTGGGCCAAGATCGCCGGCATCAAGGCCACGCTTAGCGCACTTCTGCGGCGTACACCACATTTTCCACCACTTGCAACCAAATTGCTCAAGTTCGGCTTGGGTTTTAGCGCCGTTAATAAAGGCTAGTAATTCGCCAACTGCAGAGCGCCAAAAACCAATCTTGCGCTCAATCAAAACTGGGACACCGTTCTCTAGAAGATTAAAACGCATAACTGGAGCACCTAACAAATCGATCGTATTGACTTCCTGGCCGTTTTCATCAACCATCGGAGACGGACTTTTAACCCCATGCTCCAAAATCGCCCGAATTAGATTTTTATACTGCTCATCCGGGATTCTCTGCTCGTATGGTCGATATGCGCCTTTCATCTTACCTCCTTGCCACCTTTCATCTATCATAACAGATAATTTCTGGTTTGGAGAATTTTTGTAAAAATTACAAAAGTATAGATAATTGTTTTTTCTTAACTGTCGTTTTAAGCAAGAAAATGGTTGAATATATTATCAAAAACTGGCCGACAAAAAGCAGCTTATGTTTTTATCTTAGCACAACTTGCCGTAAAAGTCAATATGTGCTATGATAGAAGAGGAAGGGTGGCCGAGTGGTTGATGGCACTGGTCTTGAAAACCAGCAAGTTAATAGCTTCGCAGGTTCGAATCCTGTCCCTTCCGCCAGGAAGTAACGAAAATCTGCACCTTGCGTGCAGCGTTTTTTGTGTTCTTTTACTATTCTGTCGTGCTCCCGTAAGAAATGCTTACTCGTTCTCGGATGTTTATTCTTCGTGCGTAGTGGATATGCTCATTTTTATGGCTGGCTAGAGTCTTCTGGTAGTTTGGGTAGCATTCTATCTAATCAATCCTACAATAAAGATACTTTTAACACTATATATTATTGGCTTATTGCAAATTATTCTGCATCATATACGGGAGTACGTTTTGCTGGCTATTCCCTACGCTGCCTAGTACGGTAGGGATAATGGTAATGGATATTCTTCTGTTACTTTGTACCAGAAATGCTTACTTATTCTCGAACATATATTATTTTCGTGCGTAGTGATGCGATTAATCCAATTGGCTCAATCCTAGTCTCGGGACTTTATGGAAATTTTTGGACTTCTCTAGTAACACGCGATTCCAATTTTCATTATGCTTATTTTTGTCGTTTTGGCGATACAGAGCTTCTTACATCTACCAACGGACGCTACTTCTGGGGCTTTCCCCTACGCTGCCTAGTACGGTAGGGATAATAGTAATGGAGAAATCGGAGTCGCAACCTTCTGTCGTTTCACGTCAGGAATATCTGCTCATTTTCAGATATTTATTCTTCGTGCGTAGTGGACGCACTGATAGTGGTGGCTATATTATTTGGCCTAGTACTGCCGGATACTATCGATCATCTCGCGCTTATTCTAACTCCATTTTTCAGGGTAGCTTTTACCTTTATTTCAATGCTTTAGAAATTCAAGCTTCTTACGCTCATACTCGTTTCTGGGGTATGCCCCTACGCTGCCTAGTACGGTAGGGATAATGGTAATGAAGAATGAAGAATCTGTCTTAAACTCACTCTTCTCAAAAACCATATCTTATGATAGAATCATATTATTGTGGTACCGTAGCTCAGATGGTTAGAGCGTGGGACTCATAAGCCCAAGGTCACTGGTTCGATCCCAGTCGGTACTACCAGTTTTAGAATTGATTTTATGAAAGCAAAAAAAGGTTTTACTCTTATTGAGCTAATGGTGGTTGGAGCGTTTGCGGCTCTTTTGGTAATTGTGTTTTTCATACAGAAGGCTAATGTTGACGCAATGGAGCGCGATAACGATCGCAAGACTGCTATTAATGCTATGTATTATGCGCTAGAAGAGTATTATTACCCTGAGCATGGTTATTACCCGTCGGCGATTTCTGAAAATGTTTTGCCTGTAATTGATCCGGCGCTTTTTACGGATCCGTTTGGGACTAATGTAGGCGTGGACGGCGGGTCTTATGTCTATGAGCCGGGCAACTGCAATCTGCAAAATCAGTGCCAAGAGTTTATTCTGCGAACAGAATTGGAAAAAGAAGATGTCTACATTAAGCGCGGCAAAAAGGGCTAGTTGGGTCAATGAAACCATAGCTGAAAATCCTTATGTCTAAGTATAAATATATCTATCCGCCGAATGCTCGAAGTCAAGAGCAGCTTGATATTATGTTGCGGATGGAAGCCGAGAATAAGGATCCGATGGATCCAGAGTATATCGAGCAAGAAATTTTGTTCCAGACGGATTATTGGTATATTTCTAAGAATCGTTTTCCTTATGATGGCGCAGAATTGCAGTTTCTAGTGGTCTCGATGGCGTCGGCTTACGATATCACGGAAATTAGTCTTGAGGCTTGGGCAGATCTGCAGCAAGTTTGGGAGCGTTTGATTCAAGAATACAGTCTTGATGGTGGCGCTCTTTGTATGCGGTTTGGTAATCCTGCACGGTCTGGGGCGTCGTTGACGCGGGTGCATTGTCATATTATTCAGCCAAAGTTAGGCGAGAAGGTCCGTCCCGGCATTGGCGGGCGCACCACCTTGAAGGATAATTTGCATTTATAGAGCGCTGAGCAATACTTGTCAATGTAGCCTCCACAAAAAACAGAGACCAGCCAGAGAAGTAGGTCTCTATTTTTAAATAAACGTCTCAGTTCATTCCCTAACGTTCTACTTCCGGAACATCAAATGCAAACTAAATTATTCCGCGTTTGTATGGACGGCAGTAACGTCATCTAAATCGTCGAGTGCATCGAGCAACTTTTCGAGCTTAGCCGTATCTTCTTCGTTTAAGGAGACGTTTGTAGTAGGGATGTATTTGAGCTCGGCGTTAGTCACAGTCAGGCCAGCATCGAGAAGTGCCTGACGCACCTTCATCAAATCACTTGGAGCGGTCAAAATAATTAAGCCTTCTTCGGTTTCGTCCACGTCTTCGGCGCCAGCATCAAGTACGGCCAGCATGGTCTCTTCGCCCTTTTCGGTAATTTCGATCCAGCCTTTGCGAGCAAACTGAAACATCACTGAGCCTGGATCTGCCATGCGGCCGCCGTTTTTGGAAAGAGTATTGCGCACTTCAGGCATGGTGCGGTTTTTGTTGTCGGTGGCAACTTCGATAATAATGCCAGCTCCACCTGGGCCATAAGCTTCATAAGTCTCTTCGATAAGAGCCGCCGCGGATTTATCAGAGACTCGGGCGATGGCACGTTCGATGTTGGCCTTGGGCATGTTGGCTTGGCGGGCCTTTTCTAGCATCATCGCAAGAGATGGGTTCATATTTGGGTCGGTACCAGAGCGCGCCGCAATAGCGATTTGATTAGCAATTTTGGTAAAAAGCGCACCACGTTTCGCGTCGACAACAGCCTTTTGGCGTTTGGTAGTGGCCCATTTACTATGTCCGGACATAAAATCTCCCTTAAATTATATTCAATTTGCAAAATAACTTATCTATATTATACCGCTTTTCTCAAGTGTTAGCAAGATGGAGTTGAGAAGTTTTATTACATAGCTAAATTACTCCAATAATAGCACTCTGAGAATAGTGTATCTCGAAAAGCAGTATATTAAATCTAAATAAGACAGTTTAGGTTTAGCGACCTACTCATAAGCGATACGCATTAATCCGCCCACCGTGATGATTATCAACCAGTTGCGGAGGCATCCCTAATCGAAGTGGGTTTAAGCATTAAATCCGCCCGACATAATTCTAAACTTCAAATTTTGCATCCAAATCTCTCGAAGTTTATCAAAATTCTGGTCAGGGTCGAGCATTGTCTGCGCCAAATCGTCAAGTTCGGCGTATTCGGTGGGTGAAAGCTGAAAATCTTTGTCTAAGATATACTTCGGCACAAGTGTAAAGAGAATCTCGTCGTTCATGAGCGAATGAAAATCATAAAATAGGGCACGCACCGCAGCATCAAGACCAAAGGTCAATGGTGACGAGGCATAATAAATTTCTTGAGAACCGAAAGCACCTTGACGCAGACCCAAATAGGCTTCTGCAGCAAAGAGAAATTCTGAACGTGGTAGGTCTAAGAGATCAAGGTTGATGCGGTGAGAATGTAAAATTTCGGGTGGAAAATAGAGATCAACGTCTACTAGAGCCCAACGATTAAGGTCTGGGTTGTAATATTCGGTAATCCAGTGATCGCCAAAAGTACCATCGCCATCAGGACTACTATAGCGTTCAAAGCCGCTACGCACACGGGCGGCAACCCCCTTAGCTTTCAGGATACTCGCCAGAAGTACCGCCTGTTCTCGGCAACATAAATGAAGTTTGTCTTCGGTTTTTCGTCCTAGACCATAGCGCGGGTCACGACGAAGTAGCTCGGCGATCATACTCTGCGCAGTAGGAAATAAATCATTCTCAAATGGTAGTGAAGTGGGCGGCACGCTAGTGAGATCTCCGTAGAACGGGTCGTGGGATCTGTCGGAGTTGCCAAGAAGATGAAAGGGGTGGATAATCTGTGCACGCTGTAATTGGCATAATTTGCCAATATCATCTGGTAAATTTTGGGCAAAATTCTTATATAATCCAAGATCAGTATATAGGCTAGTTTGTTGATAAAAGTTGAGAATTTTATTATTAATCATGTATCTAATCGAATCTGGTCCCCGGAACAGGACTTGAACCTGCACTCGATTGCTCAAACTAGCACCTGAAGCTAGCGCGTCTGCCAATTCCGCCATCCGGGGATATGATTTATTATAGCACACCCCTGTTAATGATGCTACTATTGACTTTTTGAACGAAGTGTGCTATAATTGGGGTATAACCCTTATACTAGGGTCTATCTGTGTGGCGTAGAGATATCTATTGGTGTAACTTAGCATTCGCAGGGAGCTTGGCGTCCTTAAGAATTGGCTCTAATTCCTTTTCTTCGAGAGTTTCGTGCTCTAGAAGTGCCTTCGCGAGACGCTCCAAAACTTCTGGATTAGCCTTGAGAACAGCTTCGGCGCGCATAGCCGCTTCATCCGAAAGAAGTTTGACTTCTTGATCGATCAACTCGGCGGTCTTCTCAGAATATGGCTTGCCAGTGGAGATTGTATAATATCCAGTTTCGCCTTCAGGGAAAACAAGATTACGTGTCTGACTACCCATCCCTTCTTCAACGACCATTTCTTTGCTCAGTTCGGCAACATTCTTGAGATCGGAAGCCGCACCAGTCGTGACGGCATCTTCACCGAAAATTAATTTCTCCGCAATGCGACCGCCCATAGCACGCGCTAGAATATCCTTTAGTTCGAAAATACTTTTATAGCTACGGTCTTCTGGCGGGAGGAACCAGGTAACACCGCCAGTACGCCCGCGCGGAATAATTGTGACTTTGTGAACGGGATCAGAATCTGGCAAAACATGCCCAACAATAGCGTGACCAGCTTCGTGATAAGCGGTAACTTTACGTTCATGATCATTCATGGCTTTACTCTTGCGCTCAGGGCCAATCGCAACTCGCTCAAACGCTTCGGTGAGATCTTGATTAGTGATTTCTTCATGACCTTCACGGGCGGCTGTAATAGCAGCTTCGTTGGCAATATTGGCAAGATCAGCGCCAGCACTACCAGCAGTCTTGGCCGCAAGTGCATCGAGATTAACATCTTTCGCTTTGGGCTTGTTCTTGAAGTGAACCTTAAGGATTTCGAGACGATCTTTGCGTTCTGGTAAAGTAACGTTGACGTGACGATCGAAACGGCCAGGACGGAGAAGAGCCTTGTCAAGCATGTCGACGCGGTTGGTCGCAGCAATCACAATTACGCCAGAATCATTATCAAAACCATCCATCTCAACGAGAATTTGGTTGAGGGTCTGCTCATCTTCACGGCCAGCGCCACCACGGGCATCGCGCTTATGAGCAACAGCGTCAATCTCATCAATAAAGATAATCGAGGGGGCGTTTTTCTTGGCCTTCGCGAAGAGATCACGCACACGTGAAGCACCGACACCGACAAACATTTCGGCAAATTCTGAACCAGAAATACTAAAGAATGGCACTGAAGCTTCCCCGGCAACGGCTCGAGCCATTAAAGTTTTGCCCGTACCAGGCTCGCCGGCCAGCAACACGCCACGCGGGATTTTGGCACCCAACTTCTCATATTTCTTTGGCTCTTTGAGGAAATCGACGATTTCAGCTAGGTCTTGCTTGGCGGCTTCATTCCCTGCCACATCGCTGAAGAGAACCTTCTTTTTGTCAGGTCCGTAGACTTTTGCTTTTGCCTTACCGAAGCCCATGGATTGATTGTTCATTGATTGGGCTTGGCGCATCATTGAGCTAAAGAACAGAATAATAATGATAACTGGAACAACGATAATAGCAATATCTAAAGCATAATCCCAGAAAGTTGAGACTTCTTTGTATTCGATAACGGGATACTTAGACTGACACTGTGTGAGCTCTTCGCCGTTGAGGTCGGCACACTGATCGATTAAGCCTTGCTCATAAAGAGTGCCGGAAGGATCCTTGCGCGAGGTCTGGGTATAGTAATCTTCGCCCTTGAGAGTGATTTTGAGGTTGCTGCCTTCGACGGTGATTTTGGTGATGTCGCCGTTTTCGTCGTTTGCGCGGGCGATGACATCCGAAAGCGGAACGTCTTTGATAGTGCGCTGCGGCGAAACAACATTAGCAAGAAAAAGACTAAAAATTAACAATAAAAGCACAAAGGCAAACCAGCGAATAACGTTGCTTCCCTTTGCTGCCTGTGGTTTTTTGGTTGCTTGTGGCACGTAACCTCCTTAAACGGTTAAACTAAAACTTCAAAATTTGACTAAATGATAAAATGATTGGGCGAATTGCGCGAACTTAACTAGATGGTATTGACTTAATCATTAACAACCGGATCCATCTGCAGAAATATGAAGAATGTTTCCGAGATTCCCAGTAAATTTTACTACAACGGCCCCGCAAGTCGTGTATTCAGCCCTATACTATAATGTACTACTAGATAAATGGTCTGGGTGATCGGATAACAACATTTTCTGCGAAAATGTTGCCGCTGGGCGTCGCCTCAAAAGAAAACTAAGGTTTACTTTATTCGGCTCCTACAGCGTGCGACCCGTCGGTTCTGCATCCGATCGTCAGAAATATTATATACCCTATAAAATACTAAACTAGGAAACTAGTTTTCATTATGGTCTGGGTGATCGGATTTGAACCGACGACCTCGCAGTCCCGAACCGCGCGCGCTACCAGCTGCGCCACACCCAGATATAGAGATATTCTATCACACTCTCTCAAAAAACGAAATAACGAAACTTCTTGTTAGTTATTAACGCAGTTTTTATAATTCTGTTAGCTAAACATACATGTGAGAATTTTCCATAACAAAATAACCCCTTGAG
>CAZSPU010000005.1:0-53782 GCA_964608555.1 uncultured Candidatus Saccharibacteria bacterium
GCGCTTCGCTGGCAGCGAAGAGGTCACGAGTTTGAGTCTCGTACACTCCACCAAGCAAGAAAAAGAGGTCTTTAGGCCTATTTTTGTTGTCTGATAGGTAGGACGAGCTTAGACTCGTCAGAGTTTGAAAAGTCAAGTTTTCGAGTGAAGCCAAAATACTTGCATTTTTATTTCCGAGAAAACGCAGGCTTTTATCCTGGAGTGCAGCGACAGGAATAGCCTCGTACGCTCCACCAAGACCATAATAAACTCATCGTTGGGTGGGATTTTTTGTTTTTGTCTGGTATAATTATACATAAGATGAGTGTGGCGAAACCGAAAAATAAAACTACAGGTAATAGTAAAACTTCCCTGCAGAGTAAGGCGACGCGCACGCAAACCCAGCGACAGAAGTCGCCAGTGCATGCTCGTCGTGAGAAAGTGCCGAAATCGTCACCGAAATTTGCTGAAGGGCTTTGTTTCCAGAAGTTGTTTTTTATTTTCTTAATTGCTTCGGTGGTGGGTACGATTTATGAAGATCTATTGTATTATATGCAGACTTTACTGGCGACTGGCTCGGGGTCTTGGATGATTCATCGCGGCGTGATTTACGGACCATTTAATGTGATTTATGGATTTGGCGCGGTAGTGATGTGTTGGTTGTTGCTGCGCAGAAAATATAGTGACGTACAAATTTTCTTTTTGGCAGCATTTTTGGGCGGCGTGGTGGAATATGTGGTTAGTTATTTACAGGAAATCTTCACGGGGGCGACTTCTTGGGATTATTCTCATAATATTCTTAATATCAACGGCCGTACGACAATTCCGATTATGTTGGTGTGGGGCGTGTTAGGATTGTTGTTAGTGAAATTTGTTTATCCTTTTGTGTCTGGTTTGATTGAACGCATTCCGATAAAAACCGGTGAAATACTTTTTATTACACTATCGGTTTTGATGTGTTTCAATATGTTGATTTCGTGGTCAGCAATTCTGCGACGCGGTTTGAGACATAATAATATTCCAGCTTTTTCGCCAGTTGGGAAGTTTTTGGATTTCGCTTATCCAGACAGCTATCTTGACAAGTATTTTCCTAACATGCAGTGGTCGCAAGGAGATAAAAAATGATTTTCGTACTTGGCTTATTGATTATAGTTGGTGGGTTATTAGCTTCAGCTTATGGTAACTTGGTGATGCGTGAGAATGTTTTGCAATTGCATCCGCGCACTCGTAAGCCGCGAGTAGCGGTTTTAATCCCGGCGCGCGATGAAAGTGCAGTGATTCGCGGTTTGCTCAAAAGCCTTTTGTCGCAGACTCATAAAGTGTCACCAAAAGATGTTTACGTAATTGTCGAAAGTCGGCTTGATCCGACAGTGGCGATTTGCAAAAAGTTGGGTGTACAAATTTTTGTGCGTACGAATCTGAAACATCAACGCAAAGGCTATGCTTTGGATGAAGTTACGAAATACATTTTGTCGAAAAACCGGCATTATGACGTATATTTTATCTTTGATGCGGATAATATCTTATCAAAAGATTACTTGGAGAAAATTTTAGAGAGTTATTATCAAGGATATGATATTGCTACTGGTTATCGGGCGGCTAAAAATGCGAACGATAATGTAATTGCGGCAGTTTCTAGCTTGACGTTTTCAATGATTAATATTTTGGGCAATCGCGAACGAATTAAACATAATACAAATGTCATTTTCTCAGGAACCGGTTGTTTTGTGGTGGGTGATTTGATAGAAAAGTGGCAGGGGTGGCCTTTTCATAGCTTGACGGAAGATTATGAGATGTCGTTGTACGCGACGCGCTATGGGTTAGCGACTACTTATAACGAAGCGGCGGTGTTTTATGATGAACAACCGACTAAATACGTACAAACAGTGGCGCAGCGCACGCGATGGATCAAAGGTTATTTTTCGGCGCGCCAAAAATACATTCCTAAACTTCGCAAAGTGAAGCGGGCACATAATCTTGGCAGCATTAAAAAGGAAATTATCGGAGTAAAGCCAATTGTGACGATTTTAGTTGGCGTGATCTTGATTTTCCTTTTTGGAATTATTAAAACTGTGAGTATGGGCGATTGGAGTTGGGTTTGGTTGGCCTTGACGATTTTGTTAATAGTTTATCTAGCTCTGATGCTGGTGACGGTGATTATATTAAAACGCGAGCGATTACGCTTGCGCGCTGGTATGCTCTGGCGGGTAATTTTGTTTAATCCAATCTTTTTAATAAGTTTTGTTGATTGTGCATTGCGGGCGTTATTGACGAAAAATGTGACTTGGCAAAAGATTGAGCATCATCAAAACAAAGTCGATCGCAGATAATTGATGCGGCTATGGTAATGCGGAGTCTAGTGCTAGACGTAATTTCCGCTGCAAAATCAGGCAAAAGTTTCCGTAAATTTTCTGCGAAATTGAGTTATTCAACAGAATATACTATCGAGTTGTTATATCTTTTACTTTTGACCTCAAGAATAAGGTTTTAAGAATAATAGATTTTATTAAGAAGGCGTATTATTTATGAATAAGATTTTGTGAAAATGAAATCAGGGCCCTGTAAAATAATTTATGTAGTCTCGTGATTAATATTATCTAAACGGTGAGTATTGTTGTTGATCTTACTATATTGCTATGACGCTATGGTTGTATTGCAAGGATGGTGTTATTTGATAGAACAATGCGTGAGAGTCTTTTATGATGCGCTAAGATGATTGCGTGACGGATCGTGGAATTCCGTTTTATTAGTGATTGATGAATGCGTCGTGAGTTTGTCTTGAGCACATCTTGAACTCATCTTGAATATATCGTAGAGGGTTTATTATCGGACGACCTATCTTGTTGTGTTTTGGCCTCTTTGATGAACGATTTTGAGTTATTCTGAATATTGCGTCGAGCGTGGAGCTACTTATGGTTGATTCTCGGAGGTTTCGGGCTGGGCAGTGAGCGGATCAATGAGATTGGCATAGAATAATTCACGCAGCTCATTGATGGTGTATTCGTGGTCGCCTTCAAGCATAACGGTGATGTGGCGATGGTTAGTCAGAGCTTCGCGAGTTTGAGCGGAATAGAGCAACGGACTATTAGCTAAGGATTTGAGAGCTTCGAGCTGATGATCTGGAGTGTAGATAAAAGTGCCATAACGACCATTAATGTAACCGCGGAGATTAGTGCCAGTAGGAAGCCAGGCGTTTTGCGCGATGGTATCTTGAGCGGCAATGAGAATGAAATCGCGCGTCGTAATAACACTATTAAGCTCGTTATTATAGAACAGGCTGAGCATGAGATTGCTTTTGACGGGGCGAGCGTTCAAGAAACCGAGGATCTGTTCGAGATAAGTGTTGATGAGGACTTCTTCGGTGGAGGCATTGAGTAATAATACTAATTCGCTGGCGTCATCGGTAGTGTCACCGAGATTGCGATAAAGGTATTTTGTGCCAGTATCAGCCGGGAAGAAGCTTGAGACTAGCTCGTCTGAAGTAGTACCGAAGTAGAAGGCGGCACCAGAAATTACGCTCGAGGTCTCGGTAACTGGTTCGTTGGGTCCAGAAACAGCATAGACCCGATGTGATTCGCGACATTGGAAGATTCCCTGGTCGGTGTTGCCGCTTGGAACGTAGACGGCTTCGTACGTACCACTACAAAGAGTGTAAATTAAGTCAGAAAGCTGGGTATTAATGCCGTTAATGCGCGCTTCAGCTTGAGCCTTGCCGAGTGCATCGAGTTCGAGTTGGTATTCTTCGGCGTTGTTGGTCTGCGTAAAAAGGTAAACTCCACCAAAAAGGGTTTCTAGGCTGGCAAAAGCGATGACAATAATAAACATAATTTCGAGCGGTTTGGCGGATTGATCGGGTGAGTAATATTGACGCGAAGTAATAATAACAGCAACTGCCGAGGCAATAATAACAAGTGTCAAAAGAAAAGCGATTTGATTAGGCTCAAATCCCGTCACGAAGGCCGCCAACCAGATAATTGCCGCAGTCAGGACGGTGCCGATACCAAGAATTGCAGTCATGAGACTACGTTTGGGTTGTTCACGCCAAGCGCGTATCATGGCAACAATAGTTGAGATGGCAATTGCGCCGCTAATGAGTAATGAAATGCGCATCACAGCTGGAGCATATGACTCGGTAACATAGGTGTAATCTTGCTTAATCACGAGCAGAATGAGCTGCATTGGTCCTAAAAAGAAGCCCGTAATTGCAATAATAATAAAGTTAATCAACGCGAGTGGCGTAGACCAGAAGCGCTCTTTGCGATTTTCGGCAATTTCGGCCATTAAGTGAATCGGCCAGAGTAGCTGCATAATTTGCTCTTCGGTAGAAGCTAATGAGTCTTGAGCGGTCAATGTTGGAGTTTGTGGGTCAGCTGAGGGGGTAGAAGATGTAGAATTAATAGGACCGGGCGCATTTGCCGTTCCTATATTTTGTGTTTTTACTTCACCCACCTTTTGACCTTCCATACTTGTTTCTATATTACCATGAGTGGGCGATAAAATGCAAGCTTCTTGCTGGAAAAAGCCGCCCAAGATGGGCGGCCAAATGAGAAAGGTAAGATTTATTAATTATGTATGGGAATTTAGCTCTCCGGATCGGAAGATCCGTGCGCGGTAATGCTCTGGTTTTTGGGATTTTCCGAATCGGGGCGGACTTGCCGCTGGCGGTCGGGCCTTTTGCGGTTGGAAACGGTGCCGTTGCGGGCTTTGCGGGATGTCGCTGCATGTTTCGGTGTGGTTGCTCTGCCAATGGTCATAAAGGTATCTCCTCTCGACGCGATAGTGAATTTTTACTACGAAATTTATGAGCTAGATTCCCATGTCCTTTCTAAGGTGCTTTTTATATTGTAACATATACTTTTGTCGAAAACAAGCGCGAAAATGTGATTTTGCGGCAAAACATCATCAAAAAAGTAATCCTACCGGAGTACTGGGACTCTTATCAAGAATTATGTGACAAGGTTTAGAAATGCCCAAAAATGCTCAGAAATACTTGATTTTTGTCGTAAAGTGTGCTATAATAGAAAGATAGGCTGGTTAATCTTTGTTATTTAGAGACATTAAAGCGGAATTCAACGATGTCACCGTCTTGCATGGCGTAAGTTTTGCCTTCGGTGCGGAGTTTGCCGGCGGCCTTGACGGCTTGTTCGGAACCAAGCTCGACTAAATCTTGGTATTTCATGACTTCAGCGGCGATAAAACCGCGTTCAAAGTCGGTGTGAATAGTGCCAGCGGCCTGGGGAGCGGTAGCGCCTTTTTTGATGGTCCAGGCGCGAACTTCTTTTTTGCCGGCCGTTAGAAAGCTTTGTAACCCTAAAGTGTCATAAGCGGCCCGGATGAGCTCACTCAGAGCATCTTCTTCAATGTCATATTCTTGGAGAAATTCTTGACGCTCACTACTAGATAGTCCGGACATTTCGGATTCAAGCTTGGCATTAACAAAGACAGCGCGGTGCGGAGCGACCATATCGGTGAGCTTTTGGCGTAAAGCGGAATCTTTGAGCTCGTGCTCATCGACATTAAACATAAAAATCGTCGGTTTGTCGGTCAGATATGGGATGGCGGATTCGGAGTCGTTACTATTAGCGTTCTTTTTGCGCTTGGCGGCGGCTTTTTCGCGGGTTTCGAGATCGGCCAGCTCTAGCTCGGTCTGGATGATATCGATATCATGTTGAGGGTCTTTGGAACCTTCGGCGCGAATCACATCGTCATCTTGAAAAACGCGTACCACATGACAAATAATCTGACATTCGCGAATATGTGCGAGAAATTTGTTGCCTAGGCCTTCACCCTTGGACGCGCCTTCGACAAGACCAGCAATGTCAACGAATTCGACCGTAGCCGGGATAACTTTGTCGGTGTCGTACATCTTAGCCAGAACTTCCAGGCGCGGATCTGGCACCGGTACGATACCTATGTTAGGCTCGATCGTGGCAAACGGATAATTAGCCGCTAGCGCGCCAGCGTTGGTGAGGGCATTAAAAAGCGTCGATTTTCCAACATTTGGCAGTCCGACAATTCCAATCTTTAAGTTCAAACCCAACCTTTCCCGAAGTAAAATTTTTTGGAGCCAAGCATTTTGTGTTGCTCGATTCTGTAGTAATATGTTGGTTTAGATTTTGAAGATTGCTATCTTTAGATTCAAAACCAACCTTTCCTTCGTTTTCGTTAACTGTTATTATACTGTTGTCAATTCCTTCAATAATTGGAATCCTACCATATATAGTAGCCTCTAGTGGAGTTGCTACGACCTTTTCTACTACAACTCTCACGATTTTTTGCTTATCTTCAAAGGACAACTTTTCTTTAAACAATTTTACCATATTTTCTGCTAGTTTTAAAGGAGAAATAGTGGGGAGATTGTTCAAATAGGGAGAAAGTTTAAGTATAAAAGGATGATTGCGCTAAGAATGGGGGCGCTATTGCTAAAGAGTGCAGCACTAGAAAAAGAGGCCGTAACACACGATAGGCTATTCTATATACATGGAGAGTAACGATTTAGCTTCTTCCTCGGTAATTGGAATAGATTTAATGTTTTCAGTAGTACTATTTTCTCCGGTCTGTATCACATATAGCCGTCCGTCTGCTTTATCGGTAGCATACTGTCGCGAATACAAATTTATAGCATAGCCCATGTCGTTATCATTAACTTTAATCTTCTCGACATTAAATCCTATGCCGACATAATAGACAGTTAGTACAAATTTATCATCCTGCTCCTCAAAGCTTGAACCATAAATATTACCAGGACCACCGTCAGCAAAAAAAGTGCATACTCGTAGTAGATATTCAATTATCTTTGAATCGCGAGTATTGAAATAAAAGACATCATTAAAAGAACTAGGTGATGTTTCTTCCAGAAAGTGATTGAGATATTCGCGCTTAAATGACAATAACGAATTACAATCTCTATAATATCCATGGTCGCATGTCGTAGCCCCCTTGATACGATTTGGCGTAACAATTGCATAATAATCATACTCTTTAATTTCATAACCTGCCTTATCGGCAGCCGAGAAACTTGGACCATTATACTTTTTCTCCACTATTTGTCGCAAGTCGTCCAGTGTATCATACGAATATACCAATTGTAAGTCGCTTATAATTACATTACCGTCCATAATCGTCGAATTTATTATTTCTTCGCCAACATAATTCTTTGGCATATTTTCAGATGCGCTTTGCCTAGCTTGCAGAAAGGCGATCACCTCGGCTTTAGTCATTTGTTTAAATTTTTCTACATCTACCGCAACGGTAGCGTCGGTAGTAATTGGAGTAACATTCTCGGCAACATCTTCCTCAGGGTTATCTGTAATATCACTAGTTGCGTTGTCGGTCAAATCATTATTGCTATCAGTTTGCATCACTATAGTACGGACAACGCAGGTAATGGCTATTATTACAATAATTGCGCCAACAATACAGGCAATCAAGATTGACTTTTTCGGTTTGAGCGGCGATATTCGTGGCCGTAGATTCTGGGCAAACTGGCTTTGAGCTGGTTGTAAGTTTTGACCGGAAAACGTTGCATTTTGATTCGTCGTGCTCTGATCGGGATTCTGACTTGCAATATTTCGACTTGTATCATCTACATTTTCAGGATTCACTGGACTACTCCTTAACTAAAGTTGACCTTAATCATGAGAATATTATATCACTATTCATGCACTCCTGAACCATTACTTCGCGTCAGAAATGCCTACATATCTTCGGAAAAGAGAACAAGATTCTCTTTTCGCTCAGATATTTGCCATCTCGTGCGTAGTGATGCGATTTGGCAAGATGGTTATGCTAGTCCTTATGTAGGTGCAAATGGCTTAGGTTGGTCATCCCACACTTGGCTTGATTCTGGTTTCCTAGGTAATCTTCGGTTCTATTTTGCTAATTTAGAAGTGTGGTCATCCAGTTACGGAGATCGCTATGGTAGTTATCCTCTCCGCTACCTAGTACGGTAGGGATAATGGTAATGGATATAGTCAAAACATTAGGATGGAATCACGAACCAGTCTTCAACCTTTGGGCGCGTTCCGCTAACGCTGGCAGCTGCCAATAACGGTTGGTGGTTTTGATATTTTGGATTAAGCATGAGGAAAATTTCGGCACTGCGGTGCATTTGTTGTAATTTTTGTGATGTAATTTGGTCGAGCGCGGTACCATGTTGATTATCAAGTCGATATTTTACCTCCGTGAAAAAGATTTGGCTATCTTTGATGGAAATAATATCAATCTCGCAAATTTTGGTTTTGAAATTTTGAGCGATGATCGTATGGTTTTGACTACGTAGATAATCTGCTACAAGATTTTCGGCGGCATTCCCCTTTCGCGTGTGGTTATTACTTAATTGAGAAAGTTCTTGTTTGTTTGGAGGAATTGCATTTTGATGGTGATTCTGGCGTTGCGCAATTTCGCGAACAGGCCGAAAACTGAGACGATATTCGGGACAGACACCGTGTTCGAGTAGCGCATTTTTGTGCGCGGCCGTGCCGTATCCAACATGTTTTTCGAAGCCATAAGCGGGATATTTGGTGGCAAGATCTGCCATGTAGTGATCACGCGCAACTTTAGCGATAATTGAAGCAGCGCTGACTTCTTTAACCAAATAGTCGGCCTTGGGCAACAAAGTGACCTTATCAGCCAAAGGCGTCTCGTCTAATAAGTTAATGGTGCCGTCAATGATAATCTTTGTAAAATCGCTACGTTGACTTTTGATTTGCTCTGTAGCTCGGCGTGCGGCAAGTTTGAGCGCGGCACTAAGCCCGTATTGATCAATCTCTGTCGCGCTTACCCAGCCTAGTCCTGTTGCATCGGCGTTTTGCAAAATAAAGTCATTCAGATTTTCTCTTTTTTTGAGTGTCAATTTTTTGGAATCGGTGAGCTGTAGCCAAGTTTGATAAAGGTCGATTTGCTGTTCACTAGAGAAAAGATGAGTTTTTGAGAGTTGATCGCGTAGTTGTTTGGCTTGTTTGAGAGATTTTGCACCAAGTAATGGTTCTATTTCTGTCGCAAAATGCGTCGTCTGCGTCAGGGCACCGTTAATGTCTGTAAAATTAGCAAACTGCTTTCCGAGGACGACCGCACCAACAACAAGTGGCCCCGCCCAAGGGCCACGTCCAACTTCATCAATACCAAGAAGATAATTCGACACCGGGAATTATTCTGCGGCAACCGCTTCCGGCTGAGCAACTTCGGCAGCTGGAGCTGTGTCGGTTGAGGCTTCTTGAGCCGGTTCGGCAGATTTGACTTCTGGAAGCGCGTTCAATGTAGCGCGGTCAATTGCCTTGTTGATAAGGCGAGCAGATTTACCAGAACGTTCACGTAGGAAGGAAAGATTTTTGCGGCGAACTTTGGCGCGATGAATAATTTCGATTTTTTCTACTAACGGATTATGGATCAAGAAAGACTTCTCTACGCCAACACCAGAAGTAACCTTGCGTACGGTAATGCGCGCAGTATGGGAATTTTTGCGATCGGTGCGAATCACGACGCCTTCAAAGACCTGAGAGCGGAATTTTTCACCTTCTTTAATCTTTTGGGTAACACGAACAGTATCACCAGAACGCACATCGACAATCGCTGGCTTTTTTTGGGCATCGCCAATCTTTTTCAAATCTATGGAACTCATAATTTAACCTTTATATTTACAATCTTGTATTATTTTAGCATACTTTTTTGCTTTTGAGAAGGGGTTTTGAGGTGAAAATGGATTTTTGGGTGAGGTCTCTTCCAGTCTATCTATTAGGATGCGAAGACGGTACAAAGTAGCGTAAAACCGACGAGTATACATGACACAAGTGCAAAGAGAAAAGTCCGGCGTGTAGTAGAGTTGCGATGTTTGATGTAATAAATCAGCGCAAGAATAGCATTAGTTAGCAATATAATGAAGATGACGAAGACGCAGACGTAAGTTAACATTGCTTCTTCGAGAACTATCGTAAAAAAATTTGAGGGATTTTGTTGTTCATTTAGACTACTAAACTTCATAGCCAAGAAGGTGATGATATACATGAGTGGAAGCATAATGACGACCCCAATTTGCGCGAAGTCTTTAAAAATGTTTCCAGTCAGGTTGCCCCAATTGAATACAATTACCGTAGCAACCATACAGGCAACAACAGTGAGAAAAGTAATGGTGATATTAGCGATCAGCCAAGGACTATAGCGACGTCTAGTGGGCGTATCAACACTCTTATTTAGGGTTGGCGAATTGTTTTGATTGGGTTCCGAGGCTGGTTTCATGTTTTAACTATTTAACTATCTTTGTCGTAACGCAGCTTTAATCCGATCTTCAACGGATAGATTAGGGTCGACCGGCGCCAGTGCCGCGGTGGCTTCTTTGAGTGGAAAACCGAGTGCAATTAGGGCATCTAGCGCCTCGTCGTGTGGAGCGGCGGCAATTGTAAATTGAGTCTCCGTGGCGCCGTAATGTGATGGTATGCCAACTTTGTCACGTAAATCAACAATGACGCGCTCGGCGGATTTTTTGCCAATTCCGCTGGCTTTAGCAATAAAAGCGGCGTCAGTATTAGCAATGGCGTTGCGAACTTCTTCCGGCGTGCCAAGACTAAGAATATTCATGGCTGCCTTGGGCCCAATGCCATTGACCGAAATTAGCATTTCGAAGAGCTTTTTGGCGGCGAGACTTGAAAAACCATAGAGCTCTTCGGAATTTTCGCGAAGTGCGTGATAAGTATAGAACTTAATCTGATCGTGTAAGTTGATCGCCTCGGCATCGGGGGCAGAGATCGAGACTTCGTACCCCACCCCTTGCACATCGATAATGACTGAATTGTTAAGTTTTTCGGTAATGATGCCGAGAAGATGCGCGATCATTT
The DNA here is from genome assembly GCA_964608555.1 of uncultured Candidatus Saccharibacteria bacterium. Taxonomy (GTDB): domain Bacteria; phylum Patescibacteriota; class Saccharimonadia; order Saccharimonadales; family Saccharimonadaceae; genus Nanosyncoccus. The sequence continues at coordinate 10,809 of CAZSPU010000005.1, forward strand.
ACTTTTTCTTTCGGCCAAGAATATTGATAAGGATTACGAGAATCGCTGTCGCGCCAAGCGCACCAAAAGCCACATACATCGGCCAAGTGGCTACCTCTTCATCATCGTCTTCAATTGGAGGTTCTTCACTAGGATCGTTAGGCTGCTTGTTGCCAGTACTTTCGGTATCATTATCGTTTTCGTTTTCATCAGAAGTCACTACAGCGTCTCCTTTTGAGATTGGAGTAACGTCGCCTTCTTCATTGAGCGGCTCAGGACAATATTCTAGGGCTTCGGCGGTCTGACCGTTGGGGCATTCGACAATAGCATATGCAGATTGTGAACTACTAGTAGTCATGAGCGCTAAACCAAAAATAATGGCGCTAATTTTTAGGATGGCGTTTTTGTGCATAGATTTCTCCTTATTCTTTTATTTATTTTATCATGAATATTAGAAAAAGTGATATTTTAGACTGTATTTCTGCTGTTTCGCGTCAGAAAGGTTTGCATATCTTAGGAAAAGAGAACAAGGTTCTTTTTTTGCTCAGATATTTGCCATTTCTATCACTTCGTTCTAGAAATAACTGCGTATTCTCAAAAATAAAAGTAGAACTTTTATTTCTCTCGAATACTTGTTATTTCGTGCGTAGTGGATTTATTCATTATGGTGGCCGTACATACGACTCCGGACTCAACGGTTACGCTTGGTCAGTTCGCGCCTATACTAATGCTTATTTTCAGCATAGTTTCAATCTCTACTTCAATGCTACAGGTGTCAGCCCATCCTTCGCCAACTACTATTACTGGGGTTATCCTCTCCGCTGCCTAGTACGGTAGGGATAATGGTAATGGATAAAGCAGAAAAGTCGACAATTAACATTAGTCTTATTCTTCGTGCGTAGTGATGCAGTTGGCTCGGGCGGACGATTATGGAATCCTGGTACATGGCAAGCGAATTGGTCGTGTCGTGCTGATGATCGCACTAGATCTGAATATAGTTTCAGCTTTGGCTTCAATGCGTTAAGTGTTTACCCCGCCAATAATAATCGCTATCGTTACTGGGGCTTTCCTTTCCGCTGCCTAGTACGGTAGGGATAATGGTAATGGATTGGTCTACTCAATCACATGTCCGTCCATACAAGAAGTATTTGTATTCATCAAGTATAATCCAATCCATGGAGAAGAGTTTTAAGCTATTTATAAGCCGTTTCCTGTCCGTGACGACCAATGAGAGAATGGACAATGGCAGCGGCGAGTGCGTCTGCGGCGTCATCGGGTTGCGGTACGGTTTTAAGGTTGAGATGCAGGCGTACCATTTCTTGAATTTGGGGCTTATGGGCCATACCATAACCACAGATAGCACTTTTGATTTGATTGGGGCTGTATTCAAAAATTGGCATATGATGTTGCTTGGCGACGAGCAGACAAATACCGCGTGCTTCGGCCACGGAAATGCCGGTGGTGATATTCTGCTTGAAGAAAAGTTTTTCAATAGACATGACGCGCGGCTGATTAGTTTCGATAATCTCGTGCAAAGAATTGTAAATATCTTCTAGACGATCGGGTAGAGGTGTGTGGGCTGGTGTAGCAATGACACCGTAGTCGATAGCTTGACGGCCCTCGATAACGCCAAAGCCGCAAATGCCCGTACCAGGATCAATGCCAAGAATTCGCATAATTCATTATCTCTCGTTGACATATTCGATTAGGGTGCTGCGCAGGTCGCGGACAGGAATTACGAAATCGTCGTGCACCGTGGCAGGGGCAATAGCATGAGCAAAACCAAGTTTTTTGGCTTCGGCGATGCGCTGATCGGGTCGAAAAGCCGAACGTATTTCCCCACCCAGCCCGACTTCGCCAAAAACGACAAAATCTTCGGATAATTTGCGCCCCGCGACGGCTGATGCAATCGCAAGACAAATAGCAAGATCGGCCGCGGAATCCTGCAATCTTAAGCCGCCGACAACATTGATAAAGACGTCTTTGTCGTTTAACTTGAGTTTGGTGCGGCGTTCGACAACGGCAATAAGCAGATTAAGACGATTGAGATCAAAACCTGAAGCAGTGCGTTTGGGATAGCCAAAATTAGTCGGTGTAACCAAGGCCTGAATTTCGACAAGAATTGGCCGCGTGCCTTCTAGAGTGGCTAAAATAATCGAGCCGTCGGTGTTCTGGCGCTCGGCTAGGAGGGCGGCGGAAGGATTTTCGACTTCGCAGAGGCCTTGCTGATTCATTTCAAAAATGGCGGCTTCAGTAGTGGAGCCAAAGCGATTTTTGACGGCGCGCACAATTTTGAATCCACCATAACGATCGCCTTCAAACTGCAGTACGACATCGACAAGATGTTCGAGGACTTTAGGGCCGGCAAGCGTGCCCTCTTTTGTAACGTGACCAACAATGATGACGGCGGTACCGGAAAGTTTAGCGGCGCGAATGATGAGATTGCCGCAATTCGTGACTTGCGAAACGCCGCCAGGAGCCGAAGCGATTTCGGCAAGAGTTAGAGTCTGAATCGAATCAACAATTACGAGATCAAACTCACCGCCTTCTATGGTTTTGGCGATGTCATTTGCGCTGGTTGAGCTAGCAAATTTGAGATTTTCGGACTCCGCACCGAGCCGAATCGAGCGCATTTTGATCTGGCCGGCCGACTCTTCGCCAGAAACATAGAGGACGTGACGTTTTTTGGCAATATGCGCGCAAATTTGCATTAAAAGTGTAGATTTACCAATACCAGGCTGACCAGCGAGCACAGCCACGGAACCAAGCAAAATACCGCCGCCAAGTACGGTATCGAGATCATCAAAGCCGGTGCAGAGACGTTCTCGTTTGTCAGAAGCTTCGAGGTCGTTAATCGAAACAAAGTTGAGTGCTTTGCCGGAAATTTGCCCACGACCGACGGCGGATTTTTCGTCGCGGCTGTTTTCGTCGAATTGTTGGATGAGTGAACTCCAAGCACCACAAGCAGTACAGCGCCCAGTCCAGTTTTTGTAAATAGCGCCGCATTGCTGGCAAGTAAATTGGACGTGTGATTTGGCCATTACTGTGCCCTCCTAGTCGTAAAGGTATTATGTGACTGATTGGAGACACGTAGCGGTAAACTGCGTTTTGCGACGGCAAGGTTGTCATTATCACGTTCAAAACTATCATGCGGACGTTCGCCAAAAAGATAATGGCAAAAATCTTTGAAGGTGAGAATGCCAGTAGTTTGGCCAAATTGATCTACCACCAGAAAGAAATAACTGTTCGTGCGTAGAAAAGTATTGAGCACTTCTTCGAGCGGGTAATCTTCGCGGATATAATATATGCCGGGATCCAGAATTTCTTCGGCGGTAGTGGAGTCACGAATCTCGAGATTATTAAGATGAGTTGTATGAATCGCACCGATGATATTTCCCTTTTCATCTTGGACAGGAAAATGCGCAAAACCGGATCGGTAAAGTCGATCGAGCGTGAGTGGCCCGAGCATTTCGTCTTTTTGGACATAAACGATTTTGGATTTTGGTTGCATAATTTCTGAAGCAGGGACGACGGGGAGATTTAAAGCGGCCGTCATTAGCTCGCGCTCATGCTGATCGAAGATGGCTAGAGGGGCACTTTGGATAATCTCAAGCAGATCGGCACGACTACGCGGAATGTCAGGCATGGCGGAAATCGGAGCGTGATCAACATGATTGGTAGATGCTACCCTGGAATCTGACTCTTTGGTATTATTGACATCTTCGGGAGAATTCTGGCGCGAAATATGGATTTTGGTTTCGTCGGTAGCCAAATTCACTGCAGTCGGGCGAGGCGTAGGGCGATAGGGGTTTAATTTGGGGTCAATCCAACGGGTGAACTTACGCATAAATTTGCGCCAAGCTTTGCCTACATTAATACAAAAACGATGCCAAGATTTTTTGAGGAATTTTCCGAACTTTTGAAGTTGCGCGAGCAGAGCTTGCGCGAGATGACGCAGTTTTTCGACAAAATCATGAAGTGAATTCCTAGGTTTTACAGCGTCCATATGATACAATTATAGCATAGATGCGCTAGTTTAGTATAAGTATTAAATTTGCCCGCATAAGTGGCGTAAATTGGAGGAAAAATGGATAAAAAAACTATTGGTATTATTGCTGCGCTCGTAATTGCATTTGCGGGGTTAGTTGGCATTAGCATGATTCAGCAGGATTCGGTTCAAGCGTGGATAAAAGATCAAGATATTACGTCTGAAATTGCCGCCAGTGAGCATAGTGGTAATTATCCCGAAATGATCGTGGGTAATCCTGATGCTCCGGTCAAATTAATTGAATACGGAGATTATCAATGTGATGCCTGCGCGCCGCTGAATCCTCATCTCAACGATTTGATCGAAGAGTATGACGGCAAGGTTGCGATCATCTTTCGCACCATGATTATGTCTTATCATAGCAACGGCGTGGCGGCAGCTTCGGCAGCGCTGGCAGCGTACAACCAAGGCTACTGGAAGGAATTTAAAGATTTAATGTATAATAACTTGGACGATTGGTTTTATGCTAGTTCCGAGCAGCGGCAACCGATATTTGAAGAATATTTTATGCAGGTCTCCGACAATAAGGGCGACCTAGAGAAGTTTCGTCAGGACATGCAAAGCAAAGAAGTTTCGAAAAAAATTAGTTTCGACCAAAAACTTTCCGAGCTAGCCAAAGTTGAGTGGACGCCGTACATCATGTTTAAGGGCGAATTAATTTCGCAGCAAAACATTACACGCGATCAGTTCATGGATAATTTGCGTGAAAAAATCGATGCCGAACTGGAAGCGCAAGGCATTAAGAAATAAGTTGCAATAGCTGAGCTTCGTTGTCGATATGTTGTTATAGTTGTTCGTGGCGGTGTAACTTTCCTGTCGCTTCTGCCGGATGTTTGGTATTTCTACTACTTGGTTTTAGAAATAACTGCGTATCGCTCAGATGTTTATTTTTCGTGCGTAGTGATGCGATTTATCCTACTGGAAATGTTAGTCCTCATGTTGGAACTAATAGTGTATATTGGACTTCTCGTGCCGCTGCTGATACTAGATTTCAGCGTAGTTTCGACTTCAACTTCCTTGCGTTGAATATCTTCCCAATTCACAGCGACGGCCGTTACTACGGCTTTCCTCTCCGCTGCCTAGTACGGTAGGGATAATGGTAATGGCTTCGTGCGTAGTGGGAGTATTCGTTACGAAGGCCATGCGGGCTGGTCCGGCCACGATGGTTACCTTTGGTCATCTCGCGCCTACACTAACGCCGGATTTCAGAACAGTTTCAACCTCCTCTTCAATGCTTCTGGTGTCGGCCCGTCCTACGTCAACGGCCGTTTCTATGGCTTTCCTCTCCGCTGCCTAGTACGGTAAGGATAATGGTAATGATTATGCAATGAGTGATAGTTTAAATGACTCAAACGTCGGATAATTGACGGTTTGTTTAAGCCACAAAAAAGTCTCACCAGTAAAATCTGATGAGACTGAGCGCGTATAAATCAAACTAGAATTTAGGGTCAATTTGAATAAATTCTTGCCATGGCGCTGGCGGGAAGCTTCTCTCGCGGCGCACATTAGGACGTTTTGTTTTGCTACGCATTAATTCTCCTATTTAAAACTGCGTCATGCGGGGTAGCAACAACGGCTAATCGACCTTACCCTTTACAACTCTCTTAGTTTATCAAATTTTTCACCTAAAGGCAAGCATAAACGTTTTATTCTGCCAGTATCAATAATAGCGGTTAGATACGGTCTATTACATAGAAATGAAAATTTTGCTTCTTATCCATTACCATTATCCCTACCGTACTAGGCAGCGGAGAGGGAAGCCTAAGTGCTGATAGTAATGGCCGGACGCTTCAATACCTGAAGTACTGAAACCTAGTCCAAAACTAAGTTGAAAATAAATGTCATTATGTGAACGTGACGACCAAACGGCAGCGTTCGTACCGGCATTATAATTGACATAGCCGTTAGGCCAGACAGCATCACTACGCACGAAATGGCAAATATCTGAGTGAAAAGAGGATCTTGTTCTCTTTTCCGAAGATATGCAGGTATTTCTGGCACGAAGCGGCAGAAGAGAAACATCTGAGCGATATGCAGTTATTTCTGACGCGAGGTGATAGCGGGATAATAATATAGAACTCAAGAAAAGCCGCCATCTAGTGAATGGCGGCAATAATAAATAATTCAGTCACTCCTAACGAAATTTAGATACGCGTCCTGACGGCGAAGAAAACAGCGCCCAGAGCGACTGCGAGACCGGCCGTATCGTTCGGGAAGAAGATGACCGGGGCCAAACAGACTATAATCGTATAGACGATCGCTTGAAAAAAGCTAAGAGCTTTGCTTTGCATCCATGTTATTTCCTTTCTCATAAATTTGCGTCTAAGATAGGGGTGGCATAGTACGTATAATAAATATTCGATGATTAACCCGACAATAGAATAAGCTGTGATGCCGGGATTAGACACGACAGCACGCAAGAAAGCACGACAAATACTGATCATGAGACCATCTCCTTTGATGTATTGTAGGCGGTGTGCCTGAATTATTAAAGAGCATCATAAATCTAGGCTTCTTTATATCTTTAACATAAGCCTATACTTCCATTATACTCTATATTTGCAGATTTGTCAATAGTTATTCATTAGGTTTGGTGATTTTTCAAGAAATTACGAGTCAAATAGGATTTTTTACCATAATTCGCAGCCTTATCTCCAGTGAAAGCCTACAACTTGCTGTAATTCTTACAACGATTTCTTTGAGTATAAGACTATCTTGCAGCAAGATGCGAACTATGCTGACCGCTCACAAGCAAGTTTGCTCGGGCGAAATATTGGAATCAGATCCAATCAGGTCCGAATACTAATTATGCAATAAAACCAGTCAGTCCAAGGCTTTGATCCTATGACTTGATTCTATGGCTCGGTTTTAGACTAAAATCAATAGCGTCCCTAGTACGATACAGGCGAGAATGACGCGGTATTTACCGAAAGTTTGCAAGGATTTGGGTTTTTTGAGGTAGACTAACAGTGTTTTGAGCGCGATCAACCCCACTACAAAGGCAACGAGGTTCCCTAGCAGCAGAATACCTAGGTTTTCGGAAAAATATGTCCGACCAGTTTCCGAAAGGAACATTTTGAGACAAACACCGCACATGATCGGGATAGACGCGAGAAATGAATATTCGGCGGCAGATTCGGAATTAAGACCGACGAGGCGGCCGATGATGATCGTGGTACCAGATCGCGAAGTACCAGGGATGAGTGCGAAGATTTGACAGAGACCAATGAGGAGTGCGCGCGCAGGCGTAAGTTCGTTTTCGTCTCTTAGTTTGGATAAATGCGGCAATTTATCAATCACAATCATAATCAGACCAACGGAACCCATCGCAATGCTAACTGTAAAAAGTGAGCCGAAAAATGGATTATCTTCGATCAAGCCGCCGAGAATGAGACCGACTAGCCCAGCTGGGATGGACGTAATGATAATATTGATAGCAAGCTTGTAGTTGCGTTCTGAAAAGACATTTTTGAGAATCTTCCAGATGCGCTTCCGGAAATAGATCAAGAGTGCTAAGAGCGTACCGAGATTAATAAACTCTAGAAATAAGTGGAAGTTATCAGTCGGTAAATTGAGAATATAACGAGCCAATTCCAGATGTCCAGACGAAGAAACCGGAATAAACTCCGTGATTCCCTGTACAAAACCGAGTATAATTGCTTGAATCCAATCCATATGTTTATTATAGCATAAGTGTTTTATTCTAGATTACGGAAAAGAATCTTTTTGATTTTGGCGATAATCGGCTGGACTTGCTCGATATTCAAAAAGTACCCTGCAATCACATAAGCCACCAGAGAAACGAAAGAAATCAAGCAGAATTTCGGCAGAGTACTGAAAATAGAATCGTCACTGGCCAGGAGTGGGAAAAATTTGGTCATCGAGTAAGTAACTAGACTCATAATCAGAGTAGCGAGGCCGATTTTGAGGCAGCTTCGCCAGAATTTATGATTTAGCAACTGACGATTAGAAGATTTTTGTAGCAAGCCAAGCAAGATGCTAATTTCGAGCATTGCTCCGATCGACTGCGCCCAGCCCAGACCCTCGGGACCGCATCCAAGAATGCTGAGAATGATTGCTAGGCTGATTGTAGCGCCAATGGCAATGATCGAAACGATAAAAGGCGTCTTAGTGTCTTGACGAGCATAAAACCCGCGAGCGGCAATATGAAAAATCGAATTAGCAAAGATGGACAGGATTAAGGTGGCAAGAATCGAAGAAATCAGCTGGTCGCCGCCGTTTTTGATAAAACTGACTACATAACCGCGCGCAAAGAACGCGATGAGTGCGACCGGCATAGCAATCCAGATGATTGTACTGAGGGCAGTGCGAAAAGTTTGTCGGAATTTGTCTTCTTTGCCTTCTCCGATTTCTTCGGTCAGCTGCGGGAAGAAAGCAGTAGAAATCGCAACGCCAATAAGATTGACTGGCATCTGCGAGAGACTGCTGGCCTGCTGATAAGAGCGTAAGGCGCCAGCGCCCATCCGCGAAGATAAATTAGTAGTCACTAGCGTATTGATATAGTCGATACCTTGATCTAGGGATCTAGCCGGTAAAAGTTTGAGCACGGCGCGAAAACCTTGGTTGCGCCAATGGATTTTGAATTCGTAATCGAAGCCGAGCCCAACTAGACCGATGAGACTAACGGCTACTTGAATCACGGCTCCAAGTACCACTCCTAGCGCAACTCCCATAATTCCGCCTTCGAAAATTTGCCAGCCGAAAAGATTGATGCCGCCCGTGAACCAGACGATACCAATCAGAATGCCGACATTATAGAGCGCGGGAGCTAGAGCGTAAAAGACAAAACGCCCGACTGCCTGTTGAATACTGGAAAAAATCGTAGCAATTGACATCAAAAATGGATTGATAGCGATGACGCGCATCATATTGATGGCCAAGATCGTGCCAGCTTCGTCGAGGCCTGGCCCCACGACGTAACGAACTAACGGCCCGGCAAAAATCATAATCAAGATAGATGCAACCAAGGTCATCAGCGCCATGAGATTCAAGATACTTGAGGAAAGCTCCCAGGCGGATTTTTTGTTGCCTGAGGATAATCTTTGATTGAAAACTGGAATAAAGCTGACTGCTAGCGCCCCGGAAGTTAATAAGAAAAACATGAAATCCGGGATTGTGAAAGCGGCAGTATAGGCATCAATACCGGTCGGATAAGTATCGAGATAATAAGAATTGAGCAAACGATCGCGGAAAATTCCGAGTAGAGCTGAGACTAGTGTAGAGCTAGCTAAAATAATTGCTGCGGCCTTGACCGGCAATTTACGATTGGCCATAGCAACGACAGAACCAAACTTGATGCGTGGTCGTTTTTTTGGTGTTTGCTCTGCTTCAGCCATGAATTAAATCTCGGTAGCTCCATTAAAATATTTGCGTAGAGGTTCAGGAAGTTGGAGTTTGCCGCCCTCGGTCGCGTGGTTTTCGATCATGGCCACGAGCGCACGTGCGAGTGAAATCGCCGTGCCATTGAGAGTGTGAACGGTCTCGATCTTGCCGTTTTCGCGGCGGACGCGGATATTGAGACTACGCGCTTGAAAATCAGTACAATTGGAGCAACTGGTGATCTCGCGATATTTCTGATCGACTGGTGACCAATATTCGATATCGTATTTTTTGGCTGCAGGAGCGCCTAAGTCGCCGGCTGCGATGTTGATGACGCGATACGGAATATTAAGTGCTCGCCAAATTTCTTTCTCGATCGCTAGTAACTTTTCGTGAATTTCGGCTGATTGTTCTGGCAGACAAAACACATACATTTCTAGCTTGTTAAACTGATGTACTCGGAAAAGTCCGCGGGTATGCTTTCCGTATGTACCAGCTTCTTTACGAAAACAAGCACTGTATCCAGCATAATATAATGGTAAATCGGCTTCGTTTAAAATTTCATCCATGTGATAGCCAGTCAGTGGCATTTCGGCGGTGGCAATCATAGCTAAATCTTCGCCTTCGATGTAGTATTCGTCGCTCTGTTCGCTACTACGAGGATTGAAACCGCAGCCCTCAAGAATCTTGCTAGAAACCATGTCTGGAACGGTCATATAAGTCAGACCGTGCTCTTGCATTTTTTGGAGGCCAAACTGCAGTAAAGCGTTTTCAAGCAGAGCCAGACCGTTTTTGAGATAGTAGAATTTTGCACCGGCAACTTTGGCGCCACGTTCAAAATCTAGCCAGTCGCGCGAAATTGCGTAATCAAGATGGTCGACACCACTGGTCTTGCAATCGCCCCAACGTTCGACTTCGACACTACATTCTTCTCCGCCTAGCGGTACATCTTCGAGGATAATGTTCGGTACTTTGACAAGTAATTCTTTGGTTTTAGCTTCGGCAACGGTTAACTCGTCTTCGACTTTAGATAATTCGGTTTTAATCTCTTTGGCCTGATTAATTAACTCTGGGTCAGGTTTGCCGCCTTTCATTTTTGCGGTAATTTCATTACGTTGTTGCCGCAAAGTCTCGGCTTGGCGTAAGAAATTTTTGCGTTCGTCATCAAGCGTGAGCAACTCTGAAATGTTAATCTGATAACCTTTTGCCTGAGCGGATTCCTCAACGAGTTTTTGGTTGTTACGGATGAAATTTATGTCTAACATAGTCCTATTCTATCACATTCCTTTAGTTTGTTATCTGCTATCTCTTAAATTTACCAGCCGCCGAAGCCGCCACCTCCGCCTCCGCCGCCAGAAAATCCGCCACCACCGGAGAAGCCTGAGCTACCTGAACTAGAATTGCTGGTTGTAGAGTGAGCGATACTGCTGCTAGCAGCTGTTGTCATTGAATTGAGGGCACGATTAAATTCTACCGCCGAAAAGACACTAGCACCATAATACCAGTTTGGCGGCGCCACATCTTCCATTTCGTAATATTTGCTCATAGTTTGGAGCCAACTTTTTTCGATACCGAAGGCCGCAGCATAAGGCAAGAGTTTTTCGTAAAGTTTGACAACTCCGGTATTAGTCAAATCGGCGCCTTTAACACTTTGTAAAAACTTGAGGCGGTCGGCTTCGGCCATTTGAATGTATAGTTTCAGGCCATCAAGATACTTTGAATAGTCAAGACCTTTCGTAGTGGGGCGATAAAACTTATACGTGTGAATAGAGATCGCATACGATACGATAATCAGCGCAGCCGCATAAACTGCACCAATGATATTGAAATATATACCACCAGCATCAACCATATATGACGGCAAGTCAAATGGTTCTGCAAACACAAGAATGCAAAAAATCATTGCGATCATCCAGAAAGTTGACGTGACAGCGAGGGCGGCTGGATAGTTTGGGCGCGAATTGGCTTGATTTTTGCGAAAACTAATTTCGAAGGCTCCTGAGGGCTGGCTGTGCTTGTCGTGCAGGCCCTTTTCGACAAGACTTTTGGCTAGGTCTTTTTGGTATTTTGTGTCAAGATCGATTAATTCTCGAGTAGCGGTATGCGTTTTGATGGTGATCTCTTGGCTATCCGTGAGCGCATGAGAATTGCCAGCCAGAATTTTGAGAACTGTAATTTGATCTTTGGAAAGATTGGCCGTAGAAAGAATGCGCACTTTCCATTGGTCTTTTTTGCGCCCTAGTTTGCTGACTTTTTCGTCCTTAATTAATTCAATCCGGTGACTAGTAGCAAGCTCGAGCAAAGTAGCGACTTTGGAGTTTTCTAGATTGCGCGTTCCGATATAATTTTCTAGCATTTCTGCGACCGTATAGTCAGATGGCGGAGTGTATTCAGGTTTAACAAATAAGCCTTTATAATAATTGCGTTTGTCTCGGGTGGATTTAAGCGCAAATATGATTAGAATGATGACAATACTACTAGATAGCAATTCACCAATAAAGACAATCATCGGTGCGTAGTTGTAGTGCACTTTTGGGCTTGCAAAAGTATCCGCGTCAAATCCAATGGCGAATGTTAATCCCTCATAGCTAGTAAGATCTTGGGCGCTAAACTCAATATAATCAGCCATTCGGTCAATACTGCAACGATCAGAACCATTATTGCCATAAACACCAACATAGCAAGCAGTGCGGCCGTCAAAATAATCTTCTAATCCATCTTCAAAATGAACCCGCGCCGTCACCTGTTCAAAACGTTGCACTGAATCATTGCCATTTGTATCCCAATACAATTCTTGCCATTTTTGATCACCCTCCTCGAATGGCAGGATAACATTCTCAAATTCATAGGTTAGAGTATATTGCTGTTCACCGCGCACATATTTATCTTCGTCGCCAACATAAACTGTAAAATAGCCGTCACCATTTTCGATGGCTGCGGGCGCTTCTTCAATGCCGTTATGTTCAATCGTGATACGCAGATTACGATCGCTGGACATGGTTAAGTTTTTGCCATCATTATTAGTGTACGGAATGATGCGCGAAAAACCATGGTTTTGATCGTAGTGTGGGAATTGAATCGTAAAGCGCTCAATAACTAACAAATGGCTAACACCATCTTGATCACGGCTCAGAAAATAATCGGCTGTAAAATCCTTGAAATAAAAGTTGTTTAGATTGGCGGCTTGTGCAAAATTAAAACATAAAATTAAACTACAAAAAACTATTATTAATAAACTAGCAAAGCTTTTCAAAAGCTTTTTAAGCATCCTGCACCTCGTGGATCGTGGATTTGATAGCATTGATCGATTGTTGTAGTTTAATACCTTCTTTTTCGGTCATTTTATATTCAAGACGTCGAATCATACCTTCGCGACCAATGACGGCGGGAAAACCGTAGAACACGCCAGTATTATCGTCGTAACTAGAAACTGTTAGAATGCGTCGCTCATCGTTAAGAATGGAGTTGACTATTTGTACGACACAGGCACCAATGCCATAATAAGTTGCACCTTTCTTTTTGATGATTTGATAGGCTTTGTCACGTACGGTTCGTTCGATTTCTAATAGTTCGGGCCGTGGAAGCATACTGATAATACGTTGGCCGCCAATGTTAGCGGCCGACCAAAGCGTAAACTCGCTATCACCATGTTCGCCAATTTGATAAGCATGAACGGATTTAGGATGAACTTCTAGTTTCTCTGATAAGCGGTAGCGTAGTCTCGCGGAATCAAGTACCGTGCCGCTACCAATAATACGCTCTGCAGGAAGTTGTGAATAATCCCACGTGAGATAGCTCAGTGTATCAACAGGATTGGAAACGATCAAGAAAATACCATCAAAACCAGAAGCCATGACCAGCTCAACGATACTTTGCAGAATATGAGCGTTTTTTTGAACTAGATCCGTGCGCGACTCGCCTGGTTTTTGATTGGCGCCGGCCGTGATAATGCAAATATCACAATCTTTGGCTTCTGTATAGTCGCCCGTGCTGAGCTTCATAAAGCCTGGCGCAACCGCTAGCGCATCGGACAGATCCATCACTTCACCTTCGGCGTCTTCGCGATCAATATCAGTTAAAATTAGTTCTTTGACTGGCGTACGTTGATTTAACAAAGCGTAAGCAATGCTCGAGCCAACATTGCCAGTTCCTACAATCATTATTTTTCCACTCATTCTACTTCTATTGTAGCACGCTTTAAAAGTGGCGAGAGAAAAATGTTTATTTTGCGCGAATGATTGGGAAAGGCACAGCTTCGCGACCGCTTACGCCTTCAAGAAGCCAAAAATTACGTTCACTATTGCCCCAACCGCAGGCTGGCGGCATACCATACTCTAGCATTTCGACAAAATCCATATCCAACATTTGCGCCTCGTCGTCGCCGGCGTCACGCATTGCTTGTTGTTCTTGGAAACGCGCCAATTGATCAAGTGGATCATTCAGCTCGCTGTAACCATTACCCATTTCGGTGCCAGCAATGATCGGATGAAAACGTTGCGTCACCAGCGGATTATCTTCGACAACTTTGGCAAGCGGACTCAAGCTCAAAGGTTCTTCGATCAACCAATATGGGCCTGCGGAGGTTTTACGAATTAATTTCCAGAGATTATCCAGCAAGCGTGCATCATTCATGTCTGCAGGGTTTTGCACGTTGTTTTGCCGCAGCATATCAATCGCTTTTTGGCGATCTAGATTAAACACATCTACTTCAAACTTTTCTTTGAGAAGATCTGCATATTTAATACGAGGCCACTCACAATCAAGATCGATTTCAAAACCGCCGACATTAAATTTGAGCGTACCCCAAGTCGCCTTCGCAACATATTTAATCATTGCTTCGTATAAGTTCATGCCGTCTTCATAATTTTCGTAGGCAGCATAACTTTCAAAGGCGATGTGCTCAGGCAAATGCTCATCGTCGACGCCCTCATTACGAAAACGCGGACCGATGTCATAGACCTTTTCGAAGCCACCGCCAAGCAAACGTTTGAGCGGAAGTTCGTGGGAAATACGAAGATAATAATCGGTATCGAGCGCATCCATATGCGTGACAAAGGGATTGGCGTCAGCGCCACCTGTAGTCAACTCTAGCACGGGCGTATTGATTTCGATAAAGCCGTGCTCGTTCATGAAATCGCGCGTAGCTTGCCAAAATTTCGAGCGACGCACTAGGCGGGCGCGAACTTCTGGATTAACGTTCATATCGACATAACGGCGACGGTAGCGTTCTTCCTTGTTCGTTAGTCCATCATAGCCTGGCAGCGGCCGTAAAGCTTTTGTCAACAATCTCACTTCATTAGCAAAGATTGAGATTTCGCCAGTACTGGAACGGCCAACTGCGCCAACGGCTTCAATGAAATCACCAGTATCTAGCAATTTTAGATCCTCGATTCTGAACTTACCTACGGAAGTTTCGGCAGTTTTTTGCATAAAAATCTGAATTTCACCAAAATAATCCCGGATTTTGATAAAGGCAATCTTGCCAAAAGTGCGAATTGCCATAATTCTGCCAGCAACACAAACTTCTTGCCCGTTTTTTTCGTCAAAATGATCTAGGATAGTGGATATTTTGGTGTTGCGATAGGATTTTGCTGGATAAGGATTAATGTTGCGTTCTTTGATTTCATGCAATTTACGGAGTCTTTCATCGCGATAATCATTGAGAGTTGTCATAGGAGGAGGGCCTGCTTTCTATTTGGTACTTTTAATCTCAACTTTTTTGCCATTAAACTCGAATTCGTCACCGGTCTTGCGACCTAAGAGTTCTTTACCCATCGGAGATTCGTGCGAAATCTTGCCTTCTAGCGGATTGGCTTCTACTGGGCCTACGACCGTGTAATTAAAAGTCTTACCGCCCATCTTGATCTCAACGGTCGAGCCGATTGCAATCTTACTACTTTTGTTGGCTTTGATTAAAACGGCATTTTTAAGAGTGTCTTGAATCTCTAAAATGCGGTTTTCGACGGTTTTTTGTTCGGAGCGAGCATCAGTATACTCCTGATTCTCTGACAAATCACCAAAAGCGCGCGCCGTAGCCAAACGTTCGGCGATCGCGGGACGCTGAGCAATTAACTCATTAAGTTCTTTTTCCAATTCGGCATATCCTGCCGGCGTAAGATTGATTCTTTTCTTCATAATTCTTAAAGTTTATTACTTATATTATTAAAAGTCAAGGTTTTAAGGTTAAGCTTCTCGAGCGGAAGCGTAACAGATTCTCCAGTAGCACGCTTCACTAGCTCGAATGACTTGTTTGCTAGGGTTTTGTCGCTAATGACGATGCGATATGGAATACCGATTAACTCTGCGTCGGCAAATTTTTCGCCAGGCCGCAAATCACGATCATCATACAAAACTAATTCGCTATCTTGATTGTAAATTTCTTCCGCTTTAGCGGTAGCATCATTGCCAATCGCAATCAGATAATATTGATATGGCGCGATTGATTCTGGCCAGATCAGACCTTTATCATCTGCGAACTTTTCGGCGATTACGCCCATCACACGCGAAACACCAATACCATAGCAACCCATTAATGCTGGCTTGCGCTGACCATCTTGATCGGTAAATTCAAGACCGAGCGGCGTACTATATTTATCTTTTAAGGTAAAGATGTTGCCAACTTCAGCAGCACGAGCACTTTCCAGTTCATCACGTTTGATGTGGAATTGTTCGAGCACATCGTCGGTCAAAACTTCTTTGTTGAGAACCACAGACTTATCTTTGTTAAAGTAAATTGTGTCTTCCCCAACTTCGGTAACGGTTTGGAATTCATGACTGTATTGCGAGAAAACTCCACCACTGGCAAAAGTCTGATAGGTGCAATCACCAATGCCAAGACGATCGTAGATCCTTTTGTAGGCGATTTCAGCTTGATGATAAAATCGCTCATGATCTTCGATATTAGTAGCAAAACTGTAAAGATCTTTCATGATGAACTCGCGTGTGCGTAGAATGCCTGACTTAGCGCGCAATTCATTACGGAATTTAGTCTGGAATTGGTAAACTGCGGCTGGGTAATCTTTATAGCTAGCAAGATAAGTCTTAAGCATGTCCGTCATCGGCTCTTCGTGAGTCGGGGCAAGACCTAATTCCCCGCCTGCAGCCAACTGCGTACGAAACCAAATATCCATTTTTTTAATGTCCCAACGATCGGTCTTTTGCCACAATTCTGGACGTTGCAAGGTCGAAAGTAGAACTTCTTGGCAACCAATTTGATTGAGCTCTTCGCGAATAATAGTTTTGATTTTTTCAAGTACCAATAATCCAAATGGAAGATAATCATAGATTCCAGCCATTTCTTTATGAACGTAGCCGGCGCGGCTGAGATATTGCGCACCCCGCGCAGTTTCATCCTTAGGGGCATTACGCAAAGTTTTGACAAATGTTTTACTAAATCTCATGATACCCTGTATTATAGCACACTTACTCTTAGATTACTATAATCCGACCAAAACATAGTTAAAATAAAAGGCGACGGCATTAACGAGTATATGCAATAATACCCCACTCCAGATTGTGCCGGTAATTTCTCGCATCGTACAAAGGATTAGACTGAGAACAAAAGTAACAATTCCGGTGTAGACTTGGCCATGCAAAAATCCAAATAACACTGATGTAATTAACATAGCTGGAATATATTTAAGCTTGCCACGGAGTTTACCATAGAGCCAGCCGCGCATGATAATCTCTTCAGCAATTGGCGCAACTACAATTAGTGCTAGCATTCCGCAAATTTTAGCAAAACTATTTGAAAAATAAGCGAAGCCGACATCCTGAGAGGCATGATCATTAAGCATAGAAAAAATTGAAGTCACTATTAGCGTAGCAATTCTCGCTAAAATCATATAAATAATAAAACCAACTGGCGCCAAACCAATATCTACAAAAGTTGGCCAATCTTTCATGCCTAATTCGACATGATTCGTCGAGAGTTCTTGGCTGAGCTTACGACTAGCAGATGTGGGCGCAAGGTGCCGAGTTTTTTGGTACAAGATAATCAACTTTGGCGTCACAAGAATTAACAGTGCTAGGTCTAAGGAATAATTCAAAATATAGAGAATTAGCACATTCAGCGCATTGCCGCTGCTTAAGTGGAGCACAACAAACATCAAGAATTGCAAAAGATACTGACTGCTGATCATTACCAAACATGTCCAAGCGATTAAAAACGCTACAAAACCGATCTTTTGCTGTTGTTGCTTGGTGAGAAACTTGCGATGAGTAGTTTTGGACATTATTTTCCTATAATCTTGTAATGTCGAGAATTGTAATCAGAACGATTAAAACAATCAAGGCCATAAAAGCGCGTGAAACAATTTTTTCTTCAGCTTCTTTGGTTAACTTCTTTTTGCGCAGCTTGTAAATTCCGATCAGTAGCCAGCGACCGCCATCGAGGGCTGGAATTGGCAAAACATTCATACAAGCCAGCGAGACAGAAATTAAGGCTGCGAGAAAGGCTAGACTAGACAAACCCATACTAGTGAAGGCTGGGAAGATCACTCCAATAATACCGACCGGACCAGATACGGCGTTGCCAGCACTACCGATGGCTTGCTGCCCTTCTTGACGAACGCTCGAATCAAAGCTTAACTGACGTGCGACACCGGAAATTAAGTTCCAGACCATCTCACCGAGACCTTTGAAAGTTTCAGTAGTTAATTGCAAAGTTGTGCCAATGCCTACGATCGGAGCTGACCAAGTTGAGCGAACATAATTTTGGCCGTATGCCATCTCAATACCTAACGAGTATTGAGCATCGGCCGGGTTGAGCGTTGCTTTCAGCTCGCGCGAGCCTTCACCTTCTCTTTCGATCAAGTAGGTAACTTCTTCGCCGGCGTGATCTTTGCCGAAAGCGGTAATATCACTGGGATAAACTACTTCGGCGTCATTAACTTTGAGAATTTTATCATTCGGTTGAAAACCGGCGCGCTGAGCAGGAGAATCATCGAGTACTGCTGCTACAGAAACGCCGCCGCGAATGAGCTGTGCATCAGAAGAAACCTCAAACTGGTGATCGAGAAACTGCGGCATGCCCGTCCAGGCCAAAACTGTCAGGATAATAGCTGCCACTATCCAGTTCATAGCAACCCCACCAAAGAGAATCTTTGTCTTTGCCTTTAAGCTAGCGGCGCCGAATGTGCCTTTGCGCGTGTCGGCATCAGATTCGCCATCCATTGAGCAAAAACCGCCAATTGGCAACCAGTTGATGCTAAATATTAAACTATCTTGAGGCTTATTCCAGTCGGTTTTGGGGATTTTGACCCATTTCTCCTTGGTAATAGTCTTTCCATCAGAATCTTTAACCTCAACCTTTTTCTTCACCCAGGCGATTGCGCGCGGCGGAAAACCGATACCAAATTCATTCACTTTCACGCCATTACGACGTGCCATGATGAAGTGCCCAAATTCGTGTGCCACTACAAGCAGCATCAATATAATTAATCCAACCACGATCCCTAGGATCAAATTCCAATTTATCATATATTTATTATACTATATGAAGTTTAAGTTTGGATTAAAAAATATCAAATCGCATTTATTTACCAAAACGTCGATCGCGCTCATGATAAGTACTAATAATATCCAACACATCTTCTTTGGTAATATCAGGAAAATACTGTTGCAAGAAAAGGAACTCGGCATAACTGGCGCGCCAGAGCATAAATCCCGAAATTCGATTCTCGCCACCAGTCCTCACTACCATATCAAGATCCGGAACTTCTGGATGATATAAATAATTACGGAAAGTATCGGGTGTTAGGTTAGTCTCGTGTGCTTGCTGAGCTTTTTGAGCGGCATCAGCAATTTCCCATTGTCCGCCATAATTAAAGCAGATGCAAATTTTGAGACCAGTGTTGTCTTTGGTTAGTTCCTCGACTGATTGAATTTTTTGCCATAATTGCGGATCGACGCGCTCTGGTCTACCAAAAAAGACCATTTTGCCATTCAGTTTATGGAATTTCTTCGCTAACTTGTCGATTGAAGACCAAGCTAAATCCATCAAATAGGCAACTTCTTCTGGAGATCGGTTCCAATTTTCAGTGCTAAAAAGAAAGAATGATGCATATTCGACTTCCGTATTAAGAAGCGTATCGATGACTTCTTCAACTTTACCAATGCCACGACGATGCCCTTCTAGCGTAGGGAGATGACGCTCGCGCGCCCAACGGCGGTTTCCATCTACAATAAAGCCGAGATGTTTGAGCTGTCCAGCCATTAAATTGTCATTATCTCCGTTGATTTATCTTTGAAGAGAGCGTCTACTTTGTCGGTAAAGGTTTTAGTAAGATCATCAACACTTTTCTCGGCTTTTTTCTTAGTATCTTCGGGTAATTCGGCGGTTTTGAGTTCTTTGCGCGCATCTTCGCGAACATTACGGATGGCAACTTTCGCTTCTTCAACTTTGGCGGACGCACTTTTGACGATTTCCTTACGGCGTTCTTCGGTCAAAGGTGGAACTGGTACGCGCACAATACGGCCATCATCGGTAGGATTGAGACCGAGCGTAGCATCATTACGAATCGCGCTCGCGATTGCCTGTAACGTACTAGGATCAAAAGGAGTAACTTGCAAAAGACTAGCTCCTGACGTCGTAACATTAGCAACTTGATTTAGAGGCATAAATTGTCCGTAGGCTTCTACTTTAATATTCGCAAGCATGTCTGGATGAGCGCGACCGGTGCGAACCTTTTTCATCTCATCCTGGAAACGCAAGATTACTGCTTCCATGGCCTTGCGATATTCAGTATCGTCAAACATTTTATACCTCCTTACAATTCACTAGGTTTAGGTTACTCGGTGACGCCGAGCTCGAGTCGCTTAAATTGACGAATGGTGATATTTTCGCCTGTTTTTGCGATTGCTTCTTTAATAAATTGCGCGACCGTCAAATTATCATCAAGAATATATGGTTGCTCCATCAAAACTTTGTCGGAAAACGCTTT
The DNA here is from genome assembly GCA_964608555.1 of uncultured Candidatus Saccharibacteria bacterium. Lineage (GTDB taxonomy): Bacteria > Patescibacteriota > Saccharimonadia > Saccharimonadales > Saccharimonadaceae > Nanosyncoccus. Next base: position 31,119 of record CAZSPU010000005.1, read on the forward strand.
TTTGAGCTGACCTCCAATGATTTGATCCTTCATGTTTTCTGGACCTTTGAAATTGGCTTCAAACTCCTTTTTCTTGGCGTCTAGATCTTTTTCGGGGATGTCTTCCATGCTGACGTAAATTGGGTTCATAGAAGCAACTTGCATGGCAATTTTGTGAGCTAGCTCTTTGAACTCCTCGGTATGCGCCACGAAGCTAGTCTCACAGTTAACCTCAACAATTGCACCGAGACGGCCATCATGGACATAAGTCTCGATGATACCTTCGCGAGTCTCGCGATCGCCACGTTTTTCGGCCTTCGTCATGCCTTTTTTGCGCATTTCTTCTAGGGCCTTGTCGAAATTGCCTTTGGCTTCAACGAGAGCCTTCTTTGCGTCGGTTAAGCCAACACCAGATAATTCTTTCAGTTTCTTAATCAGCTCGATAGAGATTTCTTTCACCTCACCGGCTTTGTCGTTAAACTCTTCACTCATAATAAACCTCCTTGGTTATGTTTGTTAGACTAAGCGTTTTTCTTGGATTGGCCTTCTTTGATAGCAGCAACCATGTAGTCCAAAATTAAGCTGACGGATTTAATAGCATCATCGTTTGCCGGAATGACATAATCGATAGTAGTCGGGTCAACATTAGTATCACAAATTGCGAAAACTGGGATCTTTAAGGTGTTGACTTCCTTGATCGCGTTTTTGTCTTGCACTGCGTCGGTAACGATGACGGCAGCTGGGCGTTCGTTCATGTCTTTGACGCCACCATAGCGTTCGTTTAAGGTGTCGATTTCCTCTTGATAACGCTGCACTTCTAGCTTAGAGTAACGAGCTTCTAGCTCACCAGAAGCCATGCGACGCTCGAGATCTTTGAGCTTTTTAATCTGCTTGTTGACAGTTTCGACGTTAGTCAAAATACCACCAACCCAACGCACGGTCACGTAAGGCATGTCGACAGACTCGGCAGCGGCCTTCGTGACATCTTTGAGCTGCTTTTTTGTACCCACAAAGAGAATCTTTTTACCACTCGCGGCGATTTTGGTAAGCTCTGGCAGGGCTGTTTCGAGAGCTTCAACGGTCTTCTCTAGATTGATAATGTGACCACCCTGACGCTTACTATGAATATATGGCGCCATCTTTGGGTGCCAACGGCTAGTTTTGTGTCCAAAATGTGCACCAGCTTCTAACAAAGCTTTCATGTCGACTTCTGTTGTCATTGGTTATCCTTTCCCTTGGATTATGGACAAGACTATCAGGCTTTGATAGTCAGGAAACCGCCCATAACTGTTTCATTGATTTAATAATATTCTTATATTAGCACGCATACTCTTTTAGGTCAAGTGAGCCAGGGTAAATTCTCGGAGCGGAAATCGCATGAAACGCCAAACTAGGGTTTACAGCGTGGCTTTTTTGTGCTAGACTGGTCTAAGATATGAGTAACAAAGTTTCACAACCACAAGATTATCGCTATGTTGTCTTTATGGATGAAGCAGCAAACTTTTCGTTTTTGACGCGTTCTATGGCTAAAAGCGAGGAAACGATTAAGTGGGAAGATGGTAATGAATATCCTTTAGTAAAGATTCAGATTTCTTCCGCTTCACACCCATTCTTTACTGGCGAAGAAAAGATTATCGATACAGAAGGCCGCGTCGACCGCTTTAAGGCTCGTGCTGAGCGTGCAGCAAAGCTACGCGCTTCTCTTGGCAACAAAGTCAAAAAAGCCGAGAAAGAAGCAGCAAAAAAGGCCGCGAAAAATTCTGAAGAGAAATAATCTTATCACAAAAGCTGCTAAGTTGCTCTTGGCAGTTTTTTGTAATGTCTATAATGCCTGCAAAACGTGCGACAGTTTCCGTGATTATTTTTGTGATTGTTAATATATATCTTAAGCAAGATAAGCAGTGCACGAGGCAATATTCTAATTACACTGAAGCTAAATACTGCGCATGCTGTGAGTTGTTGTGTAAACTATCCGTTAAAAACTGCTGTATTTAATAGTTCAAGGAAAGTTGTACTTCATATGACGATTTTTCACTAAGATAGCTTCATCGCACTTCATATATCTACATTACATCTTCATTTTTGAGTTCTTGTTCATCTGCCTTTGTTTTTTCTATTGGTGTTTTATGATATTTTCCATCTTTCCATTTAGTGATCTGCATAATCTGAGCAAGTGTATTCTCAACTTTCTGGCAATACTGCAGCATTGGTCCTCTTAATGCAGCTGGCAGAGCCTGAGCTTTCTGGCGGATCGTATGAATAGCGTTTGTAGAATAACCATAATCAAGTCTTATTTGTTCATCATAAGCGCCCGCTACCTGATGAATATGGCTTATATCCTGTGCCTCCTGCAACGCCTCAGCATACGCATCTGTCGATTCCGCCATCCGCTGATTAGATACCAAAAGGTATCCGGTGGCCTGCTCGAGGCTGAGCGAGCCCCGACACGCTGCAAACAACTGCTCTAGGTCTGGGCGAATATCCTCTAGCAAAGCTCGGATCGCTAGTAGTTCAGCCTCAGAATTCGCTATCGGCTTCTCCGTCTCAGCCGTTGGTTGCTCGGAGTCCAATTGTGCCTCTTCTTCAAACTGTTTTTCATCTGCAATCCGTTCGGGATCTTCGGGTCTTTGAATTGGTAATTGAAGCTGTTCTGCAACCCTATGTGCCGCTTCAATTTCGCGAAGCCACTTGCTACGTTTTTTGGTTAACGCCTTATATTCTTCGCTACCTTTTACGTAGTGAGTTCTCTGTTCAGTCAAATTACTAATTATTTTTTCACGATCTGTAATGTATTGAGTAACTGCCATTGTTGCATTTTCTGGTGACACTGTTTCATATTCGGAGCGCCCATGATTTGTCAACTGAATCATTTTCATTACGTGCAAATCAGCCTGTTTTTCATGCAATTTAATCGTTGCAGACAGAACATCGTTGCCATAATCTCTTTGATCCTTTGATGCGAGCACGCTAAGTGCTTTTTCCCGTTTCTGAATTTCGCCTTTTAGATCATCAATAGCCCCATCTATATCAATGTCATTCTTCAAGTTTACTTCAATTTTAGCAGCGTCATTGGCGGTAATATTAGTTATATTATCACGTTGTCGTAGCATTTCGCGAAAGCCTGCAGCCCATTTCGCCAATTCCTGGTAATCATTCCTACGCGCTACTAGCGGATCACGTTGAGCATCACTCATCTTATACCAAGTGCCGCTCTTTTCAAGCACTGCCATATGACTTGAGATGCTGTTTGCCCTATTCTCCAAAATATCCCCTAGGCTGCGGCCAGCGTTTTCTGGACGTTCTAGATCTTCCAGGGCGTCGATTAGACGATAGTCAAGGTCTGATTGATGTTCAAGCTGCTGCTCTAGTTCCTCTGCCCAATCTTCTTCCGTAGCTTGCGGATCAACATCTTTGCAATATCTTTCGTACTCTGAATACACTTCGTCTGACATGCCTTGCTTTTTATGAATTTGGTTAACCCAGTCGACTAACGTATCTTGTTGTTCGTAGGACTTGTCTAGCATCATCATCGCTAAATCTTTTTCTGAAATTGGTTCTTTTTTCTCGCCTTGCTCATTTTTGGTGGCTTGTCCGTCTGGATTAAACGGCGGGAGATCTTGCGAATAGGAATTTCCCCATGGTGAATCATTTAGGTTTGTCGGCGGCTCGTTGTTACCATATTTCTCAAAATTCATATTAGCATCCCACTTATGTTATTCTATTGTATTATATCACAAGTTATTTATAGTGCCTTTCTTTGACCATACTTTTCGCATCAGCAAATACCCGTGCCACCAAAACATACAAAGGCATTTTTGTAATGTTAAAATAAAGTGCTTGTAGCTACGGGGCTTTTGTAATACACTCGACCCAAAGAAAGGAAATGTCACATGTTAAAGGACAATTTAAAGACTTTGCGGAAGAGTAAAGGACTTTCGCAAGAAGAATTAAGCCTGAAATTACACGTCGTCCGGCAGACAATTTCAAAATGGGAATCGGGATTGTCTGTGCCTGACGCCGAAAAGCTAATTGCTCTTTCAGAACTTTTTGAAACGCCAGTCAGTGAGATTTTGGGCGAGAATATAGCAGAAAAAGAGCAAAATGATCTCAAAATAATCTCGGAAAAATTGGAAGTAATAAATGCACAACTCGCAAGCAGGCAAAGGCAAAAGAGAAAAAGGCTAATTAGCTGTTTAATAATTGTCGATCTGAGTATAATCTTGCTTTGGGTTTTACTGATGGTATTAGGTAGTCCTTATCAATCCTGGGATTATAGCGATCCGGAGTGGTCGACTATCGGTACATTGTGGCATGTATTTGAGTGGATCTTTTTCAAAGTAGCGCCTATAATCATCATTATCATTACTGTAATACTGAGCGTGCTGCTGATTAGGAAAAATGATGCTTAAATATGCACAAGAACTAGAGTATATATTGAAATATTGGCTATAAAGCATAGTATAATAGAAAATAATAAATGCAGATGGATAATATTGTGAAGCTAGTATGAAAAAATCTCGAAAATGGTTATTAGGGATTGGCGGGATTGCGCTAATGGCGGTAGCGATCGCGATGGTTTGGTTAAGTTTCAACCAGCCTAAGTTTTTGAATGATAGCGATTATCTTTATGATACTGCAGTGCAATATCTTTTAGATAATGACAACAGTCCAGAAAAGCACTATAAGAACTATCAACGTTTCGCTGATTATAAAGGTTTTGGCATTACTGAAGATGAAGATTATAAGTATGCTTATATGTGGATTTTCGACGAAAGCTTTTATGTGAACGAGAAAGACCAACTGAAAATTGCGACAGGCGGTTCACTGCCATATAAATTCTTCTTCGACAAGACGACTAATACAGTAGTTAAATACGAAACTCCGGAAGATGGATCAAGCTATGCTTCATCCATTCGCAGAATATTCCCCGGCAAGGTGGCTAAGGCTATTTTAGAGGTTACAAGTTTCGATGATACAAAACTAATGCAACAAGTTCAACAGCATTATAGCTACCTGCCCGACACCGAAATTCATTATGGGTTGGATGAATAGAACTACTTACGGCCGACTATATCCATTACCATTATCCCTACCGTACTAGGCAGCGGAGAGAACGACCATAGAATCTATTACTTTCACTCAGCTCCACTTTCACATCACCAATAAACAGTAAATACGAAGGGTGAGAACCTTTTGCTGCAACTGACGACCAATAATGTGCGTTTCTTCCCACGACATGCAAATACTGCGCAACCATGTATCCACTACGCACGAAGAATCCATTACCATTATCCCTACCGTACTAGGCAGCGGAGAGGCATACCATGGTCACGATTATTAATTTCGGCAGGAGACAAAACTAGCTGCGGTTTTAATCCTAATCCCCAAACACCCCTAGGGTCATATTCTATAGAACGATCGCTCCAGTAGAAAGTACGTTCATGCCATTTTAGGCCGTCGGGTTCAATTACGCCACTACGCACGAAATGGCAAGCATCCGAGTGAAATAATAGTTTACTATTATTTCCGAGAATGCGCAGTCATTTCTGACGCGAAGCGGCAGAAGATCCATTACCATTATCCCTACCGTACTAGGCAGCGGAGAGGAAAACCGAAGAGACGGTAGCTGTAGCCATTGTCGCCGGATGGGTAAACATCTAAAGTAAGGAAGTCGAGGCTGAAACCGCCCTGAAAACCAGTGCTAGTATAGGTGCGCGATGACCAGCCGTAACCGTTTATGCTGGACCAGTTAGTATGGCCATTGTAATGAGCGTAGCCACTACGCACGAAATACCAAACATCCGAGCGAAGTGAAAGTTTTACTTTCATTTCCGAGGATGAGCAGGTATTTCTAAAACAAAGTGATAGAAGTGGCAGAAGTAACAACTTTCTAAGTATAATGTACAGTTATTTTTAGAACGGAGTAATAGAAGAATAATATGCATATAGCAAGGGCGACCTAATGGCCGCCCGGGTGTGAGTGTACTTTGGAGAGATATCCTTCCTTTCATGACATGAATTTTCAGCAGTTTGATCGGCATAATGCCATTCTGCTGATCTGTGTAGGCAGGACCTTAGACGAGACCCTTCTCGCGCATCAGGTAATACTCCTGCAGTTCACGCTCGCTCAAGAAGACCTTGCCGTCGTCAGCGGTGTACTGGCCTTTGGCGGTGCTATACTGCGCCAGCCTGGCTTCGTCTTCTGTCATATGCGGTCTGCCAAAAATGTCGTTCCAAGTGCCCAATCATGCCCCCTCCTTTCCAAAAGTACTACTAAAATCTGACTAGGCTAACCCTGTAAGACTTAGCGCTCTTGTATTTTACTACAACGTGATGCAAAACACAAACGCAACCGTTATTATTGCGGATCAGCAGGTTCTTCCAAAAGTTTGGCGATAAACTCGCGGATTTGCTTCATACCATTATTGGTATTACTAGGCAAGAATATTTCTGGATCATTCACAAAATTAAGACTGGTGATTTGCTGATAAACTTTCTCGATCAGTTGTATCAGCTCATCTTCTTCATTTTGGTCGAATTCATACACTTTATCATAAACTTGGCCTTCATCGTCCGGCGTCACAAACAAAATATGGCCGCGCGTAACTTGATATTTCCGATAAGTCGGGGAGAGATTGAGCAAAAGTTTATAAAAACCTAGTTGCAAGCGATATTTGTAGAGCGATGGATGTTGATTCCACTTTTCTTGGCGATATTTTCCGGTCTTGTAGTCGTAGATTTCGATAGTTTTATTATTAGGATCGATATGGATATGGTCGAGCATTCCCGTGAGCGGAATGCCGTTGAGCGTTGGGTGCTCGGAGGAGAGATTAACTTCAGCCTTGGCATTATCTTGGCGCAAGATCGGACCAAACTTTTGCAAGGCGATCTTTATATTATATAGTCCGGCTTCGAGCAATTTTTGCTGGTCGTCGTAATCTAGGAGTGTACGTGGCACCGCACTGCGGAACTGCTCCATAGCCGTCTCATCGTCAATACCTTGATTGGTAATCTGCTCAAACACGTAGTGCACGAGGGTGCCATAACATTGGCTAGGCGTAGCAGGCTCACTAGGTGATCGCAAGATTGTATGCGCATAGACAGCGCGCGGCCCTGCATACACTAAATCGATGAAATTAGTGAGCGCCGTGGCGGTCATACGAAAATTCTCAACGCGCGCTTGCAAGATTTCTTTAATAGCTGGCGTCTGTTTTTGATAATGCGACACCCAATCTGTGCGCAAGGTTTCGATTTTTTGCTCAGTGTCTAGTTCGTCATGATGTATGGTAATCTCCTGCGCTGCCTTCGGCAAAAGCGTCGAAATTTGCGCTACATCTTCGGGGCTAGCTTCCTGGAGGTAGCTGAGCCGGTTGATATGCTTGCCGTCGCTATTGTTTTGAGAGTTGGTCATAGTCAGACTTTGCTTGGCACGCGTAATCGCCACAAAGAGCAAACGGAGTTTTTCGTCATCGCTAATACCGGTATGTCGGATCTGAATTAAATTACACGGTAGCGCCAAGAGATTGTTGTTCCCTTTAGCCTTGCCCCACGCGGAATTGTCGACTGACGTCAAAAAAACATGCTTAAATTCCAAACCCTTACTCTTAAAGGCGGTCATCACTTGGACAGCTTCATCGCTATCACGGTAATTACTAATGCGCATGATTTCGGCTTCGGCTTTTTCGTAATCTTGAATCGTAGTGACAAAATCAGCCAACTTCGGCACAAAATCGGTTTGCTCAGGATGTAGAGTATGAGCGTGACTTAAGACTAACTGGCGCAGCGTAGCCAAACTTTCATAAAATTCTAGCAGTTCAGCGTCATTGCAATGCTCTTGAAAATAACTTAAGAATGGCGATTGATAGCCATTGAGGGCCAGATTACCGGTAAGGTAATCAATCATTAGCTCAAGCGGCGCAGCGGTAGATTTGGCAGCTGAATCAGCTAAAAATTGTGCAAACGGCGAAAAAGTTTCGTGATTGCTTAATACTTCCAGGAGATTTTTGCTATTGCGCACTTCGCTGAGCACTTGTATCGCTTCTAATGTCGGGAAGCCCCAGAATTCAAAAGATAAAATCTCAAGCAACATATGCGCAGGCTGCTTGCCCGATGCTAGTTGCTGCACAAAATTTGCCAGCTTGCCGAGAGCTTGCAAATTTTCATCTTGAAGTAAGTTTTCACGCTTCTCGTAGGCGATATTGAGACCGCGCGCCTTTAGATATGGCACGACGGTCACGAGATTTTTGTGCCTTGGCGCCAAAATTGCAATATCCGAAAGTTTTTCGCCACTCTCGGCAAGCTCGGAAATCCTTTGAGCGATCCAATAATACTCTGCTTCCGGACAAGGAAATTCATGCCGCGCCAGTTGAGAATTTTCGGACCGACCATTAACCTCATCTTGGACGGAAGTAAGAGTTTTGTTGACATTACCATAACTTTTGACGAAACTATCGTTAATTTGGTCGGCAATTTGGCGCGAAAATTCCAGCACTTCGCCGCTACTGCGATAATTTTGAGTCAAACTAATAATTTCGGCTTGGTAATGTTGCTGAAAATCCATCAAATTCGAGGCGTTAGCACCTTGAAAAGCGTAAATAGCTTGATCGTCGTCGCCTACCGCCATGACCGCAGGTTTTTCATAATCGGTGAGAAGTTTGATTAATTCGAACTGCGAAGTATTAGTATCTTGAAATTCATCCAGCAAAATATATTGAAACAGTTCCGACAAGCTCAGACGAAAACCGTTGTCTTGTTTGAGATATTGAATGGTCCACTCAATGATGTCATCAAAATCATAGAGCCCATCTTTTTGCAAGCGTTCGTCATATTTTTGCAGGATATTACTAAACGATAAAAGTTTTTTGTTCGCGATATAGTCTTTGAGACGATATTTACCGTCGCCGTCTTTTTCAAAGCGCTTGTCGCGCCACTTCGTAAGTACACTGACGCTGGGTTTTTCGGCAGCCGCTGTTTTTTCGATTAGTTGATTTAATTCACGTGTCAGGACATTCGCGATGCGTTCGATATGACCGACAATTGGTTCTGGGCTAGTATATTTTGCCAAAACTTCTAAAATTGGTTGATAGATTGACTCTACTGCTATGTCAAATTTACAACGTTTGGGGGCGGCTTCGAGAATTGGAGAAATTTCCGCACTCAAATCTGCGCTATCTTGGATGTTTTGCTCGGCAATTTTACGTAGATCATTACTGGAGAGACGCGCTGATTTAGCATTACTAATTGTACTAATGATATCCTTAATCGGACCGGTACGCAGGATATCCATAGCCGGCAGTTTGTCTTGGATTTCGGCGATAATTTTGTATTGCAGCGTCTCATCGATAGTGCTTTCGATTTTGCGATCCATCACGTCAGTATAATTGCGGTAACGATCCAATAAATCTTTACCAAAAGCGTGATAAGTATGAATATTAACGTCTTGAGCAGCTTTGCCAATCATTGTTTGGAGACGATCACGCATATTTTGCGCGCCAGCGTCCGTAAAAGTGAGACAAAGGATGTTTTCGGGGTTCGCGTCAGTCTGCTCGAGAATATAAGCAACTTTAGCGGACAACAATTGCGTTTTGCCGGTACCGGGACCAGCCAAAACCAAAAGTGGCCCGTTCAGATATTCAACAGCACGACGCTGTTCATCATTGAGCGGCATTTATTTATGCTCCAAAATCATTAAATTTTCTAAATGAGGCGTGCGCGGGAAAAAGTTGAATGGCGTGATATTCTTGATATTGTATTTTGCGGTCAAGATTTTTACGTCGCGAGCCTGCGTAACGGGATTGCAAGACAGATAAATAATTGCCTGTGGCTCCACTTCTAATAACTTAGCAGCTAAATCAGCGTGAATTCCTGCGCGCGGTGGGTCCAAAATTACAGTCTGATCTTGCAATATATAATCTAGGGCTTCTTCGGATTTTGCCCAAACTGGATGCGCCGTAGTACCTTGACAGTTCTTTTCCAGTTCGCGGTAGGCGGATTTGTCACATTCGACTAACGTCAGGTCGTGATCACGCGCTACCGATAGCCCAATCGTGCCAACTCCAGCATAGAGATCTAGAACTTTCGCAGTTTTGATCCATGGCTGGATTGCACGCAACGCCATTTCGTAAACCGGCAAATTAATTTGAAAGAAACCATTTGGCGAATATGAATATTCATATCCTAAAATATGATCCGTCAAATGCTGAAAACGCGGACGAGGCTGATGATTAATAAAAAATCCGCCTGCAACTTCCCTATTTTGATTAGATCTAAGTAATAACGACTGAAATTGGCGCGCATCGGCTTTTTGCTGATTAAGCTCGTCGATGCGAGTTTGAGCAGCTTGCCAGATTTCCGGACGTTCTAGGCTAGAGTGTGATACAGGAATTTTGCGATGCGAGCCACGTCCGCGAAAAGCCGGATGGATCAACTGATCTTCGTGACTATAAAATAAAGCATATTCCATCTTGTTGCGATAGAAATAATCTTTACCATCGGTCTGGACGGAATTAAATTCTACATTGGTAATGTTTAGCTGATGTTGACGAAAGATTTCTTGGAGAATCTGCTGTTTTTGGTCAAGTTCGTATGCATATTGCATAATCTGCCAGGGCGAAGTCGAAAGATAACAAGTATCATGCGGTGCAACTCGCCGCTCAGAAGGACGTTTATATTCTAATGCAACCCCCTCGGCGTAGCTAGATTTTTCTTGCGAGATTTGCACTTGTGTCACAATTTCACCAGGTAGCGCATTCCAAAGGAAAATCTTTTTACCACTTTGTAAGGTGCCTAGGGCTTGACCGCCAGGAATGAGTTTTTCGATTGTAATTTCTTCGTTAAGTAGTTTATTCATAGCGCAAGGCATCGATCGGATTCTTATGTGCCGCTTTCCAGGCCGGAGCCGTACCCGCCACGAAAGCAATTGCCATGACGATTAGCATAATTGGCAGCATATTATTGAGAGTAAAATCAAACAGGTTGAAGGTCGGAAAGACTTCTAGCAAAGCTCCAGGCTGGTGCAGAGCTACGTTGGCTGAGTGACCAACGAGGACGGCAACGCCGATACCAAACACTGATCCCCAAAATCCCAAGGCAATAGCTTCGAGCGAAAAGCTTAGGAAGATCTTTGCTGAAGACATGCCTAGCGCCTTGTCGAGACCAATCTCGCGAGTGCGCTCTTCGACCGACATTAATAAAGTATTAATGATGCCAATTGCAGCCGCAAGCAAAGCAATCCCGCCAAAAATCGTGAAGACTACCATAATAATATCGAAGAAAGTTCGAATTGTACCCATCATGTCGGAAACGGTGATACCATAAAAACCATTATCTTCCAAAATCTGTTTGATTTCGTCCTCGCTGTAATTGGAGTTATCGTAGCGCGCTTGGACAAGGTGAGCCTGCTCGGCATATTCAGGAGGATAATTCTTGGTGGCTTCTTTAAAAATGGCTTCTTCGAGCGCTGGATTTACTACTGAACCATTAACTGCAACCACGCCCCGCGCCTGTACACCTACAACTTTTGCTTCGTAATTAGTGACTTTTTTGGTATTAGGATCAATATAAGCAATGGTGACAATTTTGCCAATTGCTTCTTCATCCGAACCTAATCCTAGTACTTTAGGATATCCCGGCTCGAGAGTAATTTGATAATCTTTGGCGTCGCGGTCTGGTAAAGTTCCTGCAGTCAAAGCAATCCGAAAATCACCTGGTGGCATCGAACCAATATTAATTGTGTATTTCTTGTCGGTATATTGGCTAGTGATATAATCAACGGCAACTTGTTTGGCAATATAAACATTATCACCGTCAATGCCGTCTAGGGTTTTGAGTTTTTCGATTTGTTCCTTCGATAAGGCTGCGCTGACTTGATTGGGATTGTACTCAACCGGATCGCCAGAGGTCATCATAGAACTCATCATATTGGCGGAATCTTTCGCAATAATCATAATATAATCTTCTCCGCCGAGACTTTCAGTCTGCTCGTCGATGAACTTATCGACACCAGAGTTAATCGCAACGTTGAGACAAATTGTAAAACTACCGACAAAAATCGCCAGTACAGTCAAAAAAGTCCGGACTTTATTGCGCAAAAGATTACGATTCGCGCTAATGATAATATCAAAGATTCCCATCATCCTCCTCTGGAACTACCATTTTCCATTTGCCATCTACCCATTCCCCTTTGGCTTGACTCTCCGAAATTTCGACGATCTCGCCATCAGCGATATGAATTTGGCGTTGACAGAGACTAGCAAGATCTTCGTCATGAGTCACAATAATCAGAGTGGCACCATTTTCTCGATTGAGACCAAAAAGTAGATCGATGATCTTGTCGCCTGTGGCCGAGTCGAGATTGCCAGTCGGCTCATCCGCAAAAAGGATTTTCGGGTTGTTGACAATGGCGCGCGCAATACAAACTCGCTGCTTCTGACCACCCGAAAGATCGTTGGCGCGAAACTTCATGCGCGTGCCCAGTTCGACCGTCTGCAGAGCTTCCGTAGCCAATTGTTTGCGTTCTTTGCCGTTAATACCCGCGATTTTGAGCGGCAAAACGACATTTTCTAAAACCGTATCGTTTGGATTCATAAAGAACTGTTGAAACACGAAGCCAAAAGTGCGATTGCGCAACTTGTTGAGCTCGCGATTGCTGAGTTTTGTAGAATCGACGCCATCAATCCGAATCGTGCCGCTAGTGGGTTTATCAAGCAATGCCAATAAGTGCATTAATGTCGACTTACCAGAGCCAGATTTACCGACGATCGCTACTGACTCACCTTCATAAATATCTAGATCAATGCCCTTAAGCGCTTCAAAAGCGGTATCGCGCTTGCCATACACTTTGACTAGATCTTTTACCTCGATCACTTTCTTCATCTTCTTATTTTACCATAATTATGTATATTGTCATCTTAAATAAGTCCAGGAATAACCGTTCTTAGTATCCAACGCAGCGATATTTTGCGCGGCGAGTTGGTCACGAAGCTCATCGGCAGTTTTGTAATCTTTGTGTAATTTGGCCAAATAGCGTTCTTCCAGCAAAATCGATTGGGCGGCCGTGAGATTGGGCGTATCTTCAAAGAGATTAAGACCAAACAACTGATCGATTTTTTGCCAAGTTGCCAAATCAAGTGCTGGATTGGAATCGATTGCTGCAAACGCCATCGGCGAATTAAGATTATCAGAAACAGCTGCCAAAATTTGCGCCCATGTTTCCTGCGGATCGACGGTCGGGCTTGGTAAAACACCTGGCGTCGCTGCATCGTCAAGATGATAGCGCAGTCGACCGATTTTACGGCGCCAATCTAATCGACGCACGCGCGCAGCTTCCAAATTATCAAAGTTAAAATCATGTTCGGATTGATAATGCCCTTGCAAAACCCACATTTTGAAGTCCATTGGCGAATAACCTTTGTCGGCCAAATCTTGAATTGTCCAAATGTTGCCCAGTGATTTGGAAATTTTTTGCTTATCAATCGTCAAAAAGTTACAATGTATCCAATATTTAGCAAGTTTTTTCTCAAAAGCAGTTTCACTTTGGGCGATTTCGTTAGTATGATGGACGGGAATATGATCAACGCCGCCAGTATGAATATCGATCGTTTCACCGAGTTCGGTATGAATAATTGTGGAACATTCTAGATGCCAGCCAGGATAACCAGGACGACCAAGATAATCCCAACGCATGGCATGATCTTCGCCTGGTTGGATAAATTTCCAGACGGCAAAGTCGGTCACATTACGTTTTTCTGGTGAAAAGGTGACGCGCGCTCCAGCCTTGAGATTATCTAAGTCGAGACGAGCGAAATCAGCATAACTAGGAAATTTGCTAGTATCAAAATAGATGCCATCGCGCGTTTCGTAAGTATAACCTTTGGCAGTCAGCAAATCTACCAGGGCAATATCTTCCGCAATATAATCTGTCGCGCGCGCAAGCATTTCTGGCTCTGATAAGTTAAGCTTATGATAATCTTCTAAAAATTTACCGATGTAATAATCTGCAACTTCCCAAACGGTTTTGTGCGAGCGACGAGCACCTTTTTCAAGTTTGTCTTCGCCGTCATCGGCATCAGACGTCAGATGACCGACATCAGTTAAGTTTAATACTCTTTTTACACCATAACCATTAGCGCGCAAAGTCCGCACCAACAAATCCCAATAGACATACGCCGCATAATTACCAATGTGCGGCTGATCATATACTGTCGGACCACAAGTGTAAATTTTAACTTCAGCGGGATTAAATGGTGTGAAAGTTTCGGTTTTGCGAGTGAGAGTATTATATAGTTTCAATTTCATCTTTTAGCACTTTCTTTAGTTCTTGTTCTATTCTAGCACGTTTTCCGGCCGATAAATCATGTTGCCCGATTACGCTTCGATATTCCAAATATCCAGGATTTTGTTTGGCGGCGCGGCGCAAGTTTGATCCCATCACGAGCGGATCAAAATGTCCGTGCAAAAGTAGAGTTGGGACGCGAATTTTGACAAAAGTTTGATAGTTTTGACGGTTTAAGATCACTTCTTCCATTGATTTTGCAAAAGCATCAGTTTTGATATAATCACTGCGGAAGCTACTGAATTTTTGAATCAATCGCGCCAGCACTTCAGCGGCCGGAACGTCGGTAGCGATTTTGTATAATGAGCCATAGGATTTAGTATAAACCTGATCGGGTAATCTAGCTAATTCCGCTGCCATCAAAACCGGCGGCGAAACTAGAATAAGATGGATAATGTCGGGCGTAGGGTGAAAGTTCACAACGTAGTCTGCGGCAATTAATGATCCCATGGAATGCCCAACTAATACAACTGGACCTTTGACTTTGAGCTTTTTAAAACTGCGTTCTAGCGCCTTGTGATAATCATTGTAGTCGTAGTCGAGCCAATCGGCTTGCAAGGATTTGCCAAACCCGAGCAAATCGAGCGTAATAAATCGGACGCGATCAAACGCATGGTCACGTGACAATTGCCGAATAGTGCTGCGCCAAGTATCAGAAGTTGCGGAAATACCGTGCAAAAACACTACAGTCAAGACTGGGTCTGGACGCTTGTTATCAAAAGTTGGTTTGCAACAAAATGGAACATGCAAAACTCGGTGCCAAAACCAGGTCAAGCCATTATAAATCTTGCGATTCAGCATATTGTCGACTTTCTTCCAATAAACGCGGCGTAATTTTGACTAAATCAGCTACGACATCTTCGTAAGTCATATCATAAGTGCGAAAGCCGGCCGCGTAAGGATGTCCGCCGCCCCCAAAATAACCCGCAACTTGCTCGGCAATCGGCTCGCTCGAGCGCACTTTGCCAGTAATCTTACCGTCGGGATAAGTTTTAATCGCCACAGCTAAAATCACACCCTCGACTAGCCGCATCTCTTCGAGAATTAATATATTGGGATTATATTCGTTAGAATATGCTTGAATCTCTTCAAAAGGAATATGAATCGTGGCCAAGGCACCGTCTAGTGAATAATCAATCCGTTTAATTAGATCGGCCTTGTAGTCAAGAATGCGAGCAGATTTTTTCATGAATTCTCGACGTCGTTCTTCGAGTTCGGCAGGATTAGCGCCTAAGTCAATCAGTGCCGCCATTGTGCGCATGGTATCAGCCGTAACTGAAGCGCTCACAAGACCCAAAGTATCGGATGAAATCGCAGCATAGAGCGCATCGGCCGCTTCGCGCGGGATAGTTAAGCCGGCCGCTTGCGCCACCTGAAAAATAACATCAGCGCAGGCTGGACGCGGCTCAATGATCGCCTGGTGCGGAAAATCGAGATCGTCCGCTGTTTCGTGATGATCAATTACTAAAACCGGTTTATTATACAGACAATTACGAATAGCTGTATCATCAAGAAGCTTAGAAAGCAGAATACTGGCGGCCGTGTCAACAATAATATAACCGTCGGCTCGATAATCAAACTCAATATCTACGCGCGACCAATCCGGAAAATAATGTAAATAGTGCGGAATATCAACCGGGCAATATAAATGATTCTCGGTCTGGTTCAAAATATAATCTAGCGCAATCGCCGAGCCCAGCGAATCGCCGTCGGGGTTTTCGGCCTGAATAATACAAATATGTTGCTTATCTTTCAGAAACTCAAGTAATACTTTATCCATATTATTATATTATAGCACAGCCCAAGCTTATTGAGAGTCCTTCTTAGAGTTTGCCGGGTTTGTGGTTTTGACTGTTTTGTGATCAGGCGATTTCTTGGCTGACTTTTTAGCTGACTTCTTGATTGTTTTACTCTCCGACTTAGGTTTGCGCTTATGCGGCGGCGTTTTCTTGACTTCTAAATCCGGGAAGGCTTTTACTAAGCGTTTGCTGAGGCGCCCGCGTTGCATAATGATTTCGCGGATATGTTGTGAAATTTCTTCGGTAGCGTCTTTCTCAACCGTTCCTGCTGCCACGCGAAAACGCGTAATTAAATAGAGCGAGCCAACAATGTCGGCCACAAAAATAATTAACAAAACGATCGCAATCACATCTAAAACAAATGGATTAACTTTGCCGAGCAACCACAAAAAGAACGGATTAATGACATTTAACACGATAATGCCAAAAATTCCAAACAAAATCAAAGTTTCTAAACAAATTCGTCCATTAATATTAAAATGATTGTGACTATAATCCCACCAGCGCACATGGAATAACTTTTCCATAATATAACTAGTTAAATATTCTAGCACGCCACTACCAATCACCGCCACACAGAAAATCGCTAAGAAGTTATCGGTGTGATTGAGAAAAAGAGTAATTAAAAGTGCGCCAGTGCCGTAAATGGGAATTACAGGTCCGATCAGAAAGCCGCGGTTCCCGATCCGCCGTTTTTCTAGATACATCACCAGCAACTCTAGGATCCAGCCAATGAACGAATAGAGGATAAAAATTATAAACCAAGTGGCGAGAAGATTAATCGTCTCCATAGGTCACTTTCTTGGGCGTAGATTTAGCGCCAATGAAAATTGTGGCGATCGTAATAGCTAGATATCCAGCCAGTAGAATCCAGTTGACATTAATGACGAAAAAGCCCATCAAGGTATTAATCAGACCATGAATCAGCATGCAATAGAAAACTGAGTGCGTTGTGCGATAAATATAAGCTAGCCAAAAACTATTCGCGATCGCGCTGGCTGCAAACAAGAAGAACGGGAGGCTCTGTTGCGTAGAGCCCACCACAAACCACAGCGGTAGATGCCAAATTGCCCAGATCACGCCAACGATGAAAGTCGCCAGCATAAAACTCATCACAGAATGTTTAACTTTGCCGCCAATCACACGCTCCATAATTGGCTGTAAAGTACCGCGCCAGCCTAATTCTTCGTTACCGCCGCCAAACAACGTACAGACAATAAATACTATTGGCAAAATATACCATGGCATTTCGGGATTCGTCTGGAAGGATGACGATAGCATCACGACGGCAATCATAACAATTGCCAAAGCCAACAAGTAAAAAATCGTGCGTTTCTTGTGGCTAAAAAGAAATTCTTTCACTTTTTTGAAAGTGAGTTTCCCTTCTATGCACATAATCGCAGAAATCGTTGGGCCAAAACCGCCAATCGCAAACAAAATCATACCCAGCGGACTATTTAATGTTACGATTTTGAGATTTGTCAGCATACAAAGAATACCCCAGCTCAGCCATGAAATAAAGAAGGTGATTAATAAATATTCTTGAATGCGCCATTCATCGCGATACTTTTTGATTGCGTGCATATTAGACCTCCAAATCTCCAATCATTTTAATGCTTTCGCTTTCAGGTAAAACTTCAACGTTCTTTAACTTGCGCTCGATCTGACGAGAAGTAACTTCCGCGCTACCGATTTTGTGGGCAGTTTCTTCGAGCTTTTTCTTGGTAGCGGCCAACAAGTCGCCAAACTTGCCGAATTGAGCCTTAACAGCGCCCAAAGTCTGCCAAACTTCGGCGGAACGCTGTTCAATGGCAACCGTACGAAAGCCCATAGTCAGCCCGGACAGAATGATCGGTAAGGTTGACGGCGAACAAATGGTGACATTTTGCTTCTGCCGAATTTCGTCAAACAAGCCCGGTATGCGCATAATCTCGGCATAAAGACTTTCGGTCGGCACAAACATGACGCCAAAATCAGTGGTCGCGGGCGGATCGAGATATTTTTCAGCGATTTTCTTAGCCTGAATCTTGACATCAGCAGCCAAAGCCTTGCGAAATTCTTCGATGGCTGGTTTTTGGTTTTTGTCGTAGGCATCGATTAGACGCGCGTAATTCTCGACTGGGAATTTTGAATCAATCGGCAGATAAACCACTTGTTCACCTTGACCAGGCATTTTAATCGCAAACTCAACACGGTCGTTACTGCCGTGTTTGGTAATGATGTTTTCGGCATACTGATCTTTGCTCAAACTATCAGCGATAATATTTCCGAGCTGAACTTCACCGTAAATACCCCGCGTTTTGACGCCCTCCATGACTTTTTTGAGATCGCCGACACCATTGGCCAGAGACCGCATCTCGCCTAAGCCTTGATATACTTGCGAGAGCTGCCCGGAAATTTGTTTAAAGCTAGCATTAAAGCGTTGTTCGACGGATTTTTGGAGTTTTTCGTCGACCGTGAGACGCATCTCTTCGAGTTTTTTGGCGTTGTCATCTTGCAGACTTTTGACCCGCGTATCAACCGTGCGCTGGATATATTGCAAATTGTCGGAGATTTCCTTACGATTGCCCTGGAGATTCTCGGTAATTTCTTTGCGATTCTCCCGAAATTCCCCTTCAATCTTTGGCGTGAGCTTGTCGAGTTCACTTTCGATCCGGATCAAGCGCTCTTCCATACGAGCAAAGTTAAGATTGGACTGTTGCGGTTTGCGCAACACTAAAATGACTAACAAGATAATCACAACTGCAATTAGCCCGATGATGGTCCATTCCATATACGCTTGATTATAGCACAGTTTTAATTTTTCTTTAATAATTCCTGAATAGCAAAAACTTCTCCCGCAGTTAGACCACAGGAGAAGTTGCGCCGGCGGCGTTTAGGAATGTTGTTTAATCATATTTTTACTACAAAGATAAGTTACTACGAAGTATCCGCCATAAATTACTGCGAGCAGACAACACACGCCTGGTAGCGACCGCATTATGTCGATGCCGCCAAACATCGAAAGCAGATAGTCGCAGAACATAAGCCCAAAGATAGAGTGCAAGATCGCAATTAGCAACGGGAAGAGGAAGAAGATGAAAATCTGCCAGAAGAGAGCGTGGTTGAGCATTTTTTCGCTCGCACCAATTTTGCGCAAGATAGTATATTTTTCGCGATTGTCACTACTCTCGGAAAGTTCCTTCAAGGCTAAGACCGCAGCGCTAGAAATCAGGAAAATCAACCCTAGATACAGACCGATAAAGGTGACGAGCGCCGAAGTACCGACATTATTATCGATAATTTCCTGTTTCGTGGTCACGCTATAGTAATAAACAGGGCTATCTTCGTCTTCATCTAAATCGTCATCGGCATTACCATCAGTATTATTACGGAAGAAGCGATTATGCAGTTTCATGAGTTCTGCTTCAGTCTCGGCCGCTCGATCTGGATTAACGAAATTACCGATCAGAATTTCTCGCGTATAACTGTCTTTAACTTTCGCCATCACCGCATCTGGCACAATCAGAATACCACCATTCATGGCTGCCATCTCAAGCTCCAAGGTGCCGTCCAGACAGTGATCAAATTTTGGATTCAAAGTGGTTTTGGCGATTGTGATTTCCGTGTTATTGGCGAGCGCTTGATTACGCAACTTGATCATTGGCGCATAATTACCCAAGACCGCATATTCATTAGCGCCCAACTCGAGTTTCGGCAACGAGAAAAGTTCGGCCACGCGGTTATAATCACTAAGTGTGACGGCATATTCACTACTGCGATAGTTGGCCGGATCGCCATTTTCGTCAATAGTCGCCATTACATTGCCCAAAGTGTCCGCCAGAGAAACATTTTCCAAAATATAAAGTCGATAGGTCACGACGTCTTTTAATAATTGATTAAGGTCGAGATCTTCTTTGGCATAAACTTCTTCAATACCAACTGCCGTTTCGCCCATTGCCTCAACTTGCACGTCGACCGGCAAGGCTCTTTCAATATTTTCATGCAAAGTTGCGTTGAGCGAGAGCGCCGAGCCAAGCACACAAATCGTCACAAACAACATCAAGCAGATAAAACTCATGGAGACAACTGTGGTGTTGATTTTACTACTGAATTGTCGCAGCACGAAAGAGTTCAGCTGGTTGTAGTAAACTCTTTTGAAACTCATGAGGATGCGTAGTAAGAGTCCAGATAGCGACCAGAACAGTAGAAAAGTCGCCACAACGCCCATCGCGATTGGAACCAGCAAGATTTGGACATCCGTACTCTCAGCAAGCTGCCGTAAACCACCGGTAACGAGATAATAGGCTACGCCAAGAGTGATCGCCGCCACAATAAAGACTACCGTGCAGAGCCAGGGATTTTTGAGTTTGACTTTTTCGTTGTGACGATGACTGGAAAGTAGGTTAATCAGTTTTTGACGACTAATATTAACTGTATTAAAAATCATCACCACGAGATAGATAATCCCGAAATACAGCAAAGTCTGCAGACAAGCCGAAAGCGAAAAGACAAATTGAAATTCAGTTAAATTTGCATCAAACATATTCGCCACTAGCACACTGGTCAGCTGCGAAACCAGCACGCCTACAATCAGCCCGACCACGAGCGACAGTAGACCAATAAAGAACGTCTCAAGCAACAGAATCATCGAAACTTTACGTTTGCTCATGCCGAGCGTGAGATAAATGCCAAATTCTTTACTACGCCTTTTGATCAAAAATCGCGAAGCGTAGACAATCAAGGCGCCGAGAATAAACGCAATAAAGACGCTCACCGACCCCATAATTACATTAATCAAATCCAGCATTTCGCGCACACGATCGTTCACATTCAACATGACCGACTGGCTATCGAGCGTATTAAAAATATAGAAGATCGCCACGCCAAGCACTAGCGTAAAAAAGTAAATCGTATAATCTTTGATACTGCGTTTGATATTTTTGAGTGCAAGTTTAACAAACACCGTTCTGCCCTCCTGATTTCCGAGTAATTTTATAGTACATCATTCATATCTCCGCCCAGCAAGGTCATCACATTAATAATTTCGTTGAACAAGTACTTGCGATCATGATCGCCTTTGCGCAGCTCGTTGAAAATTTTACCATCTTTAATAAAAATCACTCGTGTAGCATAGGAAGCCGCAAACGCATCATGCGTCACCATCAAAATCGTCGCATACATCTTTTGGTTCAAAACTTCAAACTGCTCAAGCAGCATCCGCGACGACTTCGAGTCAAGCGCACCAGTCGGCTCATCGGCTAGAATGAGTTTTGGCTTCGTTACAATCGCGCGAGCTGAAGCGACACGTTGTTTTTGGCCGCCCGACATTTGGTACGGAAACTTATTCATCACACTTTGAATGTTTAATTCTCGCGAAACTTGATTCACGCGTTCTTCGATTTCCGGAGCTGCTAAGTTTTGAATTGACAAGGCAAGAGCAATATTTTCATAGGACGTCAACGAGTCCAACAAATTAAAGTCCTGAAAGATAAATCCCAGTTCCTCGCGACGAAATTTATTCAAGGCTTCGCCTTTGAGCTCGGTAATATCTTCCCCGTCAACATAAATATGCCCAGCCGTGACGCGATCGATTGTCGAAATTACGTTCAGCAAAGTCGTTTTGCCCGAGCCGCTGGCACCCATAATCGCCACAAACTCCCCTTCATCGACCGTGAAGGAAATTTTATCAACTGCTTTAGTCAAAGAAGTTTTGTTGCCATAATACTTCTCGACTTTATCTAATTCTAAAATCGTTTTCATATTTTCTCCTTGGGACTATTATAGTGAAATTCTCCAGCTTGTCCTGCGCTCAAAGTTACATTTGGCTTACTTTTTTGTAATATTCGAGCGCCTTAAACGAGGATTTTTAAGTGTCGCATTAAACGGTAATCCTTCTGTCATTTCGCGCCAGGAATGACTCCATATCTTCTGCCGCTTCGTGCGTAGTGGTGCTGCACATTACAGCGGTTACAATGGATGGTCTGGTGTTGATGGAAATTACTGGTCATCTCGCGCCCTCATTAACACCGGGTTTCAGTATAGTTTCTACCTTTACTTCTCTACTGCTGATATCTACCCGTCCCGCGACGGCGACCATCAGTGGGGTTTTCCTCTCCGTTGCCTAGTACGGTAGGGGTAATGGTAATGAAATGATAAATAACAGGAATATTTCAGAAACTATATTAATTAACGTTAATTTTGAATCAAATTACCACTGTCATTTAATGGTTGAACTTGTAATAACTGTACAAGTTCGACTGTTGTATCATTTTCTGCCATTTCGTGCGTAGTGATTTCGTTAATAGGGAATTTCTTCTCGCTGGGGAATTTGGTAATTATTGGTCGTCCAGTACGCGTTTTGATAATGATTTTATTGCTGCGTATAGTCTCCATGTCGATCCCAGAATAGTGCTACTATCCGACACTCATTACGGACGCGGTGATCGTTGGTTCGGCTTTCCTCTCCGCTGCCTAGTACGGTAGGGATAATGGTAATGGATGATACGCAACAAACAACTCTTCGTGCGTAGTGGAAATGTTGCTTATGACGGCGATCTTCAGTGGTCTGGTAT